>NZ_JBWKQR010000014.1:0-147530 GCF_059418905.1 Collimonas sp. GW821-FHT07E08 | reverse complement strand
AATACAAAACGCCCGATGCGGTGCATCGGGCGTCTCTGTTGCAATAAAACCTGTCAACCTATTTTAGGACTGGACACAGTGACCCGTGTCCCATCCTAAGACAAGCTATCGAAGGCTACGGCAGCAAGCTGCCGGCGAAATGACGCTGGCGCCGAACGTCGAACGCCGAACGCCGAACGCTCAGCGTTTGCGCGCCAGCGTCAAGCCGTCGCCGACCGGCAGCATGGACAGGTCGATCCGCTCGTCGCGGTGCAGCTTGCGGTTCAGGTCCTGCAAGGCGGCGGTGTCGTCATCTTCCGCGACGTCGGCGACGCTGCCGCCCCACAGCACATTGTCGATGGCGATCAGTCCGCCAGGACGCAACAACTGCAGGCAGCGCTCATAGTAGGCATCGTAGCCGGTCTTGTCGGCGTCGATAAAGGCAAAATCGTATTGCCCCGCGGCGCCGGCGGCAAGGCGGGCGTCGAGTGTCGCCAGCGCCGGCGCCAGCTGCAAGTCGATCTTGTGCGCGACGCCGGCAGCTTCCCAATACGGGCGCGCAATGCTGGTGTATTCGTCGCTGATGTCGCAGGCCAGGATGCGGCCGCCGTCGGGCAGCGCGAGCGCCACGGACAGCGCGCTATAGCCGGTGAACACGCCGATTTCAATCGTATTGCGCGCTCCCGTCAGGCGTATCAGCAAGGCCATGAACTGGCCCTGCTCGGGAGAAATCTGCATGGCGCCGCGCGCATGCTTGGCGGTCGCTGCGCGCAGCGCGGTTTGCGCTGGATGCTCACGCAGCGAATGCGCCAGCAGGTAATCGTAGAGAGTATCGTCGAGATTCAGCGTGCGGCTGGACATGGCATGCGCTCCTGGGATGAAGGCAATCAATTTACCATACCCGCCATGGGCCGGCTGCCGCCGGATATGGCGCCGCAGGCGGCGCTTATACAGAAACCGATTTAGCATCGTCGAAACGCTTCGTTCCCCTTCCTTGCCGCTGCGGCTAGCATGGTCGTTTGCATGCAGGATGCATGAGCCAGACCGACTGAGGGAACCCGTAGAAATGAAGACCATATCCGGCCAGAGGCGGCTTGTTTTACAGGGACTGGCGGCCGGCGCGGCGGCGGCTGCGCTGCCGGCCTTGGCGGCCGAAGAACGTACGCTGCGCATCGGTTACCAGAAATTCAACACGCTCAACATCCTGAAAGGCAGCGGCAACCTGGAACAGGCTTTGCAGCCGCTGGGATGGAAAGTCAAATGGTTCGAGTTTGCGGCCGGCCCGCAGCTGACCGAAGCCCTGAATGGCGACGCCATCGATTTCGGCCATGCCGCCGACACGCCATCCGCCTTTGCCAACGCCGCCGGCGTCAATGCCGTGTACCTGGCCGCCGAACAGCCGTATCCGAAAGGCATCGGGATTTTTGTCGCGCAGGATTCGCCGATCCGCTCCGTAAAGGAGCTGAAGGGCAAGAAAGTCGCGCTGGGACGCGGCTGGAATGTGCAATACCTGCTGGTGCGGGCGCTGGAGGAAGCCGGCTTGAGCTATGGCGACATCGTCCCGGTCTACGTCACCAACGCGGCCGACGTGCGCGCCACTTTCCAGTCCGGCAATGTCGACGCCGCTACGCTGTGGGATCCCTACCTGGCGGGCCAGCAGATTTCGACCAGTCCGCGCATCCTGCGCGACGGCACCGGCTTGTCCAGCAACCGCACCTTCCACCTGGCCAATCCCGGTTTCGTCGACCGCAACAAGAACATCATCCGCATCCTGTTTGCCGAACTGAAAAAAACCAATGCCTGGGCCCAGTCGCACCCGCAGGAAACCGCAGCCTTGCTGGCGCCGCAGCTAGGCGTCGACCCCAAGGTACTGCAGCTGGCGACGGAGCGCCGCAATTACACCGTGGTGCCGATCGACGCCGCCATCATCGCCGAACAGCAGCAGATCGTTGAAGTCTTCTACAAGCTGAACCTGATCAAGGCGCAGGTGCAAGTCAAAGACAAGGTGTACGCCGAAGCTTTGCTGTAGCGCCTGTTGACCCGAACCCGTTACGGAAAATGAACCATGATGCACCTTGCCGCCTTCCTGATCGCCGGCAACGCCGCCCATAGCCAGGTGTTGTGGCGCCATCCGGAAAGCAGCCCGGGCGGTTTCCTGAAACTCGATTATTACGCGCGCATCGCGCAAACGCTGGAACGCGGCAAATTCGACCTGCTGTTTTTTGCCGACCGCCTGGCAGTCTCAACCCGCTTCGGCGGCGACCACCGCTATGGCGTCAGCCACGGCGACCAGGACGCGACCCGGCTCGATCCCCTGCCTGTGCTTGGCGCATTGGCCGCCCTCACCAGCAAGATAGGACTGGGCGCGACACGTTCAACCACTTACAGCCAGCCGTATAGCCTGGCGCGCGAATTCGCCACCCTGGACCACCTCTCGGCCGGACGCGCGGCATGGAACGTGGTGACTTCGGTCAACCAGGGCGAAGCCGACAATTTCGGCTTGCGCCATACCTTGAGCCACGACGCACGTTATGACCGCGCCGACGAATTCCTCGACGTGGTGCATCAGCTGTGGGGCAGCTGGGCGCCCGACGCGCTGCTGCTGGAGGCAAGCAGCGGCCGTTACGCCGATGCCGACCGGGTATCTGCGATTGCCCACAGCGGCGCCTACTTCAATGTGCGCGGACCGCTGAACATTCCAGCCTCGCCGCAGCACGGGCCGGTCATCATCCAGGCCGGATCGTCGCAGCGCGGCCAGGATTTTGCGGCGCGCTGGTCGGAAGTGGTGTTCGGCATACAGCCCGACCTGCCCCGCATGCAGCGTTTTTACCAGGACCTGAAAAGCCGCGCCGCCAAATTCGGCCGCAAGCCTGGCGACATCAAGGTGCTGACCGCCGTCATGCCTTTTGTCGGCGCTTCGCGCGCCGAGGCCGAAGACAAGCGCGCCCGGCACAACGCGCTGGTCGATCCTATCGTGGGGTTGTCGACGCTGTCGAGCCACATGAACGTGGATTTTTCAGGCTACGCGCTGGATGCGCCCATCGCCGACCTGGAGGTGGCCGGCATGCAAGGCTTGTTCAGCCTGATCCGCGAGCTGTCCGCCGAGCGCCGGCTGACGCTGGCTGACATCGGCCGCATGTACGCCAGCGGCGTGCTGGTGCCGCAAGTAGCCGGCACCGCCGCCGACATCGCCGACTGGATGGTGCATATCGTGGCGCAGCAAGGCGCCGACGGTTTTGTCGTCACGCCGGTGCATTTACCGAACGGCTTTGAAGATTTTGTTGACCTGGTGGTGCCGGAATTGCAAGAACGCAAGCAGTTCCGCCTTGACTACCGGGGCGGCACCTTGCGCAGCTACCTGCAAGACTGACGCCACAGCCAGGGAATATCCGGGCGGCCGCTTGCCGCGCCATCCTGCATTGACCTGCCGCGCGCAGGTGAAGCCTGCAATTTTCCTATCCGTAGCCTCCACCACCTTCCTTGAGCGCAGGATGCCGGGCGCCGGTCCCGCTCGCCCAATTGTTGATTACCATTGAATAGTATTGTCAATTTCAGCCAGTTTATCCATGAATAATTAACCGGCATGATGTATCCACTGCCCAGCAAACCGATATCCAGGAACACCAGGGTGGTTAAAAACAGCCCTCAAACCAATCTCAAGGAGCCTCACATGAACAACGCAAAAGTAGCCATCGTCACCGGATCGTCGCGCGGCATCGGCGCCGCAGTAGCGCAACGGCTGGCAGCCGACGGCTTTGCCGTCATCGTCAACTACGCCGGCAGCGCCGCGGCAGCCGAAACGCTGGCCCGGCAGCTGGTGCAGCAAGGCGGCCAGGCGCTCGCGGTGCAGGCCGATGTCAGCGACCCGGCCGCGGTGCGCGCCATGTTCGATGCCGCGGAACAGGCATTCGGCGGCGTCGACGTGCTGGTCAACAATGCCGGCATCATGCTCAATGCCGCTATCGCCGATACCGACGATGCCGGCTTCGACCGCCAGGTCGCCATCAACCTCAAGGGCAGCTTCAACACCCTGCGCGAAGCCGCCAGACGGCTGCGCAACGGCGGTCGCATCGTCAACTTCTCGTCGAGCGTGGTCGGCATGCTGCAACCGTCCTATGGCGTGTACGCCGCCACCAAGGCAGCAGTGGAAGCGATGACCAGCGTGCTCGCCAAGGAGCTGCGCGGCAAGAACATCACGGTCAACGCCGTTGCGCCAGGGCCGACCGCCACCGACCTGTTCCTCAACGGCAAACCGCAAGAAGTGGTCGACCGCCTCGCCAAGCTGGCGCCGCTGGAACGCCTGGGCCAGCCGCAAGACATCGCCGCCACCGTCGCCTTCCTGGCCGGCGCCGACGGCGGCTGGATCAACGGCCAGGTGCTGCGCGCCAACGGCGGCATCATCTGAGCGCTGGAACGACGCGCCATTCCTAGATACCTGCGAAAGGAAAACATCATGCAACAAGTCATCGTCATCACCGGCGCCTCCAGCGGCTTCGGCGCCCTCGCCGCCCGCGCCCTGGCCCACGCCGGGCATATCGTGTATGCCAGCATGCGCGAAACCAAGGGCCGCAATGCGCCCCAGGTCGCTGAAGCCGCGCGCTATGCCGCCGAACACAAGGTCGACCTGCGCAGCGTCGAGCTCGACGTCGCCGCCGCCGATTCGGTCGACGCCGGCATCGCCAGCATCATCGCCGCCTGCTGCCGGCTCGACGTGGTGATCCACAACGCCGGCCACATGTCCTTCGGTCCGGCCGAAGCATTTACGCCGGAACAGTTCGCCCAGCTGTACGACATCAACGTGCTCAGCACGCAACGCGTCAACCGCGCCGCCCTGCCGCAATTGCGCAAGCAAGGCAAGGGCCTGGTCATGTGGATTTCTTCCAGCAGCGCGCGCGGCGGCACGCCGCCTTACCTGTCGCCGTATTTCGCGGCCAAGGCTGCCATGGATTCGCTGGCGGTGTCGTATGCGGGAGAACTGGCGCGCTGGGGCATAGAGACGTCGATCATCGTGCCTGGCGCATTCACCAAGGGCACCAATCATTTCACTCATTCCGGCGCACCGGTCGACAAGGCGCGCGCTGCCGAGTATGACAATGGTCCCTACGCCGGCGTGCCGCAGCAGGCGCTGCAGGGACTGGCGGCGCTGGAGCCGGCCGACGCCGATGCCGGATCGGTAGCCGACGCCATCGTCGCAGTGATCGGCATGCCTTTCGGCAGCCGTCCGTTGCGGACCCATATCGATCCGTCGCAAGACGGCTGCGAGATCGTCAACGGCGTCGCCGACCGCGTGCGCAGCGAGATGTTCCGCCGCATCGGCCTGGAAGACCTGCTGCGCCCGAAGGTAATCGGCTGATGCGGTTTTAGCCGGCCTTCTTCAGGCAAGCCGCCTTGGCCGCGTCGAGGCGTTTTTCCAGGTTGGCTTCCAGCGACGGCGATTTGCCGGTCTGCACCAGCAGGTTGTATTCGCTTTGCGGCACGCTGTCCCAGTAGGCATCGGACACGCAGCCGCAAAAGGCTGGCATTTTTTCCGGCGCCTTTGGCGCACCGCGCGCCGATCCGCCCATTTTCAGGCAGATGTCGGTATTGGCTTTCTTCAGTTCCGGCATGACCTTGGCGCCCCATGCCAGCTGGCTGGCGGCGGCCAAGGAAAAAGCCGCAATCGCAGCGACGATTTTTTTCATCTTTTCTCTTATTTGAAATTCATCAGGATCGTCATCACGATCGGGAAAGCAATGATGATAAAGGTGATCGGGAAGATGAACATGATCAGGGGCGCGATCATTTTCATCGGCGCTTCCATCGCCAGCTTCTCGGCGCGCTGGAAACGTTCGGTGCGCTTTTGTTCGGCGAACTTGCGCAAGGTAGGCCCGAGCGGCACGCCGAGCTTGTCGCATTGCAGGACGATGCCGACAAAACGCGAAATGTCGATGTTGCCGGTGCGGCGCGCGAACTTGCCCAGGGCGTCGGCGCGGCCGGCGCCGGTTTTCATGTCGCGCACTACTCGCTCGATCTCATGGCGCAAGATGCATTCCGGGCCGCGTTCGCAGAAATTGACGATGGCGGTGTTCAAGGTCAGGCCGCATTCGCAGCAAAGCGTCACGATATCGACGAAAGACGGGAAGTAGCGCGAGATTTCAATGTTGCGCTTCTTCTTCTGGTCGCGGATCCACATCAACGGATAAAACCAGCCTATCAGGCCCAGCACCAGCATGATGATGAGCACGATGTAGTCGACGCCAAACGCCGCCAGGCCGACCAATGCGGCGAAAAAAACCGCTACTGCCAGCGAGAAGAACTGCAAGGCGAACGTCTCGCCGGGCGTCATGAAATATTCCAGGCCGGCGGTGTTCAGCATCTGCTTGCGTTTCTGCAGGCGCGCCTCCGACACTGTCGCGCCAAAATAGAAATCGAAGAACATCACCCCGTGCCAGATTTTTTTCAGCAACGGCGGCAGCGGATCCATGTTCGGCCGGAATTTGGTGACCTTGACGTTGGCCACCAGCCGGAACAGGTAAAACATGAATACGCTAAGGCTGCCGAAGGCTAGTATGATCGCGCCGTAAAGATAGATTGAGCTGCTCATGGCATTTGTCCGATAACGATATGTCCGCGGCCGTCAGACATCGATGGCCAGGATTTTCTGGATCACCTTGTGGCCGATGTAGGCCATGGTGAGACAGATGAAGAGTACGATCTTGCCGTAAAACGTGGTCAGCAGCAGCCCCATTTCGGCCGGCTGGATGAAGAACAGCGCAATCCCGACCAGCGCCGGCAGGCAGATCATGACCCAGCCCTGCATCTTGCCTTGCGCCGTCAGCGACCTGATCTTGCCTTCGATCGTCAGCTTTTGCTGGATGGTGTTGGACAGGCTCATCAGCGTTTCCGACAAGTTGCCGCCCACCGATTTCGAGATCCGGAAGGTCATCACCAGCAGCTGGAAATCGACCAGGTCGATGCGCTTGCCGACTTCTTCGATCGCCGTTTCAAAATCGACGCCGACCTTCTGCAGCCGGATCACGTGCGCGAACTCGCTGGCCAGAGGCGAGCTGCTCTCCTTGGAATACGACTGCAAGGCAATGCTTAGCGACACGCCGGCCGTCAGGCTGGAAGCGATCACGGTGAGCGCGGTCGGCAATTCGTATTCGATGCTGTTGAGACGGCGCTTGCGCTTGTAGTTGCTGATCCAGAGCGGCGCCTTGAAGATGAAATAGCCGATCAGCAGCACCAGGAATATGTTGCGCAGCACGAAATAGATCACCAGCACCAGCATCAGGGCTGCCGCCACCTGGGCGAACAGCACCATGTAGACGCGGCCGTCGCGCAGCCCGGTCCATTCCTTGATGTGGCCGATGTAGCGCACGTGCATGTCGAACAGCACCTTGAGGAAATAGCTCTTCGAGTTCATCAGGGACCAGGCGACGAACAGCACCAGCGCAAACAGGATCCCTGAAAACAGCAATATCTGGTTATTCATTTTCCAATCTCTCCATAAAGACCGGTTTCATCCCTGAATAGCGGAATTCGCCATAGGTCTTGCCGTTGTGGTCAAGGCCTTCGCGATGAAATTTGAAGATGTCCTGCAGCTGGACGGTTTCCGATTCGATGCCGACCACTTCGGTGATCGCCGTCACCTTGCGCGCGCCGCAGGAATAGCGGGTGAGCTGGATGATCAGGTGCACCGCCGAGGAAATCTGTTCGCGGATCGCCCGCACCGGCAGGTTCATGCCGGCCATCAGCACCAGCACCTCCATCCGCGCCAGCGCGTCGCGCGGCGAATTGGCGTGCAAGGTGGTCATCGAGCCATCGTGGCCGGTATTCATGGCCTGCAGCATGTCCAGCGCTTCGCCGCCGCGACACTCGCCGACGATGATGCGGTCAGGCCGCATCCGCAGCGAATTACGCACCAGGTCGCGGATCGCCACATGGCCCTTGCCCTCGACATTGGGCGGCCGGCTTTCCAGCGACACCAGGTTCGGCTGCGACAGCTGCAGCTCGGCCGCATCCTCGATGGTGACGATGCGCTCGTCGTCCGGCACGAAGGCCGACATCATGTTGAGGAAGGTGGTTTTACCTGAGCCTGTGCCGCCGGAGACCACGATGTTCAGGCGCTGCTCGACCGCGCTGCGCAGGATGTTGAGCATGTCCTCGGTCATCGATCCATACTTGATCAGGTCTTCGGCCACCATCTTGCGCCGCGAGAATTTCCGGATGGTCAGGGTCGGTCCGCGCAGCGACAGCGGCGAAATGATCGCATTCACCCGTGAGCCGTCGCGCAGGCGCGCATCGACCATCGGCGAACTTTCATCGATACGCCGCCCTAGCGGCGTGACGATCCGTTCGATCGCGCCCAGCACCGCCAGGTCGCTGGTGAAGGTAGCGCTGGAAAGCTCCAGCCGTCCGCCGCGCTCGACCCATATTTCATCGTGGCGGTTGACCATGATTTCGGTCACGCTTTCGTCGGCGATCATCGGCTCCAGCGGCCCCAGCCCGACCGCCTCGTCCAGCACCTCCTTGGTCAGCAAATCGGTGTCGATGTTGTCCGGCAGCGTGAAGGTGGTGCTCAGCAATTCCTTGATCAGGCTCTTGACGTTGGCCTTGAGGTCGTGCTCCGACATCTTGTTGGCGTCGATACGGCGCAAATCGATTTCATGCAGCACTGCTTCATGCAAGGCCTTGCGCCAGCGCGAAAACTCGAAATCGATCACGCGCGCCGGGATATTCGCGATTTGCTTGCCGCCGGCGCCTGGGCGGGTTCCGGGATGCGGCGCCGCCGGCGCAGGCGCTGCCGCAGCTGCGGCTGGCGTCGAGCGAGGCGGCGGTGGCGGCGGCGCATGGATTGGCGCTGCAGTATGCGGGCGCGGCGCGGCGGGAGCCTGGCCGGCCTGTTTCAGCGGGCGTTCCGCCACCAGCACTTCTTCGTAGTCATGCTCGATGGCGCTGATCGCATGGTTGACGGCGTGGTTCTGCCGCTCGCGGCCGGCGCCGGCTTCATGCCTTTCCTGGTTGGTATGCAAGGTCAGGCTGTAATTGCCGATCTTGATCACGGTGTTGCTGCTCAGCGGCCCGAGACGGTTGATGCGTTCGCCGTCGACCCAGGTGCCGAAGATGCTGCCGCTGTCTTCGATGAAGACACTGCCCTCGTTGAGCAGGAAAGTCGCGTGCAGCTTGCTGACATTCCAGCCTTTGAGGCGCAGGTCGCAGCTCTCCGCCTTGCCGAGGACGAAGCGATCCTTGTCGACGAAAACTTCATCGAGTATGTCATAATCGTCCGCGACCACCATCAACACAAATCCACTTTGGCTCTCTGCCATGAAAATTATTCCCGCATATAAAAATGATCAGATCATCATCGCCAATGTCACCATCGGCGACTCGTTTTTGAGCCGCGCGCGCGGCCTGATGTTCACCAGGACGCTAGCGCCTGACAGCGCCTACCTGCTCAAGGACTGCAATTCCGTCCATACTTTTTTCATGCACTTCACCATCGGCGTGGTGTATCTGTCGCAAGACTTCGCAATCACCAAGATCGTCCCGGTCCTGGAGCGCCGCAGCCTGTCCTCCGACCGCTCCGCGCGCCACACCCTTGAACTCCATCCGGCTACCCTTGCCGCGCTGTCCCTGCGCATCGGCGACCGGCTGCGCTTCTAGCCGGCCGCCGCCGAATCAGTGGCTGCCGTACTCAGGCGGCAATGCGGGTTCCGGCCGCAGCGCCGGCTGCACCGGCGGCTTGGCCGGCACTTCCTTCTGCAGGTTGCGCAGCGTCGGCAACTCGGCCTCCTCCGGCATGCCCACTGCCTTGCGCGACTGGTTGATGCGGTTGCTTATGTTGCGCAAGGCATTCGAACTTTCCCCTGACTCCCCTTCCTGCGTATGCGGGATCGCTACCAGGTATACCTCGGTCTGGTTGCGGATCGTGCCGGTGCTCTTGAACAGGTTGCCCAGCAGCGGCACATCGCCCAGCCCCGGCACTTTCTGGATGTCGGTACTGCCGTCCTGGCTGTACAAGCCTGACAAGATGATGGCGTCGCCGGTCTTCACGGAAAAATCGGTCTCGGTGCGGCGCGTGGTGAAACCAGGAATGCCGCCGACACTAACGGTCGGGTCGATCTTGCTGACCTCGGCCTTGAGGATCCCGGTGATGTTGCTGAACGCATCCAGTTTCGGCGCGATCTCGATCAGGATGCCGTAAGGCTTGAAGGTGACGTTGGTGCCGTTCTGGCTGACCGTCGGGATCGGCACCTCGCCGCCGGCGACAAACCTGGCCTGGCCGCCGTTGCGGGTAGCAATGCTGGGCGAAGCCAGCACAAAGGCGTCGCCGCTGTCGACCGCCAGCTGGATCACCGAGGGAATCGCAATCGAGGCATTGACGCTGGCGGCGATGCCGCGCAGTTTCTGGTCCGGCAGGTCAAACTTGCCGCCGGTGCCGGTGTCTTGCGGCAAAGGCCGCAGGTTGACTGCGCCGCGCGAGGCTTCGCCGAAGATGCCGATGTTGAAACCGTTGAAACTCTTGGCCCAGTTGACGCCGAGGTTTTCCAGGTAGCCCTTCTTGAATTCGACAAAATACAGGTCGAACACCAGCATCTGCGATTCCTGCTTGTAAGCAGGCACGGTATCGATGTCGAGCTTGGTGCTGTTGATCAGGTTGGCGTACTGGTCGGTCAGCGCCGTGATTTTGGAAAGATCTTCGCGCGAGCGGATGTTGCCCTCGACATAGAGGCGGTCGCCACGGCGCACCACATCTACGTCCGGCAGGCCGGCCAGTGCAGCCTTGATGTCGCGCTGCTGCTTGATGACGTTGAGCGCAGTCACCCGCAAGCGGATTTCGCGCGAAAAGTTAGGTTTGTTCCAGAGCAGGATGTTGGTCAAGCCGACTTCCTGCGCAATGATCAGCAGCCGGGTCTTTTCAATCACCGCGGTCGAAGCGATCTTGCCGTTGCCGATAGCGATGCGGTTGACCGCACCGACCTCGATCACGCGCGCTTCGCCGGCGTACATGACCAGTTCGTCGTCGACCGCCTGCTGCGCCTTCGGCATGCCGCCATGGCCGGTCGAAGGCCGCAAGGCCGCAAGATCGCCGGCATTGCGGATAGGAATCCCTTCCGGCGCATTCATCAGGTTGTTCTGTTCGATTGCATTGCCGTCCAGGTATTCGACGCCGCCATCGCGGCTGCTGCGGACCTGGTTTTGGCCGGTTTTTTGTGCCTTGTTCTGGTTTTGCAACGTCTCCGGCAAAGGTGTAGCGGCAAAGGCGCGGCTGCCAATCAGGGCGGACAACAGCAGGCAGGAGCGGAAGGTTCTTGGATTAGTCATGTTATTGCGTGGCTTTTTGTTGGATATCATTGTGGATTACCGGCTGCGCTGCCCAGGAGGCGCTTGAAGGCTTCGAGCTTCCTCGCCTGGTCCTCGCTGTTGTCGGCATATTCGCCAGTCTTGAAGCGGCCGCCGATGATGTAATCGACCTGCGGGCCGGGCATCTGCAGGCGGCGCTTGGCGTCAGGATCGATGACATCGGACAGGAACAGCCTTTTCTCGGCGTCGCCCTGGTCGTCGGGACTGCGCAGCACGGCGACGATGCGGGCGCCGGTCTGCACCAGGATGACTTTCTGGGCGTCTGCCGCCGGCACCGAGATGGTCACCGTGCTGTAGGTGGCGCGTCCGGCCTGGCCCTGGCGCTCGCCCAGGCCGGCTTCACGCGCGCGGTCAGCCGCCAGCACTTCGCGCACCGTGGTCTGGCCGGTGGCGCGCACTTCGATATTTTTCAGCAACGGCGCCAGCACCGTGTCTTCCTGCTGCGGCCCGGCGCTGGGCGGCCCTTCCTGCGGCCGCTTCATCATGTAGAACAGGTCGATGTGGTCGCCGGCGCGCAGCAGGCCGGAGAAAGAATTGATCTCGTCCACCGGGATCGTGATGGCGCGGCTGCCGGCCTCGATCGACTTCGAAAACGGCACCGATTCGTACATCAGGAAATACGATTCCAGCAAAGGCGTACCCTTGCGCACCGGGCGGATGATCTTCTTGCCGATATAGGCATCGATCTGCTCCGGCGAGATGACGTCGAAGTTCATGTATTCCTTGGGCACCGTGCGCGAGGCCAGCTGCTCCATGGTCAGCACGTCGCCAGGGTTGAGGTCGATCCGCGGCACCGTCACCGTGGTGCGCACCTTGCTGGCTTCGTCGCTCAGGCTTTTTTCGATTTCACTGGAACGGGTTTTCAGGTAGCTGTTGGCGAGGAAGACGGCGAATGCGGCAATCAGGACGATGATGACCAGCGGTAGCGCTTTCTTGATTTTTTGCAGGTTGATGAAACGTTTTATATTCATGATGTGAGAGTAAAAGTAATCGTCGTTGCGAACTGGCGGGAGTCGCTGCTGGTCTTGGAAAATCGGAGGTATTGCGGCTCTGGCGGAAAATGCGCAACAGCCTAGTGGGTAGCTTTGTCATATTCCTCGCCCCACCAGTGTTCCTTCACATCGTTCTTTTCGCCGGCAGCCCAGTCGCCCATGTCCATCGCGCCCAGGCAAAAACCGATCTGCGGCTCGGCCGGATCGAACTTTCCTTCCAGCCGGCTCAGGATGCTGTTCCAGATCAGCCTGACCACGTCGAAGGCCTGGTAGCCGCCGCTGCCGCCGATAGGCGGCGACTTGGTTCCCAACGGGTAGAAGGGATGCCAGTGCAAGGCGTTTTGCGCCCGGTAGCTGGCCGATGAGGAAAACGGATAGCGGCCGCGTTCCAGCGCCTTGGCCTGGAATGAGGCAGCAATGCCGGAGCTCTGGCTGCTGCTGCCGAACAGGCGCGTGAGGCCGATGATGATGCTGTTGGCGATAGGCACCTTGAGCGGATAGCTCCACCAGATCTCGATCGACAGCACGGTATTTTCCTGGATGCTCTTGTTGGTGATGTCGCCTTTCAGCTTGCTGTCGGACAGATCTTCTCCGCCGTCGGGAGCGACCGTGCCTAGCGGCGTACGGAAACGCATGTAGTCGGCCGGCAGCTTGAGGATGCCGTAATCGAGCCCCTGCAATTCGATCACGCCCGATTCCAGGAAAGCAGCCTGGGTCGGGTTGTGGTACAGGATGCAGGAATTGAACATCGCGTCTTTGTAGGCTTCGACCTGGGCTTCGACTACCGCTCCCTTGCCGGTGTCGTTACCCATGTACATCGGCGTGATGCCGTTGATGTAACCCTGCAGCACCGAACTGTCGCCATAGCGCATCAGGCCCTTGACGAAGGCCCATACCGCCGGTCCGATTTTTTGCTTGGCCTTGCCGAGGAAGCCGGAGATAGGACCGGCGCGGTTTGCCGCTTCGTCGGGATCGCCGCTGGACGAACCGGCCGCATTGTTGACCGGCACGCCGTTGCTGGCGGCTTCGGCCTGGCCGGAGCCGGCCAGCTCATTGCCCGGGGTAGTGACAGTCGAGGTGACATCGCGCCCGGACGAGTCCTTGCTGTGCACGATCTTGCCGACCGCCGCATAACCAAGGTTGCCCAGCTGCGCCGTCAGCGGATCGGTGACGAAACGCGGCACCACCCGGCCGTTGCTCATGGCGCCGATGCGCGCCGCTTCCTGCACCGCAAAGTTATGCGCCAGCTTGGCCCGGTACATCAAGACCATTTGCAGGCACAGCAAGGCGAATATCAGCACCACCGGGATAGCGACGACGAATTCGGCCAGGCTGGCGCCACGCCCCAGTTTCAGATTTCTTCCGACTTTGATCAACATATATGACGCTCTCGGCTTGTTTGCTAAATTGGCGTGGCGCTGACACCTAAGCCGTTGATGTAACTGAAATTCAGATGACGTATGGCGTCCAGCAGCAGGCTGAGCAAGGACACCCCGTCCACCGACACGAACAGCACCAGCGCCACGCACACCAGCAGGATCGAATATTCAACCGCGGCCTGCCCTTGCTGGCGGCGCTTCATTGCTGTTCCTTGCTGCATCGGCCGCCCCTTCATCGTGTAATCCAGTTGACCACGACAAAAGTCTGGCCGGCACCCCTGGTAAAGGTGTAGGTCGCTTCCTGCTGCTTGGGCGAGACATAGCGCATCACCGTGCCGCCGTTGTCTTCGGCGGTTTTCTTGAAGCTCAGCTTCCACGCTTCCGCGGCGCGGTCTTCCTGGTAAAACGCAATGTTCTGTTCCATGTCGAAATTGTTGGTCATGGTGGTCAGGATCGATTCGCCCACCATGTCCACCGTGCGTACTTCGTTCAAGATCACCGTGCCCGGGGGCTTGCGCAGATGCTTGGCCAGCACCGGCGCCTTGGTGTCGATGTCTTGCTCCATGCGCGCCGGCAGGTCCGACATGCTGAGGTAGCCTTGAGTCTGCTTGCGGTTGTTGCTGCTCAGGTTGGCCTGTTTCAGCCAGCCGTCCTTGACGCCAACGATCTGCACTTCATGGCCGGCCGCCTTGGTGGTGACTTTCCATTTGGCCTTGGCCCAGCTCGCCGCCAATATCACCGCTGCTTCCCGCAGCGGCTGCGGTCCTTCGATTTCATAGATCAGCATCGGCAAGCCATTCACCTCGATTTCATCGGCCAGGCGGGTCTGTTGCCAGTTGTCCGGCACACCGTCCAGCATCAGACCTTCCACCGATTTCCATTTATCCGCTGCATATGCGCCGGTGCACAGCAACAGGCACCAGCAAACCGCCATCAACACTTTCAAATAAATCCCCTTTTTACCTTGTCTGCTACGGCGCCGGAGAAAAGCGCCAGGCTGGATTGTCGAACATGGAGATGGTGCGCGCGCGCATGATGCCGGCCGGGCACAGCTCATCCTGGGTGTATTGGGTCAGCCGGATGGCGCGTCCGGGATCGGCCGTGCAGTTCACCGCCATATAGTCCGCTTCTGCCATGCTGCCCGCGAGGCTGAGATTTTCCTTGTAGTCGTCGGTAGATTTGTATGCCTTGATGATGCCGCTGGGGTTTTTCAGGCTGTTGAAATCCAGGCCCATGCCCTGCGAGACCAGGGTCGAGACCTGGGCCGGGTTGATGCCCGCCAGGTCGACCCGGAAATTGCCGCCGAAACCGGAAGCGCCGCCGATCAGTCCCGGCAGGTTGAAGTAATTACTGTTGAGTATCTTGCCGACCGGATTGCCGGTGCTGCCGGAGCTGGCGGCGCCGTCGTAAAACGGGCTGAGCTGCTCGGCGATGCGATGGTTCGCCACCGGCACCGGCGCCGACCAGGAATTGGTGACCATGGTCAGGCTGCCCAGGCTGCGCGGATTGAGACCGCCGGCAGGTGCGCCGGTTTCCCCTTTGGCGATGCCGAAGGTTTTTTCCATGTAATTCTTGATGAAATCGCTGAGGCCGATCGTGCCGCTGACCTGGACCCGCTCGTAGGGTTCGCGGTCCAGCGTCAGGTTGGTCAGGGTATTGCCGGTCGGGTCGAATCCCATCGGCCCGCCCGGCGACTTGCTGGAATTGGTGGAGACGCTCAAGGCGCCGTTGGCGATGGCGCCGAAGGTTGCATTCTCGAATTTGTCGGTAAAGAAGCGCGCCGCGGTGCTCATCCAGTCGGCATGGTCCTGCAGCAGCGCGGTGCTGCCGTCGGCCTGGCTCTGGCGCGCGCCGCGCGGCGTCAGGTAGACGTTGCGGAATACATTGGGAGCAAGGGCGGCGTCGCCGCTGTACAGCGATTTGTAATCGGCATCGCCGTTCGCCTTGTAGGCGGTGCGCTCCCATACAGCAAAGCGCGCCGCTTCGGTATTGAGCTGCTTCAGTTCGCCGAAACGCCAGACCCACTGCAATCCGAACAGGAACAGCATGAGCACGCTGCAGGCCAGGATCGACTCGAACAAGGCCTGCCCTCGCTGGCCGGGTCCGGCCTTGCGCGGCAATGTGAAAATTCTGGATGAGATAGGCATGGGGTCGCTGTTCAATTTATTGTGAAGAACAATAATTTTTCCGGATAATTCAAGCCTTCCAGCCGCGCATTCCAGTAAGGCAGCATCAAATTGGCGTGCGATATCACTTGCATGCGGCTGGTCCAGCGTTCAACCGGCGCCCGGTAATACACCCGCGCCTTGCCCATTGCCTGCAGGTAGTCCTGCTTGATTTCGGTGTCGTAGTCCTTGATCGGCGCGCGGCCCAGGTTGAATTTGCCTTCCTCTTTCAACGGCGACTTCATTGCGCCTACCGATTCCTGCAGCCCCACTACAAACGACGGCCCCAGGTCCTTCAAGGCGTTGTCCTGTATTTCCTTGGAAGCGACAAACAGGTTGCTGGCTCCGCGGTCGCCGATCTTGTAGTTGCCGATATTGGCGTCGCGCATTTCCCAGAAGCCGAACCGTTCCGCCGGCAAGCCCATGTCGGCGGCGACCACGCCGCCCAGGCCGGGGCGCTGGAACAAGGTTTCGGTGCCGCGCGATGTACGCATGTTGATGACATCGATCAGATCGCCCAGGCCCAGCGCATTCAGAAGGAACTTCAGGAAACCGTTGACATTGTTGAGCGGATCGCCGGCAGCTTCCTGGGCCATTGAAAAGCCTTGTCCCAGCATGTTCGACACGGAAGTCGCCACATTGCCGCCCAGGTTCGAGAGATTCTGGAAATTCGCCGCCTGCTGCGCCAGCGCGGTCGCCAGCTGCACTTCCGGATCGCCGCTGCCCGGGCTGGGTGCATTCAGCGATGAGCCGGAAGCCGGCATGCCCGCGGGAGAACCGCCAAGCACGGTGCTGGTGCTGCCGTTAGGCATGTTGATCACGCTTCCTGACGAATTGCTGGAGTTGAGGCCGTTGCCGGCGGCTTCCAGCGCCGGCTCCAGCGGCGCCACGATGGCGTTGTTGAGCGTGCTGGTAGCGTTGGCGTTGGCGGACTGGCCTTTCATGGCGCTGTTGCCGGCCGCCCTGGCAATATTCATGACGCCGCGGTTGTAGTATTTTTTTGCCGAGCCGGCGGCCAGCGAGGCGCATGCGCCGCTCTTGCCGCCCAGGCGCGGCGCATAGATTTCACCGCTGGGCAATGTGAAATACATGCAATCGTCGAGGCCGGTCGCCTCGCCCCAATAGGCTTTTTTGGCAGCGTCGTCGGCCTTCACCACATCCGAGAATTTTTTCATGTCCTCTGGAATTTCCTGGTTCGCATCCACGCCCTGGCGGCCGACCTTGGACATGGTCACGGCGCCGGCCAGCGGAATGTGGATATTGAACAGGTGCGGATTGATGTCGATCACATCGAAGTTGCTCCAGCCGTAGGTGCCGTCCTGCATCTGCATCATGCGCGTGCCGCCGGTGCGCTCATACAGGCACATGATGGGACTGACGATGACGCCAACCGTATTCATGAAGGCTTCGATCACAGGGCCGATGACGTCGGCGGCGACATTGCCTTTCAGCGCCGGCACGATCTGTTCCAGGCCGTTGGTTTCCAGGCCGGTCAGCATGCCGTTGATGGCGGAAAGATTGCAGCCGTCGACCGCCCACAGGCCGACGGCGTTCGGAAACAGGCGGCGGCCGCCGCTGCCGCTGGTGAAGTTGAACATTTCCTTCATCATCAGATGGTGCACAAGGTTGAATTCAATCTTGTCCTTGTCCTTTTCCCCGGCCTCCTGCATCTTGGTCAGGCCGAGGAATTTGCGCGGCGGCTGGTGCAGCTTGATCATGCTGCCGAAATCGACCATGCTCTTGCCGATCTGGTAGACGATGGTTTGCGGGATGTATTCGGCTTGCGGCGCATTGGCTGCCAGCAGGTCGTTCTGCATGCTGATCATGGAGGACACCGTGGTCGCTAGGTGCACCTGCTGCGATGCGAAGATCGCATAGTTCGACAAGGATACGGTGGCGGTGCCGGCATTGGCCAGCACCTGGCTGGTGAGGCGCACGCCGTTCACTATCTTTTCCCAGAAGTCGCCGAACTTGGAGATGGCGTTGGTGACGCCCGACAGGGCGGAGCCGATATAGGGAATGAATTTGGTCAGGGCTGCAATGCCCTTCAATACCTTGCTGTTGTTTTTCCAGTACTGGTCCGACATGCCGACGCTCGACCACATCGCCGTCATCTGTCCCACCGCCTGGTAATTGGAAATCATGGCGCGGTTGGTGTACGCAGTGTAGTTCAAGCCTTCGGCAGCAACGTTGGCGGTGCTGAAAGCGATGGCGTCGGCGGCGTTCACCAGCTGCCGTTTCTCGCTGGTCACCTGCGCCATGTTGTAGACGGCAAACAGGCCCACGCACAGCACCGCAAAAAAGAAGATGGCGATAGGCAGCACCGCGCCGCGCTGGCGCCAGCCGCCAAGAGCCGCGCTCCTGTTGACCCTGCCTTTTTTTCCCGATGCCCGTTTCACTATGCGCTCCCTATCAGAAATCAATTATTGATGATTGACTGACGGCCTCCGGCCGAACCAATTCATTACTTTTCTGATGAAAGTATTTGAAAGTATTTTTATTCGCAGCTGAAACACTCGGCCGCGGCAAGCCCCGCTAAACGAAGCGTGTTGATTGAGATTCGAAGATTTGCTCCGGCCTGCAGCGATGCGGGCCGGAGCGGCGGTCGATCAGCGGTTGTCGCTGCCGTAATCTTTCATGGTGCGTTGGGTAGCTGCTTTGGTCTTAGCCAAATCTGCCGCAGTTTTGGCTGCCGTGATCTCTGTCGAACCATCGTTGCCCGACATTTCTTGTGCCATGCCCGCAACCTGATGTCGAATAACGCCGCCAAAAGCCGCAAACACGCCGATACTGACAACCGCAATCAGCGCTACGATGATGATGTATTCCGACATGCCTTGGCCGCCTTGGCGCAATGCGGTTTTAATACGACGGGATGGTGAGTTTGAAAACAATGCCATTTTGGATCTCCTGAGGCTGGTGGTGGTGGGACAATTCCCTGTTGCTAAAACTGAGCGTGTTCAATTTTTAGTCTATCCAGCTGCCGTGTTTTCTAATTCCTCGCGAAACACTGTCGCAGCCTATCCCGCGCCATCGTCAGCGACGATGGCGTGCCTGAATCATTCGAATGATTTTTTTGTTTTACTTCACCGACGCAACGGCGCGGGAACCGAACAAGGCAATGCGCTCGGAGAGCCGGCGCCGGCGTTCGGTCAACACGTCGATCAGACCATCCAGTTCGTGAAGTTTCTCTATGTGTGGCGCCAGGTCCGCGGCGCCTTGTTTTGGATCAAAATTTTCGCTTCCGGAAGACTGCAGGAAAGTGCCAATCTGCCGCGTGCTGAAACCACATTCAATCAGGTCCTTGATCTGCCTGACGATTTCCACAGTCTGCAGTGGATAATCGCGGTAACCGTTAGCCAGACGCTGTGACAGGATCAGTCCTTGCGACTCGTAGTAACGCAAGATACGTGCGCTTACTTTTGCTCGATTTGCTATTTCTCCTATTCGCATTTCGCCTTTGCCTTGTTAACAAATAAGCGGTCCGGATAGCGGTGCAAACAAGGTAAAGAGATGACAGGTATTTTTGTGCCAGCTTTTCATAACGTATTGCGATCCGTCCGAATTGCTTGATCCGATTAATAAAACGTTCTACTAACTGCGGTCTTTACACAGGTGAAGATATACAACGAACCTTGCCATGGTGCGCTTGGAAGGTGCTGACGATACGCCGCGCAAGCGCTCGCCTCCCTGATGTTATGCAAGACATGTGCCACTCAAAATGAATGTTAATACATGTCTTTTATTGTCAAATAATGTTGAAGTAGGGTAACTATAGAACATTGACACTAATGAGAACGTCAAGAAAAAAATCACTTCAATCGGTACGATTGAGCGGTAATCCGTTGTTTAGTTGCAGCAATATTTTTGTTTAGCGCCAATGCCGTTTTGTTTAGTAGAACCAAAAATTGGCACCTGCATTTCATTGATGCGAAGCCGGCATGACGTTATTTGAAGGTCGTGAACACGATGCATCGGAAACGGTTTTTCATTCGTAAACGACGCGCCGGGGGCGGCGCGCGCAGGCATCCGGCAGTGAAAAAAATGCGGTTCAGGATGGCTCTGAAATGATCGGTAACCATATGCGGCACATCCATGCAAGCTGCCGCGTCCGAACTGTGCAAATTTTTTTCATTTCAAAAAAAACGCGACGATGCCATCAGTGCGGATTTTGGCCGCCATGTTTCATGTCAAGGTTTGGCAAGGTTTGATCTTCTTCGATGCCGCCGCCATAGCGGCCCGCACTCCAGCCGGATCGCTTGTGATGGTCGCCGTGTACGGCAGATGTGCGGACTGCCGTTCCTGGCCGCTGCCGGCGCATAGGCAAAAAAAGCCCGGGCAGCAAGCGCGGCCCGGGCGTATCTGATGCAGGACCAGTTCAGTCAAGCGGCATTTCCAGGCCGAATGATCTAATTTGCGTCGAGCGGAAAATTGCGCTCTACATACGCCACCAGCTTCTTCACGCTTGCTGCGATACTTTCCTGGCCGGTATCGATGGCGAGCTGCGGGTGCTCCGGTATTTCATATGGCGCGCTGATGCCGGTAAACTCACGCAATTCGCCCGAACGCGCCTTCTTGTACAAGCCCTTGGGATCGCGCGATTCACAGATCGCCAGATCGGCAGCGAGATGGATTTCGTGAAACGCCTCTCCGCAGGACTGCCTTGCCCGCGCGCGGTCGGCCCGGTAAGGAGAAATGAAAGCCGTGATGCAGATCAGGCCGGCGTCGGCAAACAAGGCGGCGACCTCGCCTACGCGCCGGATATTCTCGCTCCTGTCCGCTGGACTGAAACCGAGATTTGCATTCAGGCCTTTGCGTATATTGTCGCCATCCAGCACGTAGCAGGAATATCCCAGCGTCGTCAGCGCATGCTCCAGGGCCATGGCCAGCGAGGACTTGCCGGACGCAGGCAATCCGGTCAGCCACATGACAGCGCCACGGTGGCCGTAATGCGCCGCGCGCTGCGATGCATGCAAGGCATGCGGTACCGCGGTCAAATTTTTTTCCATTCAACACTCCACAGGATACGGCGCCCTGCGACGGCCAGGCGGCAGCATACATGATGCCTCAAAACGCAGCGGCCGGAACGCTTCATGTCCGTGATTCAAGCGTCGGCCGCGCCACACAGGCGCAGGATGCGGTAATATTTGCGAACAGTTTTCCTGCGCCCGGCAGTGCCGGAAACGTGCCGGGCAGCCATTCAATATGAGAACAAAGGCCATGAGATGATTCCAGCATTCGTCGGCGTAACGGGTTTACCCAGGGCGGGTTCCACGCTGCTGTGCCAACTGTTGGCCCAACACCCCGAGATTCATTGCGAAGGACATAGCTCTCCCCTGTGCAACACCTTGCTGGGGATCCGCCGCATGATCAGCGAAGACACTTTTTTCCTGTCGCAGCTCGATACCCAATTCGAGCAAAGCTATGCCCACCTGACGTCGGCGATGCAGGGATTCTTGCGGGGCTGGCATCACGATTGCGGCAAGAAGGCGGTGGTGGACAAGAACCGCGCATGGCTGCATGCGATAGAGCTGCTGCTGCATATCGAACCGAACGCCAAGCTGATCGTGTGCCTGCGCGAACTCGGACAAATCTACGGCTCGATCGAAGCGCAGCACCAGCGTACGATCCTGGTCGACTTCATCGACCACCTGGCCGATTTCGACCGTTTCGGGCGGGCCGACATGCTGTTTGCCAAAGACAAGGCCATCGGTGCGCCGCTGATCTCCCTGCATGCGGTTGCCGACCTGCCTAAGCACGTGCAGGAACGCCTGTATTTCATCCGTTTCGAAGACTTGATGGAGCGGCCCTCGGCCTGCATGGCGCACCTGTATTCCTGGCTGGGACTGTCGCCGTTCGAAATCGATCCTGATCATCTGGCGACAGGGCTGCAGGAAAGCGACAGCCACTACCACATGAAATACAGCCACAGGCAGGCGCGCCAGATCAGCAAGCCGAAACGGCACGACATCCCGCCGCGCATACAGGCGCAAATCGAAACCGCCTGCTCCTGGTTCTACCAGCTTTACTACCCGCAGAAGATGTAAGGCCCTGGATCTAAGGTTCCCTAAAACGCCTTGCCGATTTCGGCCCAGGCGCGCACGGACTTATTGTCGCCGATCAGCTGCGGCGTCGAGCCGAACGGCGCGGCGATATAGAGCTTGGCATGCCACTGGTCCGGTCCGCTCCAGTTCATGCCGACGCCGGCTCCGCTCAGTGTTGCGCCATTGTCGCCCGGCAGCCAGGGATTCTTGTTGACCGTCACGTGTTCGCTGTCGATGAAGGCCAGCACTTGCCAGCGCCCGCTCGCGAACTGGCCGAGCTCATGCCGCAGTTCGACCGAACCGAAAACCCCGGTGTCGCCCGACAGCGCGCCGATGTCATACGCGCGTACCGTATAGGGACCGCCAGCGACCATCTTTTCCGCAGGATCCAGATTGCCGTTTGTCCATTGGCCGGCCAGTGCGAAATACAGGGAATCGTTCTGCGTCAGGTTTTGCAGCTGGGCGAGATTGCCGTTCCATTTCGTATAGCTGCCCCGCGTTTTGGCGGTGACGGAATCAGACAGTTCCGCCGCCCGGTCATCGAAGCCGACGCGTCCCGCGGTGATGCCGATATTCCAGGTGCCGATGCCGCCGGCCAGCACGCCGTTGCGCCAGTCGCCGTTCAGGCTCGCGCTCCAGTTATCCAGATGGCGGTCAGTCTTGATGTTGCTGACGCCGATACGGTCGTTCAGTTGCTTGCGGTCGTACTGGATCTGGCCGTAGAGATTGGCGTCGCGCGCGCGCATGAAGGGATGCTTGACCCAGATGCTCGCCACCTGCGCGGTGCCGCGCGCATCCAGCGCGCCCAAGGTATCGCCAAGGATGTAATGCAATGCCGAATAGGAACCGCCCATGCGCGTGCCCAGGCCGTTGAGCAAGGTTTCATAGGCAATGCTGCCGTAATTCATGTCTCTGCCGCTGGTCAGCGCGCCGATGCTGAGGACATCGCCATGGTGCAGCGGATTGAAGACATTGACAGCGGCGCCGAGGCGGGCTCGGCCGGTATAGCGGTTGCCGAAATTGTCCAGCGTCACATTGCCGGCGACCTGCACCGTCGGATCGGCTTGCACCTGCAGGTCGGAAGTGCCGACGGCTTCGCCCGGCTTCAGGAGCGCACTGACGGCGACGCCCGGAATGTCCGAGGCCAGCAGCAGCGTGCGGTCAAGTCCCGCCTGCGTAACCACTTGCCCGGCCTGCAAAGGCGACAAGGTTTGCTGCAGCAGGCTATCGCTCACCCGGCTGCGGTTATCGAGCTTGACCTGGCCGTAGCGGGCCTCGATCACCATCACCTTGACCACGCCGCCTTGGATGGCCTGGGCCGGGATGATGGCGCGCGCCAGCGGATAGCCGTGGCTATGGTAGTAGTCGGTGATGCGCGCAACCACTGCGCCGAGCTGGGCCAGGGTGAGATCCTTGCCCTCGGCGTCGGCCACCAGCGCGTGCAGGGTCGCCGTATCGAACACGGTATTGCCGGACAGCTGGATGCTGGCGACGCTGAATGCCGCACCCGCCGGCTGCTGGGCGCCGCCTTCCCGTTCGATGGTCAGGCCGGTTCCCGTTGACGAGGGGAGCGCCGGCTTGAGCGGCTGGATCTGCTGGAGTATCGAGCCGGCTCCGGGCGGGCTCACCGGATCGGCTGCAAACGCGGCGAAGGATGGATAGCTGAGCAGCATGGCTGCGATGATCGGCTTCATTGGATATAGGTACCTACCGTTATTTTTCATTGAGGCTCGCTTATTCATCCGTGCTCACGATATTGTCCGGCAGCCTGACTCCGCCGCCCGTGATCTTCACATCCACGCCGTTCATGCCATCGCCATTGAGGCTGGATGCATTGTTCCGCGGCTGGACATTGAACTGAACCAGGTCGAGTGCTGCCAGGTCGATGCCCGCGTGCGGGGTGGCAAAAACCGAATCCAGCGCAGTGATCACGTTCTGTACCGAGACCGGGGCCGACCCCGGTTTCAAGGTCAACGCCGTGGCGTTGCCTGCCGCTTGCACGAACACATAGTTCATCGCGCTCAGGCCGCCGCCGTCAATCGCATACAGTCCCGGCAGGCTGGTCGGCTGGGCGTTGCTAGTCCAGGTCAGGCTGCCGGCCGTAGCGCTGTCCAGCGTATCGCCTCCCACCAGGCCGCTCAAGGTGCCGCTCAGGCCGGTCGGCGTTTGCCCGGCAATGAGGCTTGCCGGGGCGGCATTATAGGTAAGCGTCGCCGGCGTGATACTGGCGCTGGTCGTGGCCGTGCTGCTCACTATGTAGTTTCCGGCGTCGGCGCCGCTTGCGCTGATGCCCGCTACTGTCACGGTCTTGCCGGCGCCGGCATTCTTGTCGGCGAAGTTGGCGGAGGTATCGCTGAACGTCAGCGCATCGCCGGCCAGTCCGCCGCTGAGCGTCACCGCAGCCGTCGTATTGCCGTCATAGGTTTTATTGGCGCCGATGGCGGCAACGGTGATGGCCAGCGGCGTGATATCGGCAGTGGTCGATGCGGTGGCATTGCTGACCAGGTAGTTGCCGGCATCCGCCCCGCTGGCGCTGATGCCCGAAACGGTAACCGTCTTGCCCGTGCCTGCATTCTTGTCGCCAAAAGTTGCCGAGGTATCGCTGAATGTCACCTTGTCGCCGCCTATCAGGCCGCTGCCGGCCAATATCGCCGAACCGGAAGTCGTTGCGTCATAGACCTTGCTGACGCCGCTGGCGGTGACCGTGACCGACTGCCGGCTGACCGTATAGTCGCCGCTGATGCTGCCCAATATGTAGTTGCTTGCATCGGCGCCCCCCAAGGCGCCGTTCGCCGTTTCAATGCCGATGTGGGTGCCGGCAGTCAGGTGGCCGCTGCTGCTGGTCAGGCCGGTCGTGTTCACGGAAACGCCGGGGGCGTTGACCAGGTCTCCCGAGATGACATTCGATATGCTGATTGCGCCGGGCGTCAGCGCCGCACCGTAGGTCGAGCTGCCGGCCGCGATCGTGCCGGCTAGCGCCAGCTGGCTGACGGTATAGTCACCCGTGGCGCCGGCAAAGGTGTAGTTGCCCGCATCCGCCCCGCCCAAGGCCGTGCCCACCGATTCGATGCCATTATGCGTGCCGGCAATCAGGTGGCCGCTGCTGCTGGTCAAGCCGGTCGTATTCACGGTGACGGCGCCCGGCGTGACCAGGTCGCCGCTCACGGCGTTGGTGAAATTCACTGCCCCTGGCGCCAGGGTCGAACCGTAGGTCGAGCTGCCTGCCGCAAGCGTACCGTTCAAGGCCAGCTGGTTGACGGTGTAGTTGCCCGTGACCCCGCTGAATGTGTAGTTGCCGGCATCGGCCCCGCTCAAGGCGCTGACCGTTTCAATGCCGTTATGCGTGCCGGCGGTAAGGTGGCCGCTGCTGCTGGTAAGTCCAGTCGTGTTGACGCCAACCGTGGCCGTACCCAGCGCATCGCCTGAGACCGCATTGGTGAAATTCGCCGCGCCCGGCACCAGGGCCGAACCGTAGGTCGAACTGCCAGTCCCGATGGCGCCGGTCAAGGCCAACGGGCTCACGGTGTAGTTGCCTGTGGCGCCGGCAAAGGTGTAGTTACCCGCATCCGCCCCGCCCAAGACGGTGCCCACCGATTCGATGCCGTTATGCGTGCCGGCAATCAGGTGGCCGCTGCTGCTGGTCAGGCCGGTCGTATTCACGGTGACGGCGCCCGGCGTGACCAGGTCGCCGCTCACGGCGTTGGTGAAATTCACCACACCCGGCGCCAGCACCGAACCGTAGACCGAGCTGCCCGCCGCCACCGTGCCGTTCAAGGCCAGCTGGCTGACGCTATAGTCGCCGGTTGGTCCGGCAAAGGTGTAATTGCCTGCATCTGCCCCGCTCAGCGCGCTGACCGATTCAATGCCGGTGTGGGTGCCGGCGATCAAGTGCCCGCTGCTGCTGGTAAGTCCAGTCGTGTTGACGGCGACCGTGGCCGTACCCAGCACGTCGCCTGAGACGGCATTGGTGAAGTTCGCCGCACCTGGCGCCAGCACCGAACCGTAGGTCGAACTGCCAGTCCCGATGGCGCCGGTCAATGCCAACGGGCTCACGGTGTAGTTGCCGGTGACCCCGCTGAATGTATAGTTGCCGGCATCGGCCCCGCTCAAGGCGCTGACCGTTTCAATGCCGTTATGCGTGCCGGCGATCAGGTGGCCGCTGCTGCTGGTAAGTCCAGTCGTGTTGACGCCAACCGTGGCCGTACCCAGCGCATCGCCTGAGACCGCATTGGTGAAATTCGCCGCGCCCGGCACCAGGGCCGCACCGTAGGTCGAGCTGCCCGTCGCGATCGTGCCGACTAGCGCCAGCTGGCTGACGCTATAGTCGCCCGTGGCGCCGGCAAAGGTGTAGTTGCCCGCATCCGCCCCGCCCAAGGCCGTGCCCACCGATTCGATGCCCGTGTGAGTGCCGGCAATCAGATGGCCGCTGCTGCTGGTCAGGCCAGTCGTGTTGACCGTGACTGCGCCCGGCGTGACCAGGTCGCCGCTCACGGCGTTGGTGAAATTCACCGCCCCTGGCGCCAAGGTCGAGCCGTAGGTCGAACTGCCTGCGCCAACCGTGGCGTTCAAGGCCAGCTGGTTGACGGTGTAGTTGCCCGTGACCCCGCTGAATGTATAGTTGCCGGCATCGGCCCCGCTCAAGGCGCTGACCGTTTCAATGCCGTTATGCGTGCCGGCGGTAAGGTGGCCGCTGCTGCTGGTAAGTCCAGTCGTGTTGACGCCAACCGTGGCCGCACCCAGCACGTCGCCTGAGACCGCATTGGTGAAGTTCGCAGCGCCCGGCACCAGGGCCGAACCGTAGGTCGAACTGCCAGTCCCGATGGCGCCGGTCAAGGCCAACGGGCTCACGGTGTAGTTGCCTGTGGCGCCGGCAAAGGTGTAGTTGCCTGCGTCCGCCCCACCCAAGATAGTGCCCACCGATTCGATGCCGTTATGCGTGCCTGCAATCAGGTGGCCGCTGCTGCTGGTCAGGCCGGTCGTATTCACGGTGACGGCGCCCGGCGTGACCAGGTCGCCGCTCACCGCGTTGGTGAAATTCGCCACGCCCGGGACCAGGGCCGCACCGTAGGTCGAGCTGCCCGCCGCCACCGTGCCGTTCAAGGCCAGCTGGCTGACGGTATAGTCACCCGTGGCGCCGGCAAAGGTGTAGTTGCCGGCGTCCGCCCCGCCCAAGGTCGTGCCCGCCGATTCGATGCCGGTATGGGTGCCGGCAATCAGGTGGCCGCTGCTGCTGGTCAGGCCGGTCGTGTTGACCGTGACAGCGCCCGGCGTGACCAGGTCGCCGCTCACGGCGTTGGTGAAATTCACTGCCCCTGGCGCCAAGCTCGAGCCGTAGGTCGAGCTGCCTGCGCCGACCGTAGCGTTCAAGGCCAGCTGGTTGACGGTGTAGTTGCCCGTGACCCCGCTGAATGTATAGTTGCCGGCATCGGCCCCGCTCAAGGCGCTGATCGTTTCAATGCCGTTATGCGTGCCGGCAATCAGGTGGCCGCTGCTGCTGGTAAGTCCAGTCGTGTTGACGCCAACCGTGGCCGTACCCAGCGCATCGCCTGAGACCGCATTGGTGAAATTCGCCGCGCCCGGCACCAGGGCCGCACCGTAGGTCGAGCTGCCCGTCGCAACCGTACCGGTCAGGGCCAGCTGGCTGACGCTATAGTCGCCCGTGGCGCCGGCAAAGGTGTAGTTGCCCGCATCCGCCCCGCCCAAGGTCGTGCCCGCCGATTCGATGCCGGTGTGGGTACCGGCAATCAGATGGCCGCTGCTGCTGGTAAGACCCGTGGTGTTGACCGTGACAGCGCCCGGCGTGACCAGGTCGCCGCTCACGGCGTTGGTGAAATTCACTGCCCCTGGCGCCAAGCTCGAGCCGTAGGTCGAGCTGCCTGCGCCGACCGTAGCGTTCAAGGCCAACTGGTTGACGGTGTAGTTGCCCGTGACCCCGCTGAATGTGTAGTTGCCGGCATCGGCCCCGCTCAAGGCGCTGACCGTTTCAATGCCGTTATGCGTGCCGGCGGTAAGGTGGCCGCTGCTGCTGGTAAGGCCCGTGGTATTGACGCCAACCGTGGCCGCACCCAGCACGTCGCCTGAGACCGCATTGGTGAAGTTCGCAGCACCCGGCACCAGGGCCGAACCATAGGTCGAGCTGCCCGTCCCTATCGAACCGGTCAAGGCCAGCGGCGTAACAGTGTAATTGCCAGTGGCGCCGGCAAAGGTGTAATTGCCCGCATCGGCGCCGCTCAGCGTACCGCTCACCGACTCGATGCCAGTGTGCGTGCCGGCCGTCAGGTGGCCGCTGCTGCTGGTCAGGCCCGCCGTATTGACGGTCACCGGCGCAGCCGTGACGGTATGGCCGGCGACCATATTGGTGAAAGTCACCGTGCCGGGCACCAGGGCCGAACCATAAACGGAGCTGCCGGCGCCGATGCTGCCGGTCAGCGCCAGCGGATTGATGGTCAACGCGCCATTGACGAAAGTGATGAGGTAACCCTGCTGGCCGGTGGAAGAAAGACCCGACGCGATGATCGTGTAAGTGCCGGCGTTGACCGCCGTTTGCGACGTTCCGCCATAGCTTAAGCTGCCTGTCAGGCCGCTCGGCATGGCCGAATATCGATAGCCATCGAGGCCGGTGTAAGTAACGCCATTGTTGCTGGCATAGGCCGCGCCGTTGAAAACGCTGCTGGCATTGTTGGCCGTGACGGTCAACGCCGTCATGCCGGAGAGTAATAGCGGATAGCCGCCGGACATTATCCAGGTGCCGCTGAAGTCCCATGCGGGATTCAGATTGCCGTTGGCGGCGGTGCTGGATGTGAAATTGGCCTGGTTCTGCATGTTGGCGGTGGTCATGCCGGTGCCCGCGGCAGAGGTGGCCTGACCGGAGCTTGTCTTGTCCCAGAAGCTGCCAGTGACGGTGCCGGCGTTATTGCCAATCAGCCCGCCGACCGAACTCGAGCCGGCCCCGGCGCTGACGCTGCCCGTCGAAAAGCTGTTGGTAACTGTGCCGCCTAATGCCCCGGCGCCGGCATTGTTGCCTACCAGTCCGCCGACAAATGAAGCACCGGCAGCGCCGGTGACACTGCCCGTCGCATAGCTGTTGCTGATCGCAGGGTTGCCGCCAGCACCACCGTAATTGTGGCCAACCAGGCCGCCGACAGCGCTGGTGCCGGACACGTTGCCCGTCGCATAGCTGTTGCTGATCGTGGACGGACCGGAAAAGCCATAATTGGCGCCGAGCAAGCCGCCCACATAGGACGAGCCGCTCACGGAGCCGGTGGCATAGCTGTTGCTGATCACGCTGACGACGCTGCCTCCGCCATAGCTGTATCCGATCAATCCGCCGACATATAGGCTGGATCCGGTGACATTCCCGGTCGCATAGCTGTAATTGACGGTCCCCCCTTGCAAGCCGCCGACCAGGCCACCGACGTCACTTGCCGCAGCCCCGCCATTGACCGTGCCGCCCGCATGACTTCTGGTGATCGTGCCGCCACTGTTTTCGCCTACCAAGCCGCCGACAAAAGTCGCATTGCTGCTAGCACCCACCGTAGCGGTTGAAAAGCTGTTATTGATCTTCCCGAAATTCTGCCCCACCAGCGCGCCGGTGTAGTTGGACGAGGTGACCGCCACGCTGCCGCCGAGCAGACCCACGTTGCGCACCACTCCGGCCGCCCCCACCGCGCCGATCATACCCACGCCGACAACCGAACCTTGATTGATCGTGAGACCGCTGACGGTATGGCCGAGGCCATCAAAGACGCCGGAAAATTCCTGCGCCGGGGTCAATACTGTAACCCCGTTACCGCCTATCGGCGTAAAGCCAGCGCCGCTGTTCCAGGCCGAGGTAGCGGCAGCGTTGATATCGCTGCCCAGAGCATAATAGCCGGCCAGGTTTCCTATCGTTCCCTGCAAGCTGCCGTCGCCGCTGCTGGCGGCCGTACCCAGGGAATTGATGACCGTATAAACATGATTGTTCATGGTCAGCACGCCGCTGCCGCTGAAATTGACGCGGCCGTTAAACCCGGCGCTGCCCAAGGCTACATTGACATGGCCGCTGCCAGGCTCCAGGTCCAGGCTGGCCGAGCCGCTTGCCGTCATCGTGGCATTGATGTTCACGTCGTTGCTGGCGTTCAAGGTCAGCTTGTGGCCGTTCCAGGTTACCGTATCGTCGACATTGACATTGCCGCTGGTGCCGCTGGCGCCGCTGGCCGAAGAAATCGTCACATTGCTCGAGCTTAATGCCGCGTTAAGCGCGGCGCCGGTCAGGTCGCCGTTGCTAGGCGCGATCGTGAAATCCGTCGGATCGATCAGCCAGGTGCCGGCCAGGCCTAGCGCCGCAGCCGTGGTGATCTTGGCGCTATTCGCTACCTTGACGTTGGCTGCGCTGGTCTCAATGAAACCGCCGTTGCCGCCGCCAGGCGCGCTGGCGTCAAGCGTGCCGCCGACGTTGACGGTGCCCGCTGCCATGCCGCCCAGCAAAGTAATCGTGCCGCCCTGGTTTTCCACCGTGCGCGCTTCAATCACGCCGGTGTTGTTGACGACGCTGGCCAGCAACGCATCTTTGGCGCCAGCGCTCATGATCACGCGGCCGCCGTCGGCCCGGATCAGTCCGCCGTTTTCTGCCGCGCTGTTCAGCACGCTCTGGTCGACCTGCAGCTGCAGCAGGCTGTTGCCGCTGAACGTGAGGGTGGCGGCGTTGCCGGCGCCGAGCGCCACCGCGCCCTGTGGCGCGCTGATCGTGCCCTGGTTGCTGACATGGTTGCCGAGCAAGGCGACGTAGCCGCCGTTGGCCGCCGTGATCGATCCCTGGTTGACCACGCTGCCGGAGCCGTTGCCGCTGAAAGTGCGGGTATTGCCGTTCAAGCCGGCGTCATGCAAATCCAGCGTGGAGGCAACCAGGCCGCCGACATTGACCTGTGCGCCGGCGCCGAACAGGATGCCGTTCGGGTTGATCAGGAACACCTGGCCGTTGGCATTCAGGTGGCCGAGGATCTGGGTGCCGTTGGTATCGAATATGCGGTTGACGGCAATCGCGCTGACCGAGGGCTGCACGAAATTCACCGTTTCTTGCGGAGCGATGTTGAAGCCGCTCCAGTTCAGGGTTGCATTCTGGCTGGTCTGGCTGATCGTGGTGGTTGCGCCGGATTGGCGGATGCTGCCGCTGCCCGCGACAACCTGGCCGCCGGTCGGCGCCGCCTGGGCCGCAATCGCCGTCAGCGACAAGGCCGCCGCCACCAGTTTGCGGCGCCCGCCCTTGCCGCGTCCGCGGGTTGTTTCCGCTACTGCGATCCAGCCGTTGGTCACAGTGCTCCAGACCAGGCGATAGATGTGGTTCATAGATCCGTGGCGTTTCATGGGATGATTTCCTAATTGAACCTGCGCTACTCAACCAGACAATGCGCGCGGCTAGCCAAGACCTGGTCGGCCGCCCGCCTGCTCCTCGCTTCAACAAACCGTGCGGCATCGACATCGACGCCGCGTATTCGTCACGCAGAAACTGTGCTTAAGCTGCCCGGCGCCGGGAAAACAGCGATACGGCTGAGCAGACTTTCAATTAAAAATCGTATTACAGCGACAACGGATTCAAAGGACTGTGACTGGCGCATCTTGCGCCAAAATGAAAGTTGGCATACAGATAAGCCAACCTGAGGGACATAGCTGGTTTCCCTATCCAGCTTTCTTTTAAGCAAAATATTACACCAAGTCAATGTGTTACACCCAAGCCAATTGTTAATAACTGTTAACTTTAATTGTATTTTATTGTATCCGTCGGATTCTGGCCTCAGCTGGCCGTCCACAAGACCCTTGCCATGACTTTTTTCAGGTAAGTATTGCCGAATGCTATTGCCGAATCAGGTTTTTCCTGTTCAACTTCGGCTTGCTGCAAATTAACATTCAGCAACCCTGATCCGTATCAAAACAGGCTACTCAACGAAGGAAATGCGATGAACATATTTCTCGGTAGCATCATGACGTTCGGTTTTCAGTTCAATCCCAGCGGCTGGCAGCAATGCAACGGCCAACTTATCGGCATCGATCAGAATTCGGCCTTGTTCGCCTTGCTGGGCACCACATTTGGCGGCGACGGCGTGCAAACCTTTCAACTGCCGAACCTGCAAGGACGAATGCCGCTTTGCCAAGGCAACGGCGCTACGCTGAGCCCCCGTGTGATCGGCGAGTTTTCCGGCACCGAAAGCATCTCGATCGGCATCAGCAACCTGCCATCCCACACTCATACCGCCGCCTTCACTCCTTCAGGCAGCAGCGGCTACACGGTGTCAGGCAACACCACCGGCAACCTGCTGGCGCCCACCGCGACCAACAACATCCCGTCGGGATCACCCGCCGGCACCTCGGCCGGGGCAATCTGGGGCTCGACCGCACCCACCATTCCTCTGGGCGGCGCAGGCGGCGGCTCCGGCGCTACGGTGAGCAACGCCCTCACGGGCAACAATCAGGCCGTGGGAAGCATGAATCCCTACCTGGCGCTGAACTTCAGCATCGCCTTGGCGGGTATTTTTCCTTCGCGCAATTAAGCATTACCGCAGTAAAGCCAGCCGGCCTCGAATAGCAAAAACACCGGTCTTAAACCGCAGCAATGACAAGGGAGATTTCCATGGAAGTGTTTCTCGGCAGCATAATGACTTTCGGTTTTCAGTTTAATCCTAACGGCTGGCAGCAATGCAACGGCCAGACGCTCGCCATTCAGCAATATGCAGCCTTGTTCTCGCTGCTGGGCACCACCTACGGCGGCAACGGCACGACATCCTTCCAGCTGCCGAATCTGCAAGGACGGGTGCCGATCGGCCAAGGCAACGGCATCGGCTTGACGCCGCGCGTGCTCGGCGAAGCGGCCGGCACTGAAAACATTTCGATCACCATCAACAATATGCCGTCCCATACCCATGTCGCCACCTTTACGCCGTCGGGCGGCGGCAGCGGCTACATGGTATCGAGCAATACCACAGGCAACCAGCTGGTACCGAGCGCGACCAACAACATCTTGTCCGGATCGCCTGCCGGCCCGCAAGGCGCGGCGATCTGGGGCTCGGCGGCCGGGACCATTCCTTTGGGCGGCAGCAGCGGCAGCGCCGGCGGCACCGTCACCAATGCCCTCACCGGCAACAACATACCTGTGGGCAGCATGAACCCTTACCTGGCGCTGAACTTCAGCATCGCGCTGGTGGGTATTTTCCCGTCCCGCAACTAGCGCACTGCAAGCGCGGGCTGGCCGGCTGCCGGTCAGCTGCGCTTCCGTTTTTTCATTGCCGACAGATTGAATCCGATGCTAGAACTCGTTGACGCCGCTTATTTCACTCCCTCGACCGGACAGGTTTGCACGCTGCAGCTGCCGGACGGCAGTGCCTTGCCGGTGCTGGTCGACAGCGTGAATGTGAAAGCGCAATACCGCAACCCGTATGCGCCGGAACAGCAGCGCCTGCCGTTCATCGTCACGCTGACTGCACAGCAAGCCACCGATTTTCTGGAAGGCCCGTGTACGATCGATTTGCCGCAACGCCAGCGCCTGGAAGGCGTTTACGTATCGCGCCTGGCGCCGCTCGGACGCGATCCGGCCGGCGCCTATTTCCAGGTGGTGTTCAGCTAAGGGGGGTCAAGGCTGGCGCGGATACCACACCATGCGGTCGGCCATCAATTGCGATTCTTCCACCTGGAATCCCAGTTCCAGGTAGATGCGCTTGGCGCCGGGATTGTTGTGCCAGACCACCACCGTAACCGGGCACTGTACATTGCCGGCGGCTTGCAGCACGCCGCGCAGGACTGCCTTGCCGTAGCCGAAGCCGCGGGCGGCGGTAACGAACGCAAGGTAAATCACGCGCACTTCGTTGTGGCCGAAATCCACCACCAAGGCACCGACGGCAGCCTGGGTTTTCTCGATGACGAAATGCATGGCGTTTGGATACTCTTCTCCGGTGCCCTGCGCATGTACGGCATATTGCTGGGCGACCACCGTTTCGATGAATTCGGGTTCGCCGTCGATCAACTGCAGATCCGGACGGGCGGAACGATACAGGGTTGCCAGGAAGGGCTGGTCGCCGGCGGCGGCAGGCCGCAGCGAAATGCCGGCCGGCATGGCAGAGGAAGAAGTGAGCATGCTGAATTTTCTGAGGAATTGAAGTAAATACCGTGGCCGTCATTACGGTGGCCGTCACTACGGTGGCCGTCACTACGGCGTACATCCATTGCTGGAGCAAGCTTATAACAGAAGCCGCCTTGACGGCTGGAGTTGCCTCAAATAAAGTACTCCGGCGCAAGATTTTACCCGCGCCGCCGCCAAGCGGAGAAGCGCTGCAATCGACATATCAATTGGATTGAAGGTAGCCGAATGAACCGATGCTTCAAGTTGCCGCTGCTGTTTGATCCTGACGCGCTGCTGAAGGATTTGCGCGCTTGCGAAGCCATGGAATGGCCGCCGCATTTCCATACCGAAGACTATGCCGGCCTATGGTCGGGCCTGGCGCTGCGCTCGGCATCCGGCAAGGCGGACGATATTTACTCCCACCCAGGCAGCGCCACCTGCCTGGATACGCCTTTGCTCGGCCTTTGCCCCTACATCGCCGGCATCTTCGACGCCTTCGAATGCGAAATAGAGTCGGCCAGGCTGCTGCGCCTGGCGCCCGGCGCGCTCATCAAGGAACATCGGGACCTGCATACCGGATATCAGTTTGATGTCTTTCGCGTCCACATCCCGATCGAGACCAGCAGGCAAGTGCGATTCCTGCTTGGCGGACAGGCCTTGGACATGCGCGCAGGCGAGTGCTGGTATGCCGATTTCAGCCTGCCTCACAGTGTCGAGAATTGCGGGGACAGCGCGCGCACCAACCTGATCCTGGACTGCAAAAGGAATGACTGGTCGGATCAGCTATTCCGCCAGGCCGGCTACGATTTCGAGGCAGAGGCGCGCAGCCGCAGGCTTGACAGCGCAACCCGCGCCATGGTGATCGCGCGCCTGTCCACGATGAAAAGCGAGGCCGCGGAACGCTTGATCAAGCAGCTGGAAGCCGAGGCGGATAGCGATGAATAGCGCAATACAGCAAGAGATACGGCAAGCCGATGCGGCTGTCGCGGCCGAGGAATGGATACCCTACAAGCTGCTGCGGCAAGAACAGCAATGGCGTTGCCTGTGGCTCGACCTGGCGGGCAAGCGCATTTCCGAGCCGTTTTTCTCCGACACGATTTTACGCTGCAAAGCCGGCGCCCCAATCAACCGGCGCTTTGCCAGCATCAGCTCCCTGGAATACCTGACTGCATGCGCATCAGCCGCGGCCGACGTGGTCGCGCCAAGCGCATTTATTTTCCACGTTTCGCGCTGCGGCTCAACCCTGGTCTCGCAACTGCTTGGATTGAGCGAAAAAAATATCACCCTGTCTGAAGTGCCTCTGATCGATGAACTGCTGCGCGCGTCCGGCAGGCAGGAGGATTCTTCTGCGGCGGAAGCTGCGCTGAAAGCCAGCATTGCTTTGCTGGGCCGGCGCAGGTTCGGGCAGGAAAAGCATTTGTTCATCAAGCTCGACAGCTGGCATGTCTTTTTTGCCGGCACGCTGAGAAGGCTTTACCCAGGGGTTCCGTTCGTACTGCTGTACCGCAGCCCGGACGAAGTGGTTTTTTCACATCAAAAGCGGCGCGGCATGCAGGCCGTACCGGGGCTGCTTGAACCGGAACTGTTCGGCATGTCACGCGCGGAATCGACAAGTTACGATGGCGACCGCTATATCGCCAAGGTGCTGGAATATTATTACTCGCAATTCTTGCTCATCGCCGAAAATGACGATGACTCAATCCTGCTGGACTACCGGCAAGGCGGCATCGACATCGTGCGCCGCCTGGCCAGGTTTGCGGGCATGGCCCTGGATGAGGCAGAAATTGCGGAAATGGCAGTGCGTTCGCGCTTTCATGCAAAATATCCGGAACAGGGATTTGCAGAAGAAAAAAAAGAATCTTGCGCGCCTGCATATCTTCAGCCGGCGCAGGCAATGTATATCCGCCTTGAGCAACTGCGGGCAAAACTCTCCCGCTGATACGCGACCGCCATTTCGGTAAATATGCCGCATCAGGCAGGGAATGGTTCATGCCGCGCCGGCAGTCCATTGCGAGCGGCGTCAGCTAGGCGATATGCTTGTGGCAGATGCAATGCCCCCAGCGGTACAGGTGCATGTTGTGCAGCAGGTCCTTGGTCGCCGTCGGCACGCCGCTCAGCAGGATTTCCTTGGCGGTCAGGCCGAATACCGCCAGGCTGATCGACGGCGCCAGCGACACGACCGCGTGCCAGGTCCGTTTCGGTATGAACAAGGCGTCGCCCTGCTCCACCCGCGCGTACAAGCCTTTGGCCTGTTCCAGCTCGCGCAGCTGTTCCGGGTTCTTGTCGAAATGCGCGATGTTGATCGAGCTCAGGGTGGCGCCCCAGTCGTATTTTTTCGAGGGCCGCATGAACGCTTCTTCCGACGGCGGGAACATGACAAATTCCTTGATCCCGCGCGCCTGGCAAAACCAGTTGTTGGGCACATCGCGGTGCAGTCCCGTGTGGGTGTTGGCCGGCCCCATGAATACCGACTCCCAGGTCCAGCGCCAGCCCGGCCACAGGCTGCGGATATCGAAATCGCTGCGCAGCTGCGGGAAATCCTCCAGGATGCTCCATTGCGCCAGGTAGTTCCGATGCGGGGTGAACGATTGCATGTGCGCCCAGTTGAGGTGGAACTCCTCGCCCGGCTGCAACTGCAGGCGCCGACGGTTCGGCAGCAGGCCGGCTTCGTCGCTGACCGGCACCGTGGCCAGCGCGGCAAGTTCACGCAGGTACGGCGCAATCGGCAGCAGCGGACGCTCCTGCGTTTCGCCCTGTTCGACCAGGCCGTTCTGGAATTTCCGGGTCGGCTCCGAGCCGTCCTTGTTGCGCAGCTGCGCCATCTTTTCAAAAGACCAGTTTTCCTGCGCCGGCCAGTTGCGCAGCGCGCCCTTCACCAGCAAGGGCCGGGTCCGTTCGCCGAAGCCGCCCTCCTGCGCCAGTTGCAATGCGTCGATTTCTTCCACCAGCTTAAATGCCGGACCTGAAATTTGTGTCATATCCTGATTACCTGCAATGTCAAGGGAGCCGGCTGTCGTTTTCGCTGACGGGGACGTAACGCCGCTCGCCGCTGTCCGGGCTGTACCATACGCTCATCACCCGGCCCGATTCCGGATCGACAAAACGCTCCCCGGTTTCCTGCCAAGGGCCGTCGTCCGGTTTGGGCGCGTGCGCATAGCGCCAGCGTTCCAGCAATACTGCCGCCGCCAGCAGCAAGCCCCAAAAGGCGAACGGCCAGGCGCCGTCGGCGCCGGCAATGACGCCGACCAGGCCGGCCAGTCCCAGCAGCACCGCAAAACCAAGCAGCAGCAGACGCAACATGGTCAGGCCGCAACCGGCTCGACCACCACCGCCGTGCCATATGCCACGATCTCGCTCATGGTCTGTCCCATTTCCGATGAATCGAAGCGCATCATCACCACTGCGTTGCCGCCCATGCGATGGGCGTTCTTGACCATGCGGTCGACTGCATGGCGGCGCGCCTCCTCAAGCAGCTGCGTATATTCGGTGATTTCGCCGCCGACCAGCGAGCGCAGCCCAGCCATGATGTTGCCCGCCAGGCCGCGGCTGCGCACCACCAGCCCGAACACCTGGCCTTTGACTTCCTTGACCCGGTAACCCGAGATGTTTTCTGTAGTGACCACCAGCATATTTCCCCCATGAAGATTGCTGCAATCCAATTGTAAATCAGCGCGGCCGCTTCACGGGAATTTCCTCGGCCGCCAGCTCAAACCCGCACCAGCAGCTTGCCGATATTCTTGCCCTCGAACAGGCTGTTGAGCGCCTCCGGCAACTGCGCGAAACCGTCGACATAGGTTTCCTGGAATACAATCTCGCCGCTTTTCACCCACGGCGCCACGATCGCCAGCATTTCATCCATGCGGTGGGTAAAGTCGCGGGCCAGGATGCCCTGGATGGTGGCGCGCTGGAACAGCATGTGCTGCAGGAAGCGCGGGCCGAGGTCGGGCGTGTCGAGGCCGCCGTCATACTGGCTGATGGCGCCGCAAATGATGATGCGTGCGCGCCGCTTGATCAGCGGGATGACGGCGTCGGTGATAGCGCCGCCGACATTGTCAAAATAGATATCGACGCCGCCGGTAGCGGACTGGATAGCCGCGCTCAGCGCCGCCGGCGTGGCATGGGCACGGTAGTCGACCGCGCCGTCAAGCTTCAGCGTTTCGGTAAGGAATTTGCATTTCCCGGGCCCGCCGGCAATCCCGATCACGCGGCAGCCGGCGCGTTTGCCGAACTGCGCCACCAGCGAACCGACCGCGCCGGCAGCGCCGGACACCAGCAAGGTATCGCCGGGCCGCGGCCGGCCTGCTTCGGTCAGGCCGAACCAGGCGGTCCGCCCCGGCATGCCGAGCACGCCCAGCGCGGTGGAAACCGGCGCCGCGGCGGGATCAAGCTTGGTGAGTTCGCTGTGGTGGCAGCGTGCATACAGCTGCCAGCCGCTGTACGCCGACACCCAGTCGCCGGCCTTGAACAGCGGGCTGGCCGACGCCACCACTTCGCCCACCACGCCGGCGCGCTGGACGATGCCCAGCGGATGCGGCACGTCATAGGTGTTGCGTTCATGCTGCTGGATGCGGATATAAGGATCGACGCTGACGATCCTGGCGCGCAGGATCACTTCATTGGCCGAGAGATTCCCGTCCAGTTCGGTTGCACGCAATTCATAGTGTTCGTTGCTGACGCGCCCGTCGGGACGCTTGACGTAAAACCATTGCTGGTTCTGGTATGTGCTTTGCATGTCTGGCGCCTGGTTGCTTTTGGCCTGACAGTGTAGCCAAATTGCGGCGAGTGCGCCGGCCATGCCAAAAACCTGGATTCCGGCGCAAGTTATGCGGGCGGCAACACGCGTCCCCAGGGAGCAGCGGCGTAGTGCCGCTGCTCGAACATTTCTATGCGCGGCAACAGCTGCAAAGTCGCTCCCACCATATCGAGCCCTTCGACAATCATCTTTTTGTGGCGCTCGCCAAGCGCAAAACCGAACACATGCGAGGCGCTGCGGACTTCCATCCTTTCCAGGTCGATGGCCAGGTGCTTGTCGTTCGCCTGGTCCTGCAGCAGCAAGCCGATCTGGTCCGCTTCCAGCACCACCAGCAGCAAACGATTGTTCAAGGCGTTGCTGAAAAATATCTCACCGAAACTGGAGGCAAGCACCGCCTCGATGCCCAGCTGCTGCAAACCCCACACCGCATGCTCGCGGCTCGAGCCGCAACCGAAATTGGGGCCGCCGAGCAGGATATTGGCATGCGCGTACGCGGCGTGGTTGAGCACAAAATCCGGCCTGGGGCTGCCATCGGGATGGAACCGCAAGTCAAACAGCACGCCCTTGTCCAATCCTTCCTTGGTGATGGTGCGCAAGAACTGCTTGGGCATGATCTGGTCGGTATCCAGGTTGTCGATCAGCAGCGGCGCCGCGACGCCTGTTATGTTTGTCTTGTCATGCATGCCGGTTCTCCAGTGTGCGGACATCGCTGATGCGTCCGGTGATTGCGGCGGCGGCCGCCATCGCCGGGCTCATCAGGTGGGTGCGCCCGCCGCGGCCCTGGCGGCCTTCGAAATTGCGGTTGGTGGTGGAAGCGCAGCGCTCGCCAGGCGCCAGGACGTCGTCGTTCATCGCCAGGCACATCGAACATCCCGGCTGGCGCCATTCAAACCCGGCGTCGATAAAAATCCTGGCCAGGCCTTCCTGCTCCGCCTGGCGCCGCACCGCGCCCGAACCCGGCACCACCATTGCCCTGACCGTCGGCGCGACATGGCGGCCACGCGCTATCGCCGCGGCGCTGCGCAAATCCTCGATGCGGCCATTGGTGCACGATCCGATGAAGACGCGGTCGACCGGCAAACCAAGCATGGTCTCGCCGGCGGCCAACCCCATGTATTGCAGCGCCAGCGAGATGGCGGCGCCGGCATGGGCGTCGGCTGCCGCCGCCGGATCGGGTATCGGCGCCGTGACTGCCACCGCCTGGTCGGGACTGGTGCCCCAGGTCACGAACGGCGCCACTTCCGATGCCGAGAATGCATGTTCGATATCGAAGGCGGCATCGGCGTCGGAATGCAGCTGCTCCCAGTCCGCCAGCGCCTGCCTGAATTCCTGCTCGCCAAGGCCGGCTGCTTTCGCCCTGACGTAGTCGAAGGTGGTCTGGTCAGGCCGGATCAAGGCCGCCCTGGCGCCGGCTTCGACTGCCATGTTGCACAAAGTCATGCGCGCTTCTGCCGACAACGCCGCAATCGTCGATCCTGAAAATTCCACCGCATAGCCGCGTGCGCCCTGGGCGCCGATGCGGGCGATGATCTGCAAGACCAGGTCCTTGACGGAAGTGCCGGCAGGCAGCGCTCCCTCGACCTTGATGCGCATGTCTCGCGCTAGCCGGTAAACCAGGGTTTGCGTCGCCAGGATATGCTCCACCTCGGAAGTGCCGACGCCGAAGCCGAGCGCACCCAGGGCGCCATAGGTGGTGGTGTGGCTGTCGCCGCACAGCACCACCATGCCAGGCCGGATCCAGCCGTGTTCGGGAGCGATGATGTGTTCGATGCCTTGCTCTTCGTGGTTGGTGTCGAACAGCCTGATGCCGAAGTCGCGGCAATTGCGCTTCAGGTTGCTGGCCTGCAGCGCCGACGGCGGATCGACGATCGCGCGCTCGGCGACGCTGACCGGATGGGTCGGAATGATATGCGACACCACGGCCAGCTGCTGCCGCGGGCGCAGCACCTTGCGGTTTTTCTCGCGCAGGCTGCTGAATGCCTGCGGGCTGGTGTACTCGTTCATGATATGCAGGTCCGCATACAGCAGTACATGCTGCTCGTCGAGCTGGGCGACAGTGTGCGAATCCACCAGTTTCCTGTACAGCGTACGCTGCGGGATATTGCCGTGCATGGGGTTACCTCGGCCGCTCAGGCGCTGAAGAACGGCAGGACTTCGGCCAGCAAGGCGTCGGGCGCTTCTTCTGGAATGTAGTGGCCGCAAGCCAGGGCTTTGCCGCTCAGCTTGCCGGCCAGCCGCCGCCACTCTTGCAAGGGCTGGAAACATTTCTCGATCACGCCTTGCGCACCCCACAGCACCAGCGTCTGGCACTGTATCTTGCGGCCCTGCGCCAGGTCATGGCGCTCGTGCTCGAGGTCGATGCTGGCGCTGGCGCGATAGTCCTCGCAAATGCCGTGGATGGCGGCCGGGTCGCTGAGGCAGCGCAGGTATTCGGCATAGGCTTCTGGCGTGAACGGCGCCAGGCCGGCGCTGCGGCCGCCTATCGTGTGTTTCAGATACTCTTCCGGATGGGCGCCGATCAGCATTTCCGGGAACGGCGCCGGCCGGATCAGGAAGAACCAGTGGTAATAGGCGGTGGCGAAAGCCATCGTGGTCTGTTCATACATGGCCAGGGTCGGTGCGATATCCAGCAGCACCAGTTTGCTGACGGCATGCGGATGGTCGAGCGCCATGCGGTAAGCCACCCGGCCGCCGCGGTCATGGCCCATCAGCAGGAACTGCGGATAACCCAGCTGCGCCATCAGGTCGAGCTGGTCTTGCCCCATGGTGCGCTTGGAGTAATTGCCGTGGTCCGCCAGTCCGGCCGGCTTGCCGCTGTCGCCATAGCCGCGCAGGTCGGCGGCAACCACGGTGAAGCGTTCGGCCAGGCGCTCGGCCACCTTGTGCCAGATCACATGGGTTTGCGGATGCCCATGCAGCAACAGCAGCGCGGGGCCGCTGCCGCCGCGCCGGTACTTGATCCGGGTGCCGTTGACCTCGGCCATGCCGTGCTCGAATCCAGAAAACATTTGCCGCCCTCCACTGTCCTGTCGTTAGAGGGATTGTATAGCTAGCCCATGGATTTATAATTAATTGAAATTAACTCTATTATTTCCTTTAATTTAATAATGAACACACTCTCGGATCTCGCTTTTTTCGCCATCCTGGTCAAGGCAGGCAGCCTCGCGGCGCTGGCGCGCGAACTCGGCGTCACCCCGCCCGCGGTCACCAAACGGCTGGCGAACCTCGAGCAGCGGCTGGGCGTGCGCCTGCTGAACCGCACCACCCGGACCATGAGCGTCACCCATGAAGGGGAAATTTACCTGGCGGACGGCAGCCGCATACTGGCCGACATCGAAGCGCTGGAACGCACGGTCAGCAACAGCCGCGCCGTGCCCAAGGGACTGTTGCGCATCAACGCCAGCTTCGGCTTCGGCCGCAAGCATATCGGGCCGGCCGTGTCGGCATTCAGCAAGCGTTATCCGGAAGTGGAAGTCCAGCTGCAGCTGTCGGACCGGCCATTGAACCTGGCGGACCAGGCTTTCGATATCGGCATCCGCATCGGCGAGATGCCGGATGCGCGCATCATTGCCCGCAAGATCGCTTCCAACCGGCGCCTGTTGTGCGCAGCGCCAGCCTACCTGAAGCAGCATGCCGCTCCCAGCGGGCCGCGCGAGCTGCAGCAGCACGCGTGCATCGTGCTGAGGGAAAACGACGCCGCCTACGGCAGCTGGCAGCTGAGCAAGGGCAAGCGGCACGAAACCGTCAAGGTGCGCGGCACGCTCAGCACCAACGACGGCGAGATCGCGCTGGACTGGGCGCTGGCGGGACATGGCATATTGCTGCGTTCCGAGTGGGACGTTGCGCCGTATCTCCGTTCAGGACGCCTGCGCCAGGTGCTTGGCGACTGGGCGCTGCCGCCGTCCGACATCTTTGCCGTCTATCCCGAGCGGCTCAACCTGTCCGCCAAGGTCACTGCGTTTGTCGACTTTGCGGCAGACCGCTTCAAGTCGCATCTATCGCGAGGAGATGAGACGGGCCAGGCCTGGTAGGCGTTTACCGGGCAGCGGACGGCTCGGGGTTCCACCAGCCGCCGCCCAGGGCTTGCAGCAAGGCGGCCGTGTCGGCATAACGCGCGGCCTGCGCGACAGTCCGGTCCAGCTCGGTTTGCAAACCCTGGCGTTCTGCATCCAGCAAACTGAGGTGGCTGACGCCGCCTGCCTGGTACTGGCGCGAGGCGATCGCCAGGCTGTCTTGCGCATTCTCCGCGGCTTTTGTCCTCGCCTGCAAAACCTCGGCATCGTTCTCCAATGCGCGCAAGCCGTCCGCTACCTGCTGCAAAGCCTGCAGCACAGTCTGCTGGTAACCCGCCGCCGCCGCATCGTAGGCCGCAACCGCGGCGCGTTTTTTGGCGCGCAGCTCGCCGCCATGGAATAGCGGCTGCATCAGCTTGAGGCCGATATTCCAGACGTTGAGGCTATCGGCCAGGTCGGCGATACGTCCCTGCTCCGCTCCCACGCTGCCGGACAAGGTCAGTTGCGGATAAAGGTTGGCGCTGGCCACGCCAACCTGGGCGCTGGCCTGGTGCAGCGTCGCTTCGGCGGCGCGGATATCGGGACGCTGGCGCGCCAGCGTCGACGGCAGGCTCAGCGGCAGCCTGTCCGGCAGCGTCAGGCTGTCCAGCGCAAGCGGCTGCATGCCGGCCTGGGCCGGCGCCCGCCCCAGGTAGACCGCGAGCTGGTGGCTTACCTGCGCTAGCTGTTGCTGCAGCGCCGGCAACGCCGCCTCGCTTTGCGCTACCAGCGTGCGCTGGTTCTTGAGGTCGCGCTCGGCGATGCCGCCGGCGGCAAGGCGCTGCTGCATGATGGCGAGCTGCTGGCGCTGCAGCTGCAGCATCCGTCCGGTGCTCGCGAGCTGGACCTGCAGCGATGCCTGGCGGATCGCGGCCGTCACCACATTGCCGGCCAGCGTCAGCTGCACTGCCTGCAGCTCGGCGGCCTGGTTATCCACCTGTGCCTGCAAGCCTTCCAGCATGCGGGCATTGGCGCCAAAGGCGTCGACCGTGTAGGAGACCTCGAGAGCAGCGTTGTACAGCGTAAACGGTCCTGCCTGCGGCACATTGGGAAGGCCGAGCGCGGCGGTATCGATCTGCTGGCGCACCCCGCCCAGCTGCAGGTCGACCTTGGGGTAACGGCTAGCGCCGACCTGGCTGCCCAGGTTTTCGCTGGCCTGGCGCAAGACGGCTTTTGCCTGCGCCATCGAAGGACTGTTGGCCAACGCCTCGCGCACCAGCGCATCCAGCTGCGGCGAATGGAACAAGGTCCACCATTGCGCCGGAATATCCATGCCGGCGTCGAAATGCTGGGCGGCGCCGCCGGCTCCGGTGCTGGAGACGGTCGCCAGCGGTTGCGCGCCCGCCGTGTATTGCTGCACGGCAGGCGCCGGCGGCGCCTGGAAATCCGGCCCCACCGCGCATGCCGCCAGCAAGCCGGCCGCGCCCAGGCACAACCAGGAGTTGCGCTGCGGATAATTCAAGATTGGATTCATCCCGATATTCCTCAATCCAGCGTGCGCCGGTAAAAGCGCAGCGCGATGCCCATCACGACCAGGGTAAACAGCATCAGCGGCCAGACATTGGGCCAGAGGTCGATCCAGCCGTTGCCCTTGAGCAGGATGCCGCGTATCAGGCGGTTGAAATAAGTCAGCGGCAGCAGGTTGCCGATGAACTGCGCCCATTTCGGCATGCCCTGGAACGGGAACATGAAGCCTGACAGCAGGATGTTCGGTAAAAAGTAGAACATGGTCAGCTGCATGGCCTGCAGCTGGTTTTGCGCGATCGACGACAAGGTGATGCCGACCGTCAGGCTGGCGGCAATGAACAGCAGCGCCGCCAGGTAGATCGCCAGCACGCTGCCGGCAAACGGCACATGGAACATGAAACGCGCGCCGAGCAGGATGATGCTGGCCTGGATCAGGCCGATGGCGATGTAAGGCATGATCTTGCCGGTCATGACTTCCACCGGCGACACTGGCGTCGCCAGCAGGTTTTCCATGGTGCCGCGCTCGCGTTCGCGGGTCATCGACAAGCCGGTCATCATCACCATCGTCATCGACAGGATGACGCCCATCAATCCCGGCACGACGTTGTACTGGGTCACGCCTTCCGGGTTATACAGGCGCTGTACCTGCACATCGAATGCCGGCGCGCCGCCGCTGAACCTGGCCAGCGCGCCCTTCAAGTCCTTGTGGGCGACCGATTGCACCAGTTGCGGCAAGGCTGCCAGCGCCATGCCGGTAGCGGTCGGGTCGGTGGCGTCGGCCTCCACCAGCAGCGCCGGCCGTTCGCCGCGCAGCAGGCTGCGGGTAAAGTTGGCCGGGATATTCAGGACGAACAGCACTTTCCCTTGCGCCAGGGCGGTGCGGGCGGCAGCCTCGTTCGGCAGCTCGGCGACGATGTCGAAATAATCCGACGCTTTCATGGCGGCGACGAAGGTGCGCGTGAATTCGCTGTGGTCGGCGCTGACGACCGCGGTCGGCATGTGTTTTGGATCGCTGTTGATGGCGAAGCCGAACAGCACCATCTGCATGACCGGGATCACCGTGATCATGCGCACCGTGACGCGGTCGCGCATCAGTTGCAGGAACTCCTTGAGCACGATGCTCCACCATCGTGAGAACGAAAAACCGGCAAACCCGCTCATGGCTGCTCCCCGAAATTGTCGGCCGAGCGGTTCATCATGTAGATGAAAACGTCTTCCAGGCTGGTGTCGATCGGCTCCATGCGCAGGCCCTGTCCCTCAGTCATGCGGCGCAAGGTTTTCTCCAGCAGCGCTGCATCCTTGCCGCACACGTGCAAGGACGTGCCGAACACCACCAGCTGGTCCACGCCGGGCTGGCCGTGCAGCTGCTGCGACAGGCCGACCAGCTGGTTGTCGTGGATATCGCCGTTGCGGCTGTTGTAGATCGCCCAGGTCGCCAAGCCCTGCCCGGCGACGACTTCGGCGGCCGTGCCTTGCACCAGCAGCTGGCCGTACGCCAGGTAAGCCAGCTTGTGGCAGCGTTCGGCTTCGTCCATGTAATGCGTGCTGACCAGCACGCTGATGCCCTCCGCCGCCAGCCTGTGCAGTTCTTCCCAGAAATCGCGGCGCGCGGCCGGATCGACGCCGGCGGTCGGTTCGTCCAGCAGCAGCAGTTCCGGCTGGTGCAGCATGCTGGCAGCCAGCGCCAGCCTCTGTTTCCAGCCGCCGGACAGGGAGCCGGCCAGCTGTTTGGCGCGGCTGGCCAGTCCCAGTTTCTCCAGGCTCTGCTCGACCACTTCCTTGCGGTTCTTCATTTCATAGATGCGGGCGACAAAATCCAGGTTTTCGCGGATGCTGAGGTCGTCCCAGTACGAGAACTTCTGCGTCATGTAGCCGACCCGGCGCTTGATCTCGCCGCTTTGCTTGATGATGTCGAAACCCATGCAGGTGCCGTGGCCGGAATCGGGCGTCAGCAAACCGCACATCATGCGGATCGACGTGGTCTTGCCGCTGCCGTTCGGCCCCAGGAAGCCGAATATCTCGCCGCGCCGCACCTGCAGCGAGAGGTCTTTCACCACGTGCTTGCTGCCGAAATGCTTGTTGATGCGGTCGACATCGACCACCAGGTCGCCGTTGGCGCTGCCGGCCGCCGTCATGGCAGCCTCACTTCCAGCGGCTGCCCCGGATGCAGCTTGAGGGCGTCGGCCGGCGCCGGCCGCGCTTCGATCATGTAGACCAGCTTGGCGCGCGACTGGTTGCTGTAGATGATGGGCGGGTTATATTCGGATTCGGTCGAGATATACGAGATGTGCGCCGCTACGTTGGGCTGGCAGCCGTCGCAGCCGAGGGACACGGCCTGGTTCACCTTGAGCCGTCCCAGCACGGTTTCGGGCACGAAAAAGCGGATCTTCACATTCTCGGGCGGCAGCATGCGCAGCACCGGATTGCCGGCCGCCACCCATTCGCCTTCGCGGTACATGGTGTCGAACACCAGTCCGCTGCGGGTGGCAGTGACCGTTTTTTGCGCCAGCTTCCAGTCGGCCTGCTCCAGCACCGCCTGCGCCGCCGCGACCTGGGCCTGCTGCGCCCGCACTTGCGCCTCGCGGCTGGGCAGGCGATCCACCGCCAATTGGCTTTGCCATTGCCTGACCTGGGCGGCGGCAGTCTGCGCCGCGGCGCGCGAATCGTCGAGTTGCTGTTTGGCGATGCCGCCGGCCTGGAACTGGACCTGGTCGCGGCTGAGCTGGAGCGCAGCCTTGCTGGCGGCAGCCTGGGCCTGGGCCAGCTGCGCGCGCGTTACTTCCTGTTCCTGCGGCCGCTTGCCGCTCTTGATGTCGGCCAGCTGCGCCTCGGCCGCGTCCAGCTGGCGCCGGGCCTGGCGCTGGGCGGCGATCTCGTCGCCCGATTCCAGCATGAACAGCGGCGCGCCCGACGCCGCCAGCTGCCCGCGCTGGACTGACAGGCGATCGAGGCGGCCTGCCTGCGACGAGGCGACATAGACATACTCGCCTTCCACGTATCCCTGCCAATCGTTGTCGTCATTCGGCGTACATGCCGCCAAGGCCAGGCAGCCCAGGGCCGCAAGCGCAAGAGTCGAAAACCGCAGGAAACGTTTGGCAAGGCTGAGCGACATGGGATTTTTCCTCTGCTATTCGTCAATAAGCGGAGCGGGACCCGGAACAGCCGGCAGCGCCAGCCCGTGCAGCAGCAGCGCGGTGACATGCCGCTTCAAGCCATCCTTGTCCAGCAGCGCTACCTTATTCAAGGGCGGCGGCAGCACTGGCCCGTTCTTCAGGTTGCGCGCCATCGCCAGCGGCAGCATGGTCAGGCCCAGCACCGAGATAAAGATCAGGGCCGGCTCCAGCCCCGGATTGATGGCGCCCGCCTGCTGGCCGCGGCCAACGTTTCCAGCGAACGCGGCCAGCTTGGCCAGCGGCACCCGCTGCACCATGCGCTCCCGCAGTTCGCCGCCGTCGCTCAGGACCTCGCGCACCCACAAGGCGGGTATCCACGACATGGTTTCGGTGGCGGCGATAATGCGTTCGACGATGCCCATGATCATCTGTCCGGGCGGCTCGTCGCCGGTGACCGGATCCCAGATGCTGTTGACGAACAGGCAGACCCGCTCGTCGACCACGGCGTCGATCAGCTGGTCGCGGTTCTTGAAGTAGTAATGCACCATGGCGGGCGTCACCCCGGCCTGGCGTGCAATCGCCGCCACCGTAGTCGCCGCGACTCCCTGCGATGAAAACAGCAAGGTGGCGGTATCGAGCAGTTTTTCGCGCGAATCCTGGTCCGACGCCAACGGACGGCCGCGCGCTGGTGCTGGTCTGGTCATGCACCAATATTAATCAATGCATTAATTAATTACAAGGACAGATATCCAGATCGAGATTTAATAAAAAAAGGATAAATTACATTAATAATGTAATTTATCCGATTGATTTAATACAATATTTTCAGATTTCTCCGGCAATTACCACCGCCGGTCATGCAATCATGCGCGCGGCGCCTCATTGTGTTTCAGCGACTGCGCCAGCTCGCCAGCCTTGAGCGATCCCATCAGCGACAGCAAGGTATTGAACGCATTGGTGTCACCGCCGCCGCCCATCTGGATCTGCGGCACCAAAGGCACTTTCGAGGTCTCGAACGCTTCAGCCAGGCGCAGCATCACCGTCTGCATCAGCTGCTTGTCAGCGCCCTCTCCTTGCAACGCTTCGGACTTGGCCTTGATCGCCGAGGCTTCCGCTTCACCTACCGACTTGATCGCCGAGGCACGGCCGGAGCCTTCCATTTCCTGCTTGAATTTTTCCGCATGCGCCAGCGCCTCGATCTCCTGGCGCTTCTTTTCCGCCGCTTTGACGTTGGCCGAACCTTGGTTTTCCTTGATCGAGATATCCACCAGCGATCCGGTCAGCTCCTTCTGCTTGGCGGCGCGCTGCTCAGCCTCGTTGAGCTCGCGCTCCTTGTCGGCGGCAATCTGCTTTTGCGCAAAAGTTTCGACCTGTTCCCGCGCAATCTGGCGGTCGCGCAGCTGCGCCATGATGTTTTCGATCTTGGTATCGCCGGGCTGCGGTTTGGGCGTGCCGATCAGCACTTCCTGGAATTCCAGCGAATAAGCCTGGAAACGTTCCTTCATGTCGGCCGACGCATTGGTCTGCAACTCGCTGCGCGACTGGATCAGTTCAATGAAGGTCTTGGTCTGCGAGACATTCTTGAAGTACGAAGACACCATCGGATCCAGCGTCTGCTCCACCAGTTGCGCCACGTTGCCGAAGCGCTGCACCACCATCGGCGCCTTGCGGTAATCGATGTGCACCACCACCGACAACGGCAATTGCGGCTCGAAGGCATCCTTGGTGATCAGGGTGATTTCACGCAGGTTGTTGTCGAAGCTGGAACCGCTCTCGCCGGATTTCCACATCAGGACGAAGTTGGTGGTGGGCACCAGCTCGATCTTGCCGGCGTAGGTGTTGAACGCATATTTGCCGGGCATGAGCGGATCGCGCCAGACACCGCGGCAGCCGCTCTCGACCAGCTCGCCATGGCTGTATTCCTTGCCCGACAGATCGGAGCCTTTGCGGCCGGTGTACGACACCACCACGCCCACATAACCGACCGGAATGATGGTCTTCTTGATCAGCTCGACCGTCGCAAACAGGCGGTTGATGTAATAAGTGCCCTCCACCAGCACCCGCTCCTGGCGGCCGCGCAGGCCGTTCGCTGCCAGGAATTTTTCCGGCTCCTGGAACGAGTTGTGGCTGTCGCCGACATCCGGCGCCAGCAATTCGTCTTTCGGCAGCCCAGGACCGTCCTGCACCGTCACGATGGCCAGCTGGTCCGAATCGTGGGTGCCGGCCACTTCCTTGAGCACCACCGGCGTAAAGCCGCTGCGTTCATCCAGCACGCCGCGCATCTGCTCGTAGTACGCCTTTTCCTTGGCGTCCAGCGACAGCGAATAGGTAGCCTCTTCCGTCATCACGACAAACAGGGCCGGATTGATGATATGCGTGCCTTCGCGCAGTATCTTGCGTTGCGGCCCCTTCTGGCCGCCGCCTTGGAGGAAGGAGCGCACGTCGCGGAAATCCTCGACCTTGGCATTGTCGGCCAGCGTCTGCCCGGCAGGCAGGTCGATGCCGTCGCGCGCAAAAACATAGCCGATCTTGCCCTGCGTGACGGAAACCATGGGATGGATATGGACGCGGAACTGGAACGGCGCAAAGAAATGAAAACCGCCGCGCCTCAGCTCAGGCTGAAGCCCTGCCTCGCCATGCAAGGCCAGCAGGCCGGCCTTGACCGATCCGCTCGAGCTCCACAACTTCTCGACGACGCCGATGCGGTCGTTTGGAATGTATCGGACGATGCCCGATACCGAAAAAAACACGGCAAGCGCAAAAGCAACTGCAACCAGGATGACAAGGGCCGTGGGAAACCATCCCAGGCTTGATAATAGATTAGACATATCGTTTCTTTCTTTATTGTTGTACGACTGTTCTTCCCTGCCGGCGCAGCATCGCGCCAGCCGTCCTGCCATAGGGGATCCACGGCAAGATCATTTTTTACTGCTTTCTGGAATTGGGTAACTCAGGAACCCCCGTTGCGGTCCAGCGAAAAACCGAAATCGCCATCCATCCAGGTGTCTTTGTCGCGGCTGATCGCCTGCGCCGGCAGCCCGGCGCTCTTGACCGCAAAACCCGGCATTTTCTTGACGGCGGTGCCGATCGCCATGAATTCGACCAGCCCGCTGCCGATTTCCGCGATATAGGTCTTCACCCCGACCACTTCCTCGGCCCCGAGCTCATCGGCTTCATCTTTCAGGCGCGCGATGGCAATTTCGCGCGCGTCATGGATCAGCGTGGTCAGGTCGCTGATCTCGCCTTTGGTGAAAGACTTGAACGCAGCCATGAAGCCGCCCACCACGCCCAGCGAGTAGATCGACGTCGACATCAGCAGCTTGACCGGCGCGTAGCCGAGGCTGGTCATTGCCCACAACTCTTCGCCAGTAAGATCGCTGGTGACCGGCGTGCTGTCCGCGCTGGCCGGAAGCGCGCTGTGCCGCGACGCCGTGCCGGCCATCAGCATCTCATGCGTCCCCATCCACGGCAGGATGGTGGTGCGGATGCCGACCACGGCGTTGGCGCCGTCAGCCTTGGCCTGGCTCACCAGCCGCTCCAGCGCCTTGTGGCGGGTGGTGTTGAAGATATTGCTGTACTCGGAGATTTCACCGCGCACCAGGGTCTTCAGCGACCCCATGATGCCGCCGCCGACGCCCATCGAATAAGCGATATTGCCGAACGCATGCTGGATCGGCTCATAACCGGCGTCCATATGGCAATACAGTTCCTGCGCATCGCCGGCCGTGGTGAAGAAACGGCTGGACGCATCGCGCGCATGGACGCATGAACCGACAAACAGGAACTCCGTGCTGCCGCTGAACGACCGCAGTTCGCTGGACACCCCCGCCACGCCCGAAGCGCCGTGCTGCGCGGCCTCCTTGCGCATGCGTTCAAATGCATTCGCGCGGCCTTCATGGATCGCCGCGGTCACTTGCGTGATCTCGCCGCCCAGCATGTTTTTCAGGCCCGCGCCGATCCCGCCAAGGAAACCCATCGAATTGACGCTGTTGCCGACGACGATTTCACCCGCCGAGTAATTCTTTAAAGCCAGGCAAAAAATTTCATTTCCGGATAAACCCGTTACTTTAGCCATACGCCTTCCTTTTTATCGACAATAAATGTCCAACGGACCAGCCTGAACATCCAGGCAGATGGGCCAAGGGACGAATTGATTCTGGACCTTAAAATGGAAGGCTGCTACTGATTTCGCGCAACGGTTGCTCGAATGTTCCTTCAGTCGTAGTGGAGTGAATTACTGATATTCAGGCTGGATATTTCTGTTTTTGGAAGCAGATGTGGAGAGATGCTGTTCTATCAGACAGATTCCATCCGATACACGCCCAGATCGTTCAATTTCAACGCAGAATGTGTATCCAGCTTGAATATCCTCAAGTCGTGCAACAATTCTTCCGGCTCTGCTAGGCCACGCCTGGCGTTCCGTTAGAATGCAAGTCGTCCCAATCGCTTTTTGCGATTATCGCCAAGTCGTACCTACCGGAGCAGCAACGCGTGACAAACCTCAAACCTCCTGCGCAGAACCCAGGCCGCACCGCAGCCATGCCCTTCATCATGCTGACCGTATTGATCGACATGATTTCGATCGGCCTGATCATCCCGGTGCTGCCGGTGCTGGTCGGCAAATTCACCGGTTCGCAGGCCGACCAGGCATTCTGGTATGGCGCGGTGGCCTTTGCTTTCGGCATCGCCAATTTTTTCGGTTCGCCGATCCTTGGCGCCCTGTCTGACCGCTACGGCCGGCGGCCGGTGCTGCTGCTGGGATTTTGCGGGCTGGCGCTGAATTTTTTCGCGACGGCGTTTTCAACGGCGCTGTGGATGCTGATCGTGGTGCGCCTGGCGGGCGGCGCCATGCAATCCAATGCCGCGGTCTGCAATGCCTACGTGGCCGACATCACGCCGCCGGAGCAGCGCGCCAAGCGCTTTGGCATGATCGGCGCGATGTTCGGCGTCGGCTTCATCGTCGGGCCGGTGATGGGCGGTTTGCTGGGCGCTGTCAATCTGCGCCTGCCGTTCATCGTGGCCGGCAGCCTGGCATTGCTGAACCTGATGTACGGTTATTTCGTGCTGCCCGAATCGCTGCCGCCTGAGCGGCGCCGCGCATTCGGCTGGCGGGCGGCCAATCCGCTGTCGTCGCTGCAAGCCTTGTCGCGCCTGAAAGCGGTCGGCCCGCTGGTGGCGGTGATCGCCTGCAACGGCCTGGCGCAGTTCATGCTGTTCACGACCTGGGTGCTGTACACCACGTTCAAGTTCGGCTGGGGACCGCTGGAAAACGGCCAGTCGCTGGCGGCCGTCGGCATCATGTCGGTGATCGTGCAAGGGGTCTTGCTGGGACCGTTGCTGAAACGCTTCAGCCCGCAGCGGCTGGCGGTGATCGGGCTGGTCTCCTCCACTGCCGCCTACCTCTTGTGGGGAGCCGCCAGCCAGTCATGGATGATGTATGCGGTGATTTTCGCCAATATATTCGGCGCCACGGTGAATGCGTCGATCCAGAGCATCATTTCCGGCGCGGTCGATTCGCACAGCCAGGGCCAGACCCTGGGCGCCGTCAGCTCGCTCAACAGCCTGATGGCAGTGATCGCGCCGGTGATCGGCGCGCCGTTGCTGGGGGTGGTGTCGCATTTGCCCAAAGGCGACTGGCGAATTGGCGCACCGTTCTATTTTTGCGCGGTGCTGCAGCTGGCGGCGCTGGTGCTGGCTTTCCTGCATTTCCGGCGCCAGCGTCGCCAGCGCGCCGAGATTCAGCCCGCCGACGCCATGCTGGAAACGGAAGACGCGCAGTAAGCGCCGATGCCGCGGTTCAGGCCGCGACCGGAACCCGCAGCGGCGAACCCTGTTCTGGTGCGCGGCTTGACAGGCGGCTGAGCGGGATCTCTACCCAGCGATAGAAAAGCGCGCCGGCGGCAAGGCTGGCGGCCCAGGCCAGCACCATGCCGCCCGCCTGCAGCAGCGGCCGCGCCGGCACGAACTTGGCGAACGCCGCGTTGACGACCAGGCAGACCGGGAAATGCACCAGGAAGATCGCGTACGAAATCCGGCCGAACGAGCGTATCCAGGCAAAGCGCTGGCGCGACAGCAGCACGCCGCGCCGGCTCGCCAGCACCAGTGCGCAGGCTACCAGCAAGGCGAGCGCGATGCGGCTGCGGAAATCGATCGTCAGTGCGTACAAGGTCGGCACCAGTATCGCCGCCAGCAGCAACGCCACCACCGCCGGCCGCCGGCCCAGGTCGCGCGCCCACCAGGCGATCACGCCCAGGCCGTAGCTGCCGAAGAAATACGGCGCCCAGGCGTCCCAGGCAGCATCGCGGTTGAAATAGAACAGGGAGGCGCTGACGCCGGCCACCACCAGCAGCGGCGCCAGCCATGGCATCGCGCGCCGCCTGGCGAGGCCGCCGGTCAGCCACAGCAGCATGGTGAGCATGGCGTACAGCTGGAAATCGATGGCGACGTACCAGGCGCCGGCCGAAATCGATTCATAACCCAATATGGAATGCAGCAATAATGCATGGGCGGCCAGTTGCATGGCCGTCGGCATGGCGGAGATGGAGTAATGCGTCATCCACAGCGCGGCCCAGGCGGAAGCGCCTATCGCCAGCACGGTCGCGGCCAGGAACGGCGGCACCAGCTTCATGTAGCGCCGCCACAAGACCCGCAGCGGGTCGGCGACGGTGGAAGTGCCATGCGGCGACAAGGACTTGGCCGCGAGGAATCCGCCGACCACCAGGAATACCTGGACCGCGATGCGGGCGTAGGTGTCCAGCCAATCGATCAGGCCCGGCGCGACAGGACGGACATGGTCTGCCATCGGCCCGTAGAACGCCAGGTGGTGCAAGACAATCAGTTGTGCCGCAATAACCTTGAGCAGGTCGATAAAGCCGAATTGGAAATTGGAATTACGTTCTGGTGCTTTCGATGAGCTTGGTGGCAGCGGTGAAACGCTCATTGTTACATCCATGTTAAAAAAGATGCCAATGATAGAGATTCAAACGCGCTTGTCCAGCATAATAATATCTTGTAACATTTCCCAATCGCAACAAATTGGTTGCCTAAAAAGCATCATTCATTGCGATCCTGCACCTTTCCCATCGCCAACTGGTATTTCTTGATCTTGTCATACAGGGTTTTCTTGGGCAGGCCCAGGCGGTCGGCAGCGATGGCGACGTTGCCGCCGCTGGCGTTCAGCGTCTCGGTGATCAACATGCGCTCGTAGGCATCCATCTGCTGCGGCAACGATATGCCGCTGGGCAGGTCGCCGCCGTCCTGGAGCGCCAGATCGGCCACGCCCTCCGCCACGCCCAGCACCAGCCGGTCGGCAAAATTGCGCAGCTCGCGCACGTTGCCGGGCCAGTCGCGGGTTTGCCATTGCGCCATCTGCGCCAGCGTCCATTGCGGCAACGGACGCTGATAGCGGATCGCCGCGCCCTGGATGAAGTGCGCCAGCAGCAGCGGAATGTCCTCGCGCCGCTCATTGAGGCGCGGCAGGTCGATGCTGACCACGCCGATGCGGTAATACAGGTCTTCGCGAAAACTGCCTTGCGCGCTCATCTGCAGCAGGTTGGCCTTGCTGGCGGCGATGATGCGGCAATCGATGGCGATCGGCTCGTTGCCGCCAAGCCGCTCCAGTTTCCGCTCCTGCAGCACGCGCAGCAGTTTCACCTGCAAGGCCAGCGGCATGCTTTCGATTTCGTCCAGGAACACGGTGCCGCCCTTGGCGTATTCGAGTTTGCCGATGCGCCGTTTCTGGGCGCTGGTGAACGCCCCCGCCTCGTGTCCGAAAATTTCGCTTTCGAATACCGCTTCCGGCAGCGCGCCGCAATTGATGGCGACAAACGGTCCTTGGCGGCCGCTGGCCACATGCAGCTGGCGCGCCACCACTTCCTTGCCGCTGCCGGTCTGGCCGTTGACCAGGATATCGACCATGGTCGGCCCGACGCTGCGGATCATGGTGCGGACTTTTTCGATCGCGGCCGATTGCCCGATCAGGCTCGGCATGTCGGGATGCGCCGCCCAGGCCGCTTTCAGGCGCCGGTTCTCGAGGATCAGGCTGCGCTTTTCCTGCGCCCGGTTGGCGGTCTCCATCAGGCGTTCGGCGGCAAACGGCTTTTCGATGAAATCGTAGGCGCCGGCGCGCATGGCGTCTACCGCCATGCTGACGTCGCCATGGCCGGTCACCACGATCACCGGCAGGTCGGGATCCAGCGTCACCACCTGGGTCAACAGCTCCAGGCCGGAGCGGCCCGGCAAACGCACGTCGGTGACAATCACGCCGGCAAAGCCCGGATTCAGCCAGGGCTGCGCCTGTTCCACGCTGCCGCAGGCATGCACGGTAAAACCGCCCAGCTCCAGCGTTTGGCTGATCGCTTCCCGCACTGCCTGTTCATCCTCGATCAATACTGCTTCCAGCGTTGCCACCCTCACCTCCATCAAGTCTCGACCGTTTCCAGCAACGGGATCCGCAGCACGAATTCGGCGCCGCCGCCGCTGTGGTTGTTTGCCGTCAGCCGGCCGTTCATCGCCTGCACGATGGACGATGAAATGGCCAGGCCCAGGCCCAATCCCTTGCCGGACGGCTTGGTGGTGAAAAACGGCTCGAACAGATGCAAGGCGACCTGCGCCGGAATGCCCGGACCGGAATCGCGGATGCGGATCACCGCTTCGCCCGCCTCGCAATCCAGCACCAGGGACACGGTTTTTTGCTCGGCATTATCCACTGCGTCCAAGGCGTTGCGCAACAGGTTGATCAGCACCTGCTCGGTGCGCACCGAGTCGCCGACCACCTGGGCCGTGCGCCGGATCTCGATCTCCAGCTTGGCGCCGTGGGTCTGGAACTCGTTATGCAGCAGCAATGCCGCCGCCTCGATCGATTTCGGCAAATCGATGGCGGCGACCGCTTCGTGGCTTTTCCGGGAAAAGCCGTTGAGCTGGCCGACGATCTTGCCCATGCGGGCGCTGGCATTGCTGATATGCCCCAGGTTTTCGCTGGCCTTGTCACCCTGGCCGCGGGTCAGGAAGGTCATGGCGTTATCCGCAAACGCCCGGATCGCCGCCAGCGGCTGGTTCAGCTCGTGGGCGATGCCGGCCGCCATCTGTCCCAGCATGGCCAGCTTGCCGGCCTGGATCAGCTTGTTCTGGGTCGAACGCAACAGATGCTCCGTTTCCTGCAGCTTGGCGTACTTGGCTGCCAGCGTCTGGTTCGCCACCATCAATTCCTGCGTCCTCTGGGCGATGGTCCGGTCCAGGTATTCGGCCGACACCAGCCGCTCTTCCAGGCGGCGCCGGCGCTGGTACAGGGCCCACAGGGAAATTCCCGCAATCGCCAGCAGCAGCAGCGCCGCCATGGTCCACAGCATGGCGATGCGGGCGATCCGTGCCTGCGACGGGAACAGCATCAGTTGCCAGCCCAGGCGGCCGACGCTGCGCGTGACGTGCTGGCCGAATTCCGCGCTCTGCTGCTTCGGCAAAGAGCTGACCGGCGTAATCGGCCGGTCGGCGTACTGATGCGTGCCGGTGAGGTCTTGCTGCACGGCTCCGTTGAGCGGATACAGGCTGTGATATTTCCAGTCCGGGCGATTACTCAGGAACACCACGCCGCTGCTGTCGACCAGCGTGATCGGATCTTCGCTGCTGCGCCAGGTGTGCTCGAATTCGGTCAGGTCGATCTTGACCGCCATCACCCCCAGCGCGGCGTTTTCGCCATGGGCGGCGGCGCTGGCGTAGATCGGCTGGGCGATAAAATAGCCCGGCACGTTGGTGGCGTTGCCGATGCCGTAGAAACGCCCGGCATTGCCTTTCATCGCATCGCGGAAATACGGACGGAAACCGAAGTCCCGGCCGACAAAGCTGGTAGGCGTATCCCAGTTGCTGGAGGCCAGCGTCAAGCCCTTGCGGTCCAGCACATAGATCGCCACCACCTTCGATTGCCGCTGGATCAGCTGCAATGTCTGGTTCAGGCGCTGGATGTTGAGCTGGTCCTCGGGATGGGCCAGCGCCTGCAGCACATCCGACTGGAAGCCGAGGGCAAAAGGCAGCGTCTCGAATTTCTGCAGCACCGATTCCAGGTCGAGCGCGACGATTTGCAGTTGCCGCTCGCTGGCTTCGCCGATGTCGCTGCCGGCTTTCCTGGCTGCCATGACGTAGGTGGTCAGCGCCACGGCAAGCGCGCCGGCAAGCGCCAGCGCAGTCCAGAGCAGCGGCTTGTTGGCCCTCGCCTTCACCAGCAGATTTGTCATGGCAGCCGCCTGAATCGGAAAAAAGCAGGCGACCGCGCCGCCTGCATGGCTTTAACGCGATCCAGCCGGCGCGCCGCCAGGCGCGTGTGGCCGGATCTCAAGCGGAACGTCCTTGAGATAACCTTCCTTGCTTGGATCGCGCATCTTGTAAGCGACGATGAAAGCCAGCGCGCACATGCCCGACACATACCAGTAGAAAGTCGACTCCATGCCGGCCTTTTTCAGCTCCAGCGCAACCAGCTCAGCCGAACCGCCGAAGATCGCGTTGCCCACGGCATAAGACAAACCGACACCCAGCGCGCGTACTTCCGGCGGGAACATTTCCGCCTTGATCAGTCCGCTGATCGAGGTATAGAAACTGACGATCGCCAGCGCCAGGATCACAAAACCGAACGCCGCGTAAGGATTGCTGACATCTTTGAGCGCATGCAGGATCGGCACGGTCGCCACGGTCGCCAGCGCGCCGAACCAGAGCATCGAAGTGCGGCGGCCGATCCTGTCGGAAAGCGCGCCAAACAGCGGCTGCATCAGCATGTAGACCAGCAGCGCCGCGGTCATCACGGTGCTGGCGGTTTTCGCGCTCATGCCGGCGGTATTCACCAGGTACTTCTGCATGTAGGTAGTAAAGGTGTAGAAAATCAGCGAGCCGCCGGCAGTGAAGCCAACCACCGTCAGGAACGCCGTCTTGTGTTTCATCAGGCCCGCCAAGGTGCCGGCATCCTTGTTTTTACGTGTTTCAGCGGTCGAGGTTTCGCTCAGCGATTTACGCAGGTAAAGAGCAACCAGCGCTGCTATCGCGCCCAGCACGAACGGAATGCGCCAGCCCCAGGCGTGCAGCTGTTCAGTGGTCAGTACCTGCTGCAAGATCACCAGCGCCAGCACCGCCAGCAATTGGCCGCCGATCAGGGTCACGTACTGGAACGAGGCAAAAAACCCGCGCCGGCCTTCCAGCGCGACTTCGCTCATGTAAGTGGCGCTGGTGCCGTATTCGCCGCCCACCGACAACCCCTGGAACAGGCGCGCCAGCAACAGCAGCAGCGGCGCGGCGATGCCGATGGTCTCGAAGGTCGGCAGGCAGGCAATCATCAGCGAACCGCCGCACATCATCAGCACCGAGATCATCATGGCGGTGCGCCGGCCGTGTTTGTCGGCGATGCGGCCGAACAGCCAGCCGCCGATGGGGCGCATCAGGAATCCGACTGCAAAGATGGCGGCGGTGTTGGCTAATTGCGAAGTTGCGTTGCCGCTAGGGAAAAACTTTGGCGCAAAATAGATTGCGCAAAACGAATAGATGTAAAAGTCAAACCACTCGACCAGGTTGCCGGACGAGGCGCCGACAATGGCGAAGATACGCTTCCGGGAGTCCGCGGCGGCGGCATGGTCGGACGGATGAAGTGTGGACATGGTTGTCTCCTGGTTTTAATGTTTTTGTGCAATCCTGACAGTCCGCTACATATGCAACTTGCGCGCAAGCTACATCATGCCATCTGGAAGGCACAACAGGCAAAGGGGAATAACGGCTAGGGTTACGGCAAACTTGAATCGACGATGGCCACGCTATTGCAGCAAGGCAAGATTCTCTTGGCAGGCATTTTTGTCTCCTATGGGATTGGTTTTTTATCCAAACCATTGCAGACATCGTGCCAGCCCGGGAAAAAAAGCTAAGTATCTGATTTACTGGAGATAATTCCAGAGAAAAGGCAGAGCGTCGGAGCCCGCCGTGCGGATATCCGCAATTGCCGCGGCATTTGTTGCGGATATCCGCCCATGCGGACCGCGCTATTGGGCTACCATCTGCGCTGCAAAAATAAAGGAACCTGCAATATGAACCACGAAGAGCGCATGGTCGATATCGAAATCAAGCTTGCCCGCCAGGACGACATGCTGGACGAGCTGAACAAGCTGGTCTACCGGCAGCAGCTGAAAATAGACCAGCTGGAAGCATTGTGCACCGCACTAGCGCGGCGGATCAAGGATGCCGCCGACAACAGCAATGCGGGCCAGGCCGCCAACGAACGCCCGCCGCATTACTGATTGCTTGATGGCTTTAGAGCGCCTGGGTCCGGGTCTCCAGCCATTGTTTGGCGTCGCCCCGCACATGCGGCGACAGGCGCGCCCTCACCTCGGCGTGATAGGCATTGAGCCAGTCGATCTCGTCGCTGCGCAACAGGCTGGCGTCGAGGCAGCGCGTATCGATCGGACACAGGGTGAGCGTCTCGAAGCGCAGGTACTCGCCGAATTCGCTGGCTGCCGCCGGCTGGTTCAGCACCAGGTTCTCGATCCGCACGCCCCATTGGCCGGGCCGGTAGATGCCCGGCTCGATCGAGGTGATCATGCCCGGCTCCATCGCCGTGTGCGCATCGGGTGCAGCATTGCCGGAGATGACTTGCGGACCTTCATGCACATTCAGGAAGTAGCCGACGCCGTGGCCGGTGCCGTGGCCATAGTCGATGCCGGCGGCCCAGATCGGCGCACGCGCAATCGCATCCAGCAAAGGCGATTTGATGGAGCGCGGAAACTGCGCTGACGACAGGGCAATCACACCTTTCAGCACCAGCGTGCAATCGCGCTTCTGCGCTGCCGACGGCTGGCCGACCGGCACCATGCGCGTGATATCGGTGGTGCCGCCCACATACTGGCCGCCCGAGTCGATCAGCAGCAAACCGTCGCCGCCGATGGTGGCGTGCGATTCGGCGCTGGCCTTGTAGTGCGGCATGGCGCCGTTGGCGTTGAAGCCGGCGATGGTAGCGAAGCTGGGGCTGACAAAACCCGGCCGGCGCGCCCGTGCAGCGGTGATATGGGTATCGACCATCAGTTCGGTGACGGTTTCCTTGCCCAATGCCTGCTCCAGCCAGGCAAAGAACTCGCACAGCGCCGCGCCGTCCTGCTCCATGGCGGCGCGCACATGCGCTACCTCGCCGGCGCTTTTGCGCGACTTGGCAAAGGTGGTCGGGTTGACTGCCTCTGCCACGTTGACCGCGGCCGGCACCGCTTGCCGCAATCCGAGCGTGACGCGGCGCGGATCAAGCAGCAGCGTGGCGGCGGCCGGCAAGGCCGCCAACGATGCAGCCGCTTCGGCGTAAGGCGCCAGTGCGACGCCATCCTGGCTGAGCAGGTCGCGCAGGGCCGGCGGGACTTTGCCGTCGGCGACGAACAGCGTGGCTTGTCCGGGTCCGACCAATGCGTGGGCCAGGAATACCGGGTTGTAATTGACGTCGGCGCCGCGCAAATTGAACAGGTAGGCGATGTCGTCCAGGGTCGAGATGAAGTGCCATTGCGCACCGTGCTGCTGCATGGCCTGGCGCAGCTGCTCCAGCTTGGCCGCGCGCGACAACGGCGCATGCGACGCCTGGTGCTGGTACACCTCGGCCATCGGCAAGCCGGGCCGCTCGCTCCAGATCTCGCCCAAGACATCGAGGTCGGTACGCAGGTTGCTGCCGCCTTTGGCCAGCGCCTGTTCCAGCGCACGCGCGGTAGCCAGTCCCAGCACCGCGCCGTCGACTGCCAGCGTTTTGCCGGCTGGCAGATTGGCCGCCAGCCAGTCGAGATGCAGCAAGCTGTTGCCCGTCGGCGTTTTCATCAGCACGATCTCGGTGCCCGCCAGCTCCGCTTCCGCCTGCGACCAGTAGCGGCTGTCGGCCCACAAGCCGGCGAAATCGGCGGTAATGATCAAATTGGCGACCGAACCGGTGAAGCCTGACAGCCATTCCCTGCCCTTCCAGCGTCCCGGCAGGTACTCGGACAAATGCGGATCGGCCGACGGAATCAGGCAGGCGTCGACATTGTTGCGCTGCATGGCGGCGCGCAGCTGCTGGATGCGCGGCGCGGAAGTATTCTGGGAAAAGGTTCGGGAGTTCATGGGAGGCTGGCTGGAATGATCTATTTGGGTGGATGGAATCACTTACCGTTAAGCCGCCAAGCATACCATTGCGAGGGGAAAAACGGGGTCTTCCGACCAGGTCTTGCAGCGAACTCTTGCACCCGTCCGCAACTGACAATCGAAAAAACGAGTAAGCTCACACGTCACGGTATCTGCAAAAGAATTCTGATCATCATAATTTCTCCCAGAGGAAATCGTCATGACTCGTAAAACCCCCATTGAGCTCTATCGCAACATAGGCATCAGCGCGCATATCGACGCCGGCAAGACCACCACTACCGAGCGCATCCTGTTCTATTCCGGCGTCAGCCACAAGATCGGCGAAGTGCACGACGGCACCGCCACCATGGACTGGATGGAACAGGAGCAGGAACGCGGCATCACGATCACCTCCGCCGCCACCACCTGCTTCTGGCAAGGCATGGCCGGCAATTACCCCATGCACCGGATCAACATCATCGATACCCCGGGCCATGTCGACTTCACGATTGAAGTGGAGCGCTCGATGCGGGTGCTGGACGGCGCCTGCATGGTCTACGACGCCGTCGGCGGCGTCCAGCCGCAGTCCGAAACCGTCTGGCGCCAGGCCAACAAGTACACCGTGCCGCGCCTGGCGTTCGTCAACAAGATGGACCGGGTCGGCGCCGACTTCTTCCGCGTCCACCAGCAGATCCGCGACCGCCTCAAGGGCAATCCGGTGCTGGTGCAGATCCCGGTCGGCGCGGAAGACAATTTCCACGGGGTGGTCGACCTGGTCAAGATGAAGGCCATCATGTGGGACGACGCCACCCAGGGCGTCAAGTTCGAGTACATCGAGATTCCAGCCGAGCTGCAAGCCAGCGCCCAGGAGTGGCGCGGCCGCATGATTGAAGCGGCGGCCGACGCCAGCGACGCCATGATGAAAAAATACCTGGACGGCGCCGACATCAGCGAAGAGGAAATCAAGGCCGCCCTGCGCCAGCGCACCATCGCCGGCGAGATCGTGCCGATGCTGTGCGGCAGCGCCTTCAAGAACCGCGGCGTGCAAGCGTTGCTGGACGCCGTTATCGATTACCTGCCGGCGCCGACCGACATCCCGCCGGTGCAAGGCCACGACCAGGACGACCTGGTGGTAGAACGGCGCGCCGCCGACGACGAAAAGTTCTCGGCCCTCACCTTCAAGATCATGACCGATCCGTTTGTCGGCCACCTGAGCTATTTCCGGGTCTATTCGGGCGTGCTGGTGTCGGGCGACGTGGTGTTCAACCCGAACAAAGGCAAGAAGGAAAGGATCGGCCGGGTGCTGCAAATGCACGCCAACCATCGCACCGAGATCAGCGAAGTGTACGCAGGCGACATCGCCGCCGCGGTCGGCCTCAAGGAAGCCAGCACCGGCGATACCCTGTGCGATCCGGGCAGCATCATCACTCTGGAAAAAATGGTGTTCCCGGACACTGTGATCTCGCAGGCGGTGGAACCCAAGACCAAGGCCGACCAGGAAAAGATGGGAGTAGCGCTCAGCCGCCTGGCCGAAGAAGATCCGTCATTCCGCGTCAAGACCGACGAGGAATCGGGCCAGACCATCATTTCCGGCATGGGCGAGCTGCACCTGGAAGTGCTGGTGGAGCGCATGCGGCGCGAATTCGGCGTCGAGGCGACGGTCGGCAAACCGCAAGTGGCTTTCCGCGAAACCATCCGCAAGGTGTGCGAATCGAGCGAAGGCAAGTTCATCAAGCAGTCCGGCGGGCGCGGCCAGTACGGCCATGTGGTGCTGAAAATCGAACCGCAGGCGCCAGGCAAGGGTTTTGAATTCGTCGACGCCATCAAGGGCGGCACGGTGCCGCGCGAATACATTCCCGCAGTGGAAAAAGGCGTGCGCGAGACCCTGGCTACCGGGGTGCTGGCCGGTTATCCGGTGGTCGACGTCAAGGTCACATTGTTCTTTGGCTCTTCGCACGATGTCGATTCCAATGAAAACGCCTATCGCATGGCGGCTTCGATGGCGTTCAAGGATGGCTGCCGCAAAGCCAGCCCGGCCTTGCTGGAACCGATGATGGCGGTGGAAGTCGAGACGCCCGAGGAAAAGATGGGCGACGTGATCGGCGACCTGTCGTCGCGGCGCGGCATGATCCAGAGCATGGACGACATTCCTGGCGGGGTCGGCAAGATCGTGCGGGCGGAAGTGCCGCTGGCGGAAATGTTCGGCTACTCCACCACCCTGCGCTCACTGACCCAGGGACGCGCCACTTATACGATGGAATTCAAGCACTACGCAGAAGCGCCGGCCAACGTCACCGATGCGGTGGTGAACGCCAAGCATGTGGGAACCGGCAAGCACTGAAACCCGGCTTGGCCGGAACCGCGGCAGTTCCGGCCATGCCATCGTTGGCAGCGTTTGCTTGCAGCTCGGCTACAGCTCGTTTTCGTCCAGGTCGTGCTCCAGGCCGTCAATCGGCAGCAGGTGGCCCAGTTTCGCCGCCTTGGTGTCAAGGTAACGGGTATTGAACGGATTGCGGTTGAGGATCAGCGGAATCCGCTCGACCACGGTAATGCCGATTTTCTGCAACGCCGCCACCTTGCGCGGATTGTTGGTCATCAGCCGCAAGGCCGTGATATCCAGGTGCTCCAGCATGGTTTCGCATAAGCTGTAATCGCGCAGGTCGGCGGCAAACCCCAGCTGCTGGTTGGCTTCCACCGTGTCCGCGCCGCCGTCCTGGATATGGTAGGCGCGCAGCTTGTTGATCAGGCCGATGCCGCGCCCTTCCTGGCGCAAATACAAGATGGCGCCGCGCCCTTCGGCGGCAATCTTTTGCAGCGCCCCTTCCAGCTGCGCGCCGCAATCGCAGCGCTGGCTGAACAAGGCGTCGCCGGTGAGGCATTCGGAATGGACGCGCGCCAGGACCGGCGCGCCGTCGTTGACTTCGCCCAGGGTCAGGGCCAGGTGTTCTTTGCCGGTGGAGTGTTCGATAAAGGCATGCAGCTGGAAGGTTGCCCAAGGCGTGGGCAGCGCGCAAGACGTCACATACTCCAGTTTTTGGTCGGTTACGGCGGCGGCCAGGCTGCTTTTGTTATTAGTGGTGCTCATCAGATGGATTCATGGTGAATAAAAGGCATGGCATTGCATAAATGGCATGCCGATAACATGCATTTCGGTTTTAACGTTACATAACATATCGATTACTAGCCATCCATTTTACGAGCATTCGAAAAAACACGTATGACGCTCCTGCAACTGTATCTTGCCAGCGGCGAAATTAATAAGATAACAATGGAATGTTGGCGTGGGACCGTAAAGCAGCCGAAGCGACAGTTGACGGCTTAACCGTCAGGCCATGCGATTTTGTCAAACAGCTGCTGCAGCCGCTTGCCGCGCTGCGGGTTGACCATCTGTACATAGGCGATCCTGCCGGCCAGGAATTGGCGATGATTGTCCCGGCCGTCCTGGTTTTGCGATGCCGGCCCGTGGCGGATGCAGTTTGTCAGCGCGGCCTTCAAGTTGTCGAATTCCTGGCGCGGGATATTGGGGTGGCGGTTGACCACGATGCCGGTTAGCTGCTGCCTGACGCCGCTGCGCATCATCCGGGTTTTCCTGGTGTTTACCGAAAATCCCTCTTCCAATGCGATCGCCGCCACTTGCACATGGAAACGGTCCATCGCCCGTTCCAGTTCGCCGTCGCCGGAAAACGCCAGGTCGTCGGCGTAGCGGCTGTAACCGGCGTTGAGCGAGGCAGCCAGGGCCTGCAGCCGCAGATCCAGCCGGTAAGCGCACAAATTGGCAAGCGCCGGCGAGCACGGCGAACCTTGCGGCAGATGGCGCTGGCGGAAAACCTGCCGTTCCTGCCAGGACAATGCGCCGGCGCTTGCCGGATCTTGATGATTCAGCACGCTGCCCGGCGTCCGGTGCGTGCAAAGGCGGGACAGGACGCCGGCTACCCTGGACGGGTAACCCAGCCCGGTAAATAGCGCATGGATCCGCGCCGCCGGGATGCTGGTGAAAAAATTCTTCAAGTCCATGCGTATCACTACCCGCTTGCCGGCATGGCGCGCCGCATGCGTCACGCAGGAGTGGCCGCGCCGGAAACCATGCGCCGCCGGGTGCAGCGGCACCAGGTCGAGCAGGCCGCGCAGTATCTGGCCTTGCATGGTCCGCAGGCGCGGCTTGGGAATTTCGAGCAGGCGCAGCCCGCCGCTCCGCTTTTCTATCCAGCGATGGTGGTAGTGCTGCAGGGCCGCTGCCTGTGGCGGACTGTTGCGCCATTTGTCGGCGAACCAGTCCAGCTCGGACGGCCCTGCTTTGAGCCACTGCGCCAGGTCGGCAGTGGTGGCTAGCGCCGGCAGCGGCAGCATCGATGCCCATGCCGGCTTGCCGGCCGGCAGAGGCAGGTCCAGGCAAAAATGCCTGATCTGCGGCGGCTCGCCATCCAGCCATGCAGCGGCAAAGCCTTCGTGCGCCAGGATCAGCGCGGCCAGTTCGGTGCGGCCATGGCGATGCAGCTGGTCGCCGAGCTGTTTGTATACTGCCCGGCACAATGAAGGTATCCAGCGCCATTTCTTCCCAAGCGCCCGTCTTGCGCTTAGCTGCATGGCCTCAACGCTCGCTTCGCGTGCGAGGAAGGTGTCGGCAAGAGCCAAGGCGACGTAGGTTTGTGGAGTCATCCGGTCAAGGTAAGCGAGGCGGCGGAGAGCCTTCAACCAGTCCCGTCATGCGTGAGCCGAGCCTGCACCGTGGTGCAGGGCCGCTCATGCGTTGCATTGCCCAGCCAAAAATATCCCGCGGGGTAACCCCGCGGAGGCGTTCCATTACACAAGGTAACAGTGCGCCGGCTTGAAGGGTCCGCCGCCCGGCCACACTATGTGAATATGGCAGGAGTGTCAACCGGCATGCGGGCGGCGCCGCGGCCGGCATGCTTGCCTAGGCAAGCATGCGATTTCAACTATCTGTCGGTGGCGGCGCATATTATTGTTAGAATCTTACCTGTTGAATTTTTTTAATACTTCATGCGCGAAGTCCCCGACCTGATTGCCTGCGAAGGATGCGATGCCCTGTATCGCAAGGTGCAGCTGCGCCGTGGAGAGATTGCGCACTGCCCGCGCTGCGGCACCGAACTGGAGCGTGACGCCGGCCGCCAGCGCGAGCGCATCCTGCCGCTGACGGTGGCCAGCCTGATCATGTTCGTGATCGCCAACAGCTTTCCCATCGTCGAGATCGAGCTGCAAGGTTTGAGCAGCCGCACCACCCTGTTCGGCGCCGTGCTGTCGCTGACCACCGAAGGCATGTCGCTGGTGGCCCTGCTGGTGCTGGCCACCACCATCCTGTTTCCGCTGCTGCAGCTGCTGTTCCTGTTTTACCTGCTGGTGTCGCTGCGTAGTCAGCGTAACCCGCAGCGCCGCCCGCCCGGTTTCAGCTGGCTGGTAAGGGCCATGCAAAGTTTGCGGCCGTGGGGCATGGTGGAAGTGTTCCTGCTCGGCGTGCTGGTGGCGGTAGTGAAATTATCGAACATGGCGACCGTGATCCCGGGCGTGGCCCTGTGGGCGTTCGGCGTGCTGACAGTGCTGCTGACCGCGGTGGTGTCTTTCAACCCCCGGCATTTCTGGCAGATGGCCTATGCCGAACGCAACCAGGAAGAGATTGCATGAGTACCGGCGCCGCCACCGCGAATACTGCCATTCCCGCCGAAGGCGAAGACCTGGCGGTGCGCACCGCCGCCGGCCTTGGCATGATGTCCTGCCATCATTGCGGCACCGTCTGGCAAGAGGTGCGCGAACACGAGCATTGCGGGCTGTGCGGCACCGCGCTGCACCTGCGCAAGCCGGACAGCATCCGCCGCAGCTGGGCGTTCCTGATCGCTGCCTGCATCATGTACATCCCGGCCAACCTGATGCCGGTGATGATCACCAAGACCTTGCTCGGCGTGCAAGAGGATACGATCATGAGCGGCGTGATCTATTTCTGGGTATCCGGCGCCTGGGAGCTGGCGGCGATCATTTTCATCGCCAGTTTCCTGGTGCCGCTGTTCAAGCTGGCGTCCCTGATCCTGCTGACCTGGACCGCGCAGAAGCGCAGCCGCTGGCGCCGCCTGCAACGCGCCAAATTGTACCGGCTGGTGGAAATCATCGGCCGCTGGTCGATGCTGGATGTATTCGTGGTGTCGCTGCTGGCGGGCCTGGTGCAAATCGAAGGGTTCGCCAAGATCACCGCCGGCTTCGGCGTGCTGGCGTTTGCCTCGGTGGTGGTGCTGACCATGCTGGCGGCGCTCAGCTTCGATCCGCGCCTAAATTGGGACAACAGCGGGGACAGCAGCGATCAAGAGATGGATGAGAACCAGAGGATGAAAGCACAAGATGAGCGATGAAAACACCCGGGACGGCGCCCTGCCCCCTTTGCCCGAGCCCAAGCTGAGCCGCAAGCGCGACTGGCTGCCGTCGCTGATCTGGCTGATCCCGATCGTCGCCGCGGTAGTCGGCTTGACGCTGGTGGTCAAGATCCTGGTCGAACGCGGGCCGTCGATCACCATCACCTTCCGCACCGCGGAGGGCCTGGAAGCCGGAAAAACCAAGGTCAAGTACAAGGATGTCGATATCGGCCTGGTGCAAACCATCACCCTGAGCAAGGACCGTTCGCACGTGCTGGCCAACGTCCAGCTGTCGAAGGAAGCCGCAAGCTTTACCGCCGCCGACACCCGTTTCTGGGTAGTGCGGCCGCGGGTAGCGGCTTCCGGCGTCTCCGGCCTGAGCACCTTGCTGTCGGGCGCCTACATCGGCGCCGACGCCGGCACCTCCAAGGAAACGAAAGACGAATTCACCGGGCTCGAAGTGCAGCCTATCGTCAGGCTCGACGCCTCCGGCAAGCAATACATGCTGCACGCCGCCGACATCGGTTCGCTGGACATCGGCTCGCCGGTCTACTACCGCCGCATCAAGGTCGGCCAGCTGGCGGCATTCGACCTGGACGCCGACGGCAAGGGCGTGACCTTGCGCATTTTCATCGATGCGCCTTACGACAAGTTCATCGGCGTCAACACCCGTTTCTGGCACGCCAGCGGCTTCGACATGCAGATCAACGCCAGCGGCTTCAAGCTGCGCACGCAATCGCTGGCGACCGTGGTGCTGGGCGGCATAGCCTTCCAGGCGCCGGACGACCAGCTCGGCACCACAGCCAAGGAAAACACCACCTTCAACCTGGCCTCAGACGAAGAAGCCGCCCTGAAGGAACCGGACGGCCCGTCGGAAACCGTGGTGATGTATTTCAACCAGTCGCTGCGCGGCCTGACGCCAGGCACTACCGTCGATTTCCGCGGCGTGGTGCTGGGCGAGGTCAAATCGATAGGCATAGAGTACGATGCCAAGCGCCGCGAATTCAGCATGCCGGTAGTGGTGCAGGTCTATCCCGAGCGGCTGGGACGCCGTTATGCCGAGGATGAAAAACACTCGAGCTACACCGCCAAGCAGCGCCTGCAGTATATGGTCAGCCGCGGCCTGCGGGCGCAGCTGCGCACCGGCAACCTGCTGACCGGCCAGCTGTATATCGCACTCGACTTTTTCCCGAAGGCGGCGCCGGCCACCATCGATACATCGAGCGCCATCATCGAGCTGCCGACCATCCCCAACAGCCTGGATGAAATCCAGTCGCAGATCGCCGAGATCGCCAAGAAACTCAGCAAGGTGCCGTTCGACCAGATCGCCGCCGACCTGCAGAAAACCCTGGGCACCCTGAACCGTACCCTGCTCAATGCCGAACAGCTGACCAAGAGCCTGAACAACGACGTAGCGCCGGAAATCACCGCCGCCATGAAGGACGTGCGGGTCACGCTGGACAACGCCAACCGCACCCTGTCCGACAATGCGCCGCTGCAGCAGGATATCCGCGCGACCCTGCAGGAACTGACGCGCTCGGCAGCGTCGGTGCGGATCCTGACCGACTACCTGGAACGCCATCCGGAAGCCCTGATCCGCGGCAAGCAAGAGGAAAAGAAATGATGACATCCACCACATCGACACGCATCTGCGGCATCGCTGCCGCGCTACTGCTGGCTGGCTGCGCTTCCGCTCCTACCCACTTTTACACGCTGGCGGCGCCGGCAGCGGCGGCGCCGGCCATCCAGAATTCCAGGCTGTACATCGACGTCGCGCCGGTCTCCCTGCCGGAACGCCTGGCGCGCCCGCAACTGGTGGTGCGCAGCGCCGGCAGCGCTTCCAGCACCCGGGTCGACATCCTGGAGCAGGAGCGCTGGTCGTCGCCCTTCAACAATGAATTGCGGGATGCGCTGGCCAGCGGCATCGCCAATCGCCTGGGCGCAATCGACGTCAGCCGCAGCGGCCGGCCGACGGACCAGCCGGTGTACCGGATTGCGGTCGAGCTGCGCGAATTTGACGCCGTGCCCGGCGACAAGGTGCAAGCCACTTACGGCTGGACCGTCAGCCGTTCCGACAACGGCCGCAGCAGCGCCTGCCAGCTCAACGTGGCGGCCGCAGTCACTCCGGGGATAGATGGCTTGGTGCTTGGGGTGCAGCGCACCGTTGCGGATGTGGCCAATGGCATTGCCGCCAATATCACGGCATTCAAGGCGAATCCCGCGGCTGCTTGCCAAGGCGCCAGTCCGCAGGCATAAACGTCAAAAAACCTCAGAAGCGTTCGTAACCCAGCAGATAACGCCATTCGCCGACCGCCAGGCCGGCCATCGGCAGGCGGCCGATACGGATGCGCTTGCTGGCCACCACCTGCAGCCCGACCTGTTCGCACATGTGCACGACCAGGCCGCGCGGCGGCGCCTTGAGGGCGAAACGCAGGCGTTTTTCGTTTTGCCAGCTGACCTTGATCGGCGGCAGCGGCTTGCGGTTGAAACTCAAGCCGTGGTTCAGCAATTTCAGCCCGTCGGGAATGATGTCGCCGGCGACTTCGACTATGTATTCATGTTCGATCTTGGCGGCATCGTCCACCAGCTTGCGGGTTACCCGCCAGTCCTGGGTAAACACCAGCAAGCCGCTGGCCAGCGTCTCCAGCGGTTCGATCAGGTTCAGGTTGGCCAGGTGGCGTTTCAGGAAACGCAGTTCGGCGCGGTCGTCGGCGGCGCGCTTGTCCGGCACGATCAGCTGCGCCGCCAGCTCGCTCAGCGCCGGGCCGGCGAACAGGTCGAGGCCGGCCGGCTTGTGGAACAGGATGGTGACCGGGTCTTGCGGTTCAAGCGTTGCGTCCGCGGCCAGTTCTACCTGCTGCCGCGCACCGATGCGCAAGCCAGGTTCTTCCACCACTTTGCCATCGACCTTGACCCAGCCGCCCTCGATATATTGTTCCGCTTCGCGGCGGGAGCAGGAAACCAGTTCGGCGAGATGTTTTGCAAGGCGGATTGATTCAGTCATGTATGAGGTCCGGAGACATAAAAATTGCGGACGGCCATTGTAACCGTCTTACCCCTGGTTCATTTGCGATACAGTTCAGGCCGCGGCTTGTTGCGCTGTTCGTAGATCGTCTTGGCGTCTTCGCGCGCGCGCTCCAGCGTGCGCATGACGGGATCGTCGTCGTGCAGGGTAAAAAAATCCTCGGCTTGCGCGTTCATCACATACTTGATCGCGGCCTTCTCTTTCACGTCGTACAGCTCCACCAGCAAGGTGGTGACTTCATCCAGGTATTCTTCATAGGTCATGATTGACTCCGGTGTTCCTTGCCGCGCTCACCTTCATCCACGGTGTTACAGGAAGAGCCCGGCGAGCGTATTTTGCACCAAATGCGCCTGAGGACCAAGCCATCAGGATGAATGTCCCCGCACCGGCGGCTTCAATCCGGCGAATCTTCGCCACAAGCGGCTGATTTCTGGCCTGTGTTTGCCGCCGGAAGCCAGCAGGCTGACCGCCACGCCGCAGGATCCGGCCAGTTCGGGATGCAGCTCTGCCAGCTGCTGCAGCAGCTGGGCAGCGACGCTGCGGTCGTTGTCCGCGCCCAAGCCATCTTGCAAGTCGCCGAGCGCCGCCAGGTAGGCATGGGTGTGCCTGGCCGGAAAATACGACTCAAAGAATTCGGTGGCGTAGCGTGCCTTCTTGGCCGCGATCCTTACCCGGTGGCGCCTGGCAGCGTCCTGCCGCTTGATGCGGTTGCCTCGCTTCAGCAATTTTTTCTGCAGCCCGGCGAGTTTCCTGACCGCGAATTTTTCCAGGGGCGCAGACAGCGCGGCCACCTGCCCTGCATCCAGTTCTTCGCGCCAGCGCCGCCCTTCTATCCAGCTGCCCAGCAATAACAGCAGGCGCGTATAAGGGCGCGAAGTCACCGCCGTCGCGACCGCCTGGCGACGCCTGCCGGCTTCGCTGAAGGTGAGCTGCCGCAAACTGTCCAGCTGCCGCTTGTCAGGACAACGCTTTGCCGCTTCGTCCAGCGTCGCCACGGCCAGCACCTCCCAATCGCGGGCAGGCCCCAGCGTGGCCGCCAGCCAGCCAAGCCGTTCCGCTATTTCCGGCGGCGCCGGGATGACCTTTTTAAACAAACTCAGCAAGGCGCGCAAACGCCGCAATCCGACCCGCATCTGGTGCAGGCTTTCCGGATCGGCGCCATGCACCACGCCATCTTCATTGCCTTGCATCTGCGCCAGGCAATTGCCGAGCAGGGCCTGGAATCCCTGCTCCAGCGTCAAGCCGGACGCCAGCTCGATCGGCTTGGCCTTGACCACCGCGGGCGCGTGCGGCGCATGCATGGCATAACCGCGCTCGGCCTTGCTGGCGTTGGCGGCGCGCAGCGGCAGCGTCTGCTGCAAGGCCAGCGCCAGTTCAAACAGGCTCGCCGCGTTGCCGGCCTTGAGCTCCAGTTCGATTTCGCTGATCGGAATGCGCTTGCCGCCATGCAGGATTTCGCCCTGGTCCAGGGCCAGCTCGACTTCGTCTCCGGCCTGCGAGCGCAGCAGCCAGATCGTGCGTTTGAATTGTGTGGTGAATATCGGCAGCAGACGATTGGCGAGGCTTGGCGCCGCCAGCAATGCAGCCACAGCCGAACCGGGCTCCAGCAGTCCGCGCAGCGTGTGCAAGTCAGGCGCCGCGCCGCCGACCTCAGACTCCCATTCAGGGCGTTGATGCAAACCGGCCGCCGCCTGGCCGCCGCTCTTGCAAGTCTGGATCCAACGCGACCCTGCCTTGCGCACCCGCAGCGCGGTGTGGCTGCGCTGCAGGTAGAGGTCGGGCGTGTCGAAGTAGATGCTGGTCAGCTGCTGCGACCGGGGTTTGCCGGTGGCGTAATGTTTTAACAGGGGATGGCGGCGAAAGCTTGCGACGTCCCGCGGCTCCAGTAGCAGTTTTAATTCGATTTCCATGCTTCTAGCATACTTCCAAACCGCCGCTTCCAGTAAGCTATTGTTTTAATGCCATGCACCTGGAATGCGCCGAAACCGGCGGGCCAGCTAGAATTGGCGGCTGCGCGAACGGCAGGCCCGCTTCATCGCCGGAATCATGCTGTAGCCGCTTTGCCGGTAATAACGATAGAAATAGAAAAAGGTTTTCATGTCAGGCGCGCCAATGTCGGAAGGATTGAGGGTTTCCAGCAAGAACGGAAGGCGCGGCCCCGCAGTTGACCAGATGTCGATGAAATAACAATCTTTAACCTTTGCACGCATCCTGCCCGCTTCTAGCCCGACTCTTGTCCGATAGCTGGCCCTGCCTGCACAATCGGCTTCCGGCAGCGTAATATCATGCTGTCCAGACCAAGCGATTGTCATCGATGCCGATTCCGTATTTGAGAAAACTGACTGGCAAGGAACGCAGCCAGCAAGCAAACCGCCACCTGGCGTTTTTCCTGTCCTTCATCGCCGGCGCGATCAATGCCGGCGGCTTCCTCGCGGTCGGGCAATACACTTCCCACATGTCCGGCATCGTTTCGTCGATGGCGGACAATCTTGCACTCGGTTCGCTGGGGCTGATGCTGGCTGGCCTGGCATGCCTGCTGTCGTTCCTGTTCGGCGCCATGACGTCCGCCCTGCTCATCAACTGGGGACGGCGGCAAGACCTGCATGCGGAATTTGCGCTGCCTTTGATGCTGGAAGCGGGCTTGCTGCTGGTGTTTGGCCTGCTGGGCGGCAACCTGGAGGGACATAAATGGCTGTTCGTGCCGATGACAGTGATACTCCTGTGCGCCATCATGGGTTTGCAAAACGCCATCATCACCAAGATTTCCAAAGCCGAGATCCGCACCACCCACGTCACCGGCATGGTCACCGACATCGGCATCGAACTCGGCAAGCTGGTTTACTGGAACCGGCTGGAGCCTGGCAGCGAGCAGCCGGACGTCATCGCCGACCGCGCCAAATTGCGGCTGCTAACCACCCTGGTCATGCTGTTTTTCAGCGGTGGCCTGGTCGGCGCACTGGGCTTCAAGCATATCGGCTTCATCGCCACCGCGGTGCTGGCCGCTACCTTGATGTGCCTGGCGATCGTGCCTATCGTCGACGATTTCCTGAAATTCCAGCGCAATGCCTGAATTCAATACAAAGCTTGTGATTGCTTAGCTGCTACCAGCCGCCGCCCAAGGCGCGAAACGTCGCCACCACGGCACGGCCGCTGCCGGTTTGCGCGCGCGCCAGCTGGTCGCGCGCGGCCAGCAGCTGCCGGTCTTGCTCCAGCACTTCCGCCAGGCTGGTGGCGCCGCCCTTGTAAGCGTCCTCCGAAGAATCCCGCGCCCGCACGTTGGCATCGACTTCACGGATCAATTCCCGGCGTTCAGCGTCGAGCTCGGTCTGCATCACCAATGCGTTCTCCACATCTTCGGTCGCCCGCAGCATGGATTGCCGGTAACCCGCCAGCGCTTCCGCGTTGACGCCTTTGGCGCGCGCGACTTCGGCATCGACCCGGCCGAAGTCGAACAAGCGCCAGCGCAAGCCGACCAATGCCAGCGGCTGGAAACTGGCGGACGACGGGGTCGCGCTGCTCAAGCTTTCAAAGCCTAGCAGCGCCGACAATGAAAATTTCGGATAGTACTCGGCAATCGCCACGCCGATGCGCGCATTCGATGCCGCCAGGCGCCGTTCGGCGGCAATCACATCGGGCCGGCGGCGCAGCAGGTCTTCCGGTTTCAGGGTTACCGCCAGCGCCGGGATGGACGCTTCAGCGGCGTGTCCTGCCAGTTCCGCGGCGTAGGTGCCGGGCTGGGCGCCCATCAGTACATCGAGCCGATTCAGCTGGACCTCGCGTTCCGCCCGCAGCGGCGGGATGGTGGCCCTGACCTGGGCCAGGCGCGCTTCGGCCTGGGCTTGCTCGCGCTGGGTCGACATGCCCTCCTTCAGCCGCAAGTCGACCAGCTCCAGCAAATCGCTGTCGGCCTTGATCTGGTCCGCCGCAAGGGCGATGCGGGTTTGGGCGCCGCGCACCCTGAAATAGGCATCGGCGGCTTCGGCCGCGACCGATACGCGCACGCCCAGCCGGTCGGCCTCGGCCGCCTGCGCTTCGGCGCTGGCAGCCTCGGCGCCGCGGCGCAGTCCGCCGGCCAGGTCGATTTCCCAGCTGGCGCCAAGACCGTCGCTATACAAGGTGGCGTTACGGCGGTAACCGGGCTGGTGGCTGGCCAGTTCGCCCAGCTCGCTTTGCAGCGACTGGCGCTCTTTGGCGACCTGCGCACTCACGCTGCCGACCGGCAGCAGCGCCGCGCTCGACAGGTGCGCAAGGGCGCGCGCCTGTTCGACCCGAGCCAGCGCGGCGGCCAGGTCCAGGTTCTGCGCCAGCACCTGCTCGATAATCCGCGTCAGCGCCGGATCGTTGAAATGTGTCCACCAGGCATCCAGGACGAGCGGCTCGCTGGCCGCGGCCGGCCCTGCATGATGAAACGCCTCCGGCATGGTCGAGGCCGGCCCGGCATAGTCGGGACCGGCGGCGCAGGCGGCCAGCGCCAGCAAGATTGCTGCGCCGAGCAGCGCGTTCGGCGCACGCGACAGGCGGGCTGCCGGCATTACGGCCTTGCTGGTTTTCATGGTGGTTTCCTTTTGCCCTGCTGTTTAAAGAAGAATTTAAAAAAGAATTTTTAGTAACTTGCATTACGATAGTCACTAGTGTAAAGTGACTTTCATTATGAAAGCAAGTTGTTTTTTAAATTTCGCCAATAGGCATATATAGATAAGGAGCAGCAGCCATGACTGATTCGGCAACTGACACGGGCGCGCCCGTCGTGCCGCCAAAACGAAAAAAACTCGGCGGCAAGATACGGATAGCCACCGGGCTTGCCATCGTCGTCGGCATCGGCGCCGCCGCCTACGGCTGGCATTGGTGGAACAACGGGCGCTACATGGAAAACACCGACGACGCGTATGTCGGCGGCGACATCACCGTGATCAGCCCGAAGGTGCCGGGTTATATCGTCTCGGCGGCGGTGACCGACAACCAGGCGGTCCATGCCGGAGACCTGCTGGTAAAGCTCGATGACCGCGACTACAAGGCAGCGCTGGAAAAAGCCGAAGGCGCGGTTGCCGCGCAGCAGGCCTTGCTGGCCAACCTGGATGCGACCCGCAGCCTGCAGCAGGCAGTGATCGCGCAAACCAAGGCCGGCGTGACCGCCAGTTCCGCCGAGACACTGCGCTCGCGCGACGATGAACAGCGTTACCAGAACCTGTCGGCCAAGGCTGCGGTCTCGGTGCAAAGCGCGCAACGGGCCAACGCCGATTACCAGCAGGCGCTGGCCAACGGCCAGAAAGCGCAAGCCGTGCAAACCGCGGCGGAACGCGAACTGGGCGTGATCGCCACGCGCCGCCAGCAGGCCGCGGCCGCGCTGGCGCAAGCGGTTGCCGAACGCGATATCGCCAGGCTCAACCTCGGCTATACCGAGTTGCGGGCGCCGATCGACGGCACCATCGGCAACCGCTATGCACGCAACGGCGCTTATGCCGCGGCCGGCAGCCACATGATGTCTATCGTGCCGGCGCGCGGACTGTGGATCGACGCCAATTTCAAGGAAAGCCAGCTGGCGCGGATGCACCCCGGGCTGCCCGCCACCATCGAAGCTGACGTGCTGCCGGGCCGCCGCTTCCACGGCCACGTCGCCAGCATGGCGCCGGCCACCGGCGCCCAGTTCAGCGTCCTGCCGCCGGAGAACGCCACCGGCAATTTCACCAAGATCGTGCAGCGCGTGCCGGTGCGCATCGTGCTCGATGACGCCGACAGCGTACTGGGCGTGCTGCGGCCGGGCTTGTCGGTGCAGGCCGAAGTCGATGCGCGCAGCACCCGGAGCCTGCAGTAATGAACGCCTCGGCTGCCCGCGCGCCATTGCAGCTTATCCTGCCGGCCGACATGAGCACCGTGGCCAAGGTGTTGGCCTTCGCTTCCATGTGCGTCGGCATGTTCATCGCGCTGATCGATATCCAGATCGTTTCGGCCTCGCTGCGCGAGATCGGCGGCGGCTTGTCGGCCGGCGCGGATGAAACGGTCTGGGTCCAGACCAGCTACCTGATTGCCGAGATTATCGTGATCCCGCTGTCCGGCTGGATGTCGCGCGTGATGTCGACCCGCTGGCTGTTCGCCATCTCGGCTGCCGGTTTTACCCTCACCAGCCTGCTGTGCGGCATGGCGTGGAATATCCAGAGCATGATCCTGTTCCGGGCCCTGCAAGGTTTCCTCGGCGGCTCGATGATCCCGCTGGTGTTCACTACCGCGTTCGCCTTCTTCGCCGGCCCGCAGCGCGTGATCGCGGCCGCCACCATCGGCGCCATCGCCTCGCTGGCGCCGACGCTCGGCCCTTCCGTCGGCGGCTGGATCACCGACAACTATTCCTGGCACTGGCTGTTCTTCATCAACCTGGCGCCGGGCATCTTCGTTACCGTCGCCGTGCCGATCCTGGTCAAGATCGACCGCGCCGACTGGTCGCTGCTGCGCAACGCCGACTACCTCGGCATGGCGCTGATGGCGCTGTTCCTCGGCTGCCTGGAATACACGCTGGAAGAAGGCCCGCGGCTGGACTGGCTGGGCGACCCGGTGATCACCGCCACTGCCTGGATTGCCGCAGTCTCCAGCGTACTGTTCGTCTGGCGCAGCCTCAGCTACCGGTTTCCGGTGGTCGACCTGCGCGCGCTCAAGGACCGCAATTTCGCGCTCGGCTGCTTCTTCTCGTTCATTACCGGCGTCGGCATCTTCGCCACCATCTACCTGACGCCCGTATTCCTGGGACGGGTGCGCGGCTACAGCGCCATGCAGATCGGCATGGCGGTGTTCTCTACCGGCGTATTCCAGATCCTGTCGATCCCGGTGTATTCCTTCTTCGCCAACCGGGTCGATTTGCGCTGGCTGATGATGTTCGGGCTGGCCTGCTTTACGCTGTCGATGTGGCAGTTCTCGCCGATCACCCATGACTGGAGCGGCGCCGAACTGATGCTGCCGCAAGCGTTGCGCGGCATGGGACAGCAGTTCGCGGTGCCGCCTATCGTCACGCTGACGCTGGGCGGGCTGGCGATGGAACGGCTGCGGCTGGCGTCCGGCTTGTTCAACCTGATGCGCAACCTGGGCGGCGCCATCGGCATCGCGGTCTGCGCCACCATCCTCAACGATCGCACCAACCTGCATTTCTTCCGGCTGGCCGAACACCTGACCCGCAGCAACGATGCCACCAGTGCGCTGCTGCAAGGCGCCGCCGGCACGCTGGGCGAGGCCGGGGCGCTGCGGCAGCTGTGGAACCTGACTTACCGGGAAGCGCTGACGCTGACTTTTTCCGACACCTTCCTGGCCATCATGGCTTGCTTCATTGTCGCCACCGCGATGGTGCCCCTGATGCGCAAGGTCGCGCCGCCCAAGGCGCCGTCGGCCGATGCCCATTGACCTGACTTTGCTGTCCCTCTCCAACCGAACCAAAGGAAACACATCATGAAAATCAAAGACTCCGTCGCTTTCGTCACCGGCGCCAACCGCGGCCTCGGACTGGCCCTCGTCCACGAACTGCTGGCCCGCGGCGCCAGCAAGGTTTACGCCGGCGTGCGCGATCCGGCCAGCATCAAGCTGCCTGGCGTGGTTGCCGTCAAGCTGGATGTCACCAATGCCGAAGAAGTGGCCGCCGCAGCCGCCCAATGCAAGGATGTGACGTTGCTGATCAACAACGCCGGCATCGCCAGGGTGTTCAGTTATCTCGATCCGGCCGCGATCGATACCGCGCGCGAGATTTTCGAAGCCAATTTCTTCGGCACGGTACGCATGAGCCAGGCATTCACCCCGGTCCTCGCCAATAACAAGGGCGGCGCCATCATCAACATCCTGTCGGTGGCAAGCTGGGTCAACTCGCCGGAACTGTCCCTGTACGGCGCCTCCAAGTCTGCCGCCTGGGGTTTCACCAACGGCTTGCGCACTTCGGTGCGCGCACAAGGCACCCAGGTTGTCGGCCTGCACGTCGGTTTCATGGATACCGACATGACCCACGGCTTCGACCTGCCCAAGGTAAGCGCACAAGAAGTCGCGGTGCAGGCCCTGGCCGGACTGGAAGCCGGCCTGGAGGAAGTGCTGGCGGACGATATCACGCGCACCGTCAAGCAGGGCCTGGCGACCGGCATCTACCTGGCGCCGCTGCAACGCTGATATGCCCATGGCAGATGTTTTGCCGCAGGCGCAGTTGCAAGCCATTGCCTGCGCCTGAGGATTTGTCCCCGGATAGGGCCATAGTTGCTATCATATTGAAAGTCTTGAAAACGCTGAGAGGATATCCATCATGCAACGCAAAAGTTTCGGCAACATGCAATGCCCCATCGCGCGCAGCCTGGAACGTGTCGGCGAATGGTGGAGCATCCTGATCCTGCGCGACGCCTTCTATGGCCTGACCCGTTTCGACGAATTCCAGAAGCACCTGGACATCGCCCCCAACATGCTGACGCGCCGCCTCAATGCGCTGGTCGAGGAAGGTTTGCTGGAACGCCATCTTTATTGCGAAAAGCCGCCGCGCCATGAATACCGCCTGACCCAGCGCGGCCGCGATTTCCGTCCAGTGCTGCTGGCGCTGATGGCCTGGGGCAACCAGCATTTCGCTCCTGAAGGCGCAAGCGTCGTGTTGCTCGACACCGCCACCGGCAAAAGCGCCGATCCGGTGCTGATCGACGGTACGACAGGCAAAAGGATCAGCGAAAAAGACCATGTCATGGGCCCGGGCCCTGCCGCTACAGAGCCTATCCTGCAGCGCTTCGCGCGCGCGGCCTCCGTGGCTTCCAAATAACGCCGCCGCCGGCAGCATCTACCGAACCAATCAAATTTTTTTAGGGATAACCATGTTCACCCCGCTGACAGCCGAAATTGATGTCGACTACGCCTCGCTGGCGCGCCAGGCCGCAAGCCTGCTGGAAGACGAACGCGACCTGACGGCCAACGCCGCGCAATTTTCCGCATTCATCTACCAGTCGCTGGCCGACCTCAACTGGGCCGGCTTTTATTGGGTCAAGCCGGCCAGGAAGGCAGGTGGCGAGGAATTGCTGATCGGACCGTTCCAAGGCAAGGTCGCCTGCGCCCGGATTGCGTTCGGCAAAGGCGTGTGCGGCACCGCCGCCGCGGAGCGGCGCGCCATCCTGGTGCCGGACGTGCATGCGTTTGCCGGCCACATTGCCTGCGACGCCGCATCGAACTCGGAAATCGTGATCCCGGTGATGAAAAATGGACAGCTATACGGCGTGCTCGATATCGACAGCCCCACGCTGAATCGCTTCCGCCCGGAAGACCTGCAGGGGCTGGAAGCGCTGCTTGCGCTGTTCGTCGCGGCTACCGATTTCGCTTAAGTTCAGACCGTCTTGATGAACAGCGCAACCAGCTTGCGCGTCAAGCCGGTATAGGGCGGATAGAACATCTTGGCCAGCATGATGCGGTTGCGCACCACCGCCCGCTCATGCGAAAACGCCAGGAAACCGTGGTGGCCGTGGGCGCTGCCGATGCCGGAATTGTTGACGCCGCCGAACGGCAGGTTGCCGTGCAAAAACTGCACCACGCAATGGTTGATGCAGGCGCCGCCCGAGGTCGTCTGCTGCATCACCTTGGCGATGTTGGCTTGCTTGCGGCTCCACACATAGAGCGCCAGAGGCTTGGGTTCGGCGTTGATGCGAGCAATCACCGTATCCAGCTGCGCATAGCCAATCACCGGCAACAGCGGCCCGAAGATTTCCTCGCCCATGATCTTGGCGTCGTCCGGGATCCCGTCCAGCAATGTCGGCGCAATATAGCGCTGGGCTTCGTCAACCGCACCGCCGGTGATGACCCGCGCGCCGCGCGCAGTGGCGTCATCCAGCAGGGTCTTGACGCGCGCGGTATGGCGCTGGTTGACGATGCGCGCCAGGCTGCTGCTGCCGGCCTGCTCGGCTCCCTTGCCATAGGCGCTCTCCAGCGCCGCCACGCAGTGTTCGAGGAAAGCGTCCTTGACGCTGGCGTGCACGTAAATGTGATCGGGCGCGATGCAGGTCTGGCCATTGTTGGTGAACTTGGCCCACAGGATATTTTGCGCAGCGGCTTGCAAGTCGGCCGTCTCGTCGACGATGGTGGGCGATTTGCCGCCCAGCTCCAGCGTGACGCTGGTCAGGTGCCTGGCTGCCGCCGCCATGACGATCTTGCCGACGGCCGGCGAACCGGTGAAGAAAATATGGTCGAAAGGCAGCTCCAGCAGAGCCTGGGCGACCGGCGCATCGCCCTCGAACAGCGCCACCTCATCCTCGCTGAATACTTCACGGATGATCTTGCCGATGACGGCTGACGCATGCGGCGTCATTTCCGACGGTTTGAGGATCACCGTATTGCCGGCAGCCAGCGCCGACACCAGCGGCCCCAGGCTCAGGTTCACCGGATAATTCCAGGGCGCCACGATCAGCACGCGTCCCTTGGGTTCGTATTGGGTATAAGCCGAAGTGCCGACCATCATGCGCGACGGCCAGACTTTCCTGGGCTTCATCCAGCGCCCCAGCTTGCGGATGGCGTCGTTGGCTTCGGCGATCACCGGCAGGATTTCACTCAGTTCCACTTCGGCGGCAGGCTTGCCGAAATCGGCAAAACCGGCGGCAATCACTTCATCCTTGTGCGCCAGCAGCGCGCTCTTCAGTTTCCTGATTTTCTGCAGGCGCTCGGCCTTGCCCGATTGGCGCAGGCGCAGGGCGGTTGTCCCCTGGGCATCGAATACGCGCCGGATCTCCTGCCGGACCTGGGCAAAATCGGCGCCGGCTGGCGTTGTCATTGTGTTCATGGCTGGCCTTTGACAAGAGCATTTGTATGCACCAATTAAAGCACATCGCCCGGCGCCGAGGACGGGCTTTTAACCGAGCGCTTCCTCGGCTTTGCCGACGCTTTTCCAGCCTGCTTGTTCAAGGCGGACGGCCTATGCCAGGTCCAGGGTATTGGTCAGGTCGCCCAGCGGCGCCTGGCGGTTTTCCCGGAACGCCTGGTCGCGCGCCACCAATGCGTCCAGCTTGCGCAAGCCGTGCAGGCGGGTAATGAAACGCATGATGGAGGTGGTGTCGTACACGGTATGGTCGACAAACCCCTTTTTTGCATGCGGCGAAATGACGGTCGCAGGAATCCGCGAACCCGGTCCCCAGCGATCGCCCCTGGGCGGCGCCACATGGTCCCACCAGCCGCCGTTTTCATCATGGGTGACGATCACCACCATGTTCTGCCATTGCGGCCCGCGCTGCAGATGGGCGATGACGTTGGCGATGTGGCGGTCGCCCGATTCGACATCGGCATAACCCGCGTGCAGGTTCAGGTTGCCCTGCGGTTTATAAAAACTCACCGCAGGCAACCGGCCGGCATCGATCTCCGCCAGGAATTTGTTGGTGGCGGGATCGTCGCCCAGCCCGGCGTCTTTCAAATGGGTTTCGCGCAGCGCCGTGCCGGGAGCAAAACTCTTGAAATAATTGAACGGCTGGTGATGGTACTGGAAATTCGGCACCGCATCGTCGTTCGCCTTGCCCTCCAGCGCGGCCTGCCAGGCGCCGGCATACCAGGCCCAGCTGACGCCCTTTTCCGACAGGCGGTCGCCGATGGTGGCATAGGTCTGCGGCGGCAGCACCATCGGATCGCCGGCATCGGCGTAGGCCGCATCGCCGTCCTTGGCCGGTTTCACGAAACTGGGCTGGTACGGCGGCGCCATGGTGTTGACCGCGTAGCCGTCCGGCGTGATGGCGCGGTCGCGCAGGAATTTGGGCGGACCGTCGATGGCCGAAGCCGGATTCTTGTCGTCCAGCTTCAGGCGGGTTCCCTTCGGATCGTCCCCTTCCACGGTCGCCACGTTGTGGCGCGCCGGACTATTGTGGACATCGGGATAGAAAGGCGTCTGCCCGGAAACCAGGAAGATATGGTTGAGGTAAGAACCGCCGAAAGCCGACATGAAAAAATTGTCGCACAAGGTGTATTGCTCGGCCAGCTTCCACAGGCGCAGCTTGCTGGCGGTTTCGCCGTAGTGGCCCATGGTCAGGGCGCCGGAATCGGCCCACGCCACGAACTGGTCGTTCTTGCCGCCGTTGATCTGCATCTGGTTCTGGTAAAACTTGTGCCACAGGTCGCGCGTGATCACTCCCTGCGGCAACGGCTTGCCGTGCTGGTCGCTCAGCTTGAACGGCGCATTGGGCAAGCCGCTGATCTGGTTTTCCGCGATCATGTAGCGCTGGCCGCCGACTTCCTGCGCCTGCGGCACCAAGCCGCCCCAGATCTTGGGCAGCTGCGCCAGCGGCGTCTTGCCGTCGCGGTCCAGCTGCGTGTGGCGGGCCTGCATCGCTTGCGACAATGGTTTTTGCACGCCGGGGAAATTGCCGTACAGGTTATTGAAACTGCGGTTCTCGGCGTAGATCACCACTACATGCTTGACCGCCGATTGCAGCTTCTGGTCCAGCAGTTTTTCCTGCGCCGCATCGGCGACCTGCTGGCCGCCGTCGCTGGCGCAGTCCGACAACGCCAGGCTGGCGCCGACGGCAACCACGCTGCCGAGAAAGCGGCGGCGCGTGAAACCGACGGTCTCGTCTTCTTCTGTCAATTCCGGTTTTTGATCTTCGTTCATGGCTTATTGATGTTGGTTCGCAGCGTGCCATGTTAGCAGCAGAGCGCCATCTTTTGCCATGAAACTCTCAATCCGGGCGCGGCGTCCGCAGCGTGACGAACTCTTCGGCCGAGGTCGGGTGGATGCCGATCGTGTCGTCGAACACGCGCTTGGTGGCGCCGGCGCGCAAGGCGACGGCGATTCCCTGGATGATTTCACCGGCGTCCGGTCCCACCATGTGGCAGCCGAGCACCTGGTCGCTGGCGGCGTCGACGATCAGCTTCATCATGGTTTTTTCATGGTAGTCGCCCAGGCTCAATTTCATCGGCCGGAATTTCGTCTCGAAGACTTTCAGCTTGTGGCCGGCGTCCTGCGCCTGCTCTTCCGTCAGTCCGACCGTGCCGATATTGGGCAGGCTGAACACCGCCGTCGGAATCAGCCGGTAGTCTACCGGACGATATTCCTCGGGCCGGAACAGGCGCCGCGCGACGGCCATGCCTTCGGCCAGCGCCACCGGCGTCAGCTGCACCTTGCCGATGACGTCGCCCAAGGCCAGGATGCTGGGTTCCGAGCTGCGGTATTCCTGGTCGACCTTGATGAACCCTTTGGCGTCCAGCGCCACATCGACATGCTCCAGGCCGAGGTTGTCCAGCATCGGCCGCCGGCCGGTGGCGTAGAACACGCAGTCTGTGTCAAGCACGCGGCCGTCTTTCAAGGTCGCCTTCAGGCTGCCGTCGGCCTGTTTGGCGATGCTGGCGATATCGGCCTTGAACTGCAGGTCGACGCCCTTCTTCTTGAACTCGTCGTTCAGGTGCTGGCGCACGCCATGGTCGAAACCGCGCAAGAACAGGTCGCCCCGGTACAGCAAGCTGGTCTGCGCGCCCAGGCCATGGAAAATCGAAGCGAATTCGACGGCGATATAGCCGCCGCCGACCACCAGCACGCGACGCGGCAATTGCTTGAGGAAGAAGGCTTCGTTGGAGGTGGTGGCGAATTCCTTGCCGGGGATGTCCGGCACTTGCGGCCAGCTGCCGGTGGCGACCAAGATGTTGGCGGCGCTGATGCGCTGGCCGTTGATCTCGACCGTATGCTTGTCCAGCAGCCTGGCGTGGCCTTCATGCAGGGCGACGCCGCTGTTGAGCAGCAAGCCGCGGTAGACTTCGTTGAGCCGGTGGATCTCGCGGTTCTTGTTGGCGATCAGCGTGCTCCAGTCGAACTGCGGCTTGCCGGCAGTCCAGCCGAAACTGGAGGCTTGTTCGAAGTCTTCGCTGAAATGAGCGCCGTACACCAGGAATTTTTTCGGCACGCAGCCGACGTTGACGCAGGTGCCGCCCAGGTAGCGGCTTTCCGCCACCGCCACGCGGGCGCCGAAACCAGCCGAAAAACGCGCGGCGCGCACGCCGCCGGAACCGGCGCCGATTACAAACAGGTCGACATCAAAAGACATTGGCATTCTCCGCGGCCATGGGCAGACCAAGACACTCGCCCGGAACGGCGAGCAATGCCAAATATTACGCTATCGACTACTCTGTCGCTTGCTCGTAGGTGAAACTGGAAGGCTTCAGCGCGGTGATCACGATGCGCCTGGCGCCGTGCATTTCAACATCCTTGTTTTCATTCAGGAAAATGTCGCCTTTGAAACTCTCGGCGGTGATCCACAGCAAGCCGCTCAGGCACTTGATTCTTTCGCCCTGTTTCAAGGCTTTCTGGATCGAGATGGTCTGGTCTTCAGCCAGGTAGACAACGTCATGGGTATGCGCCCGGGTCAGCAGATGGCTGATGTTCTCTGATTTCATGGTTTGCCTCGGTATGTTGGCGTCAATCGCGTCAAACATTGACTGCCGGAATGTAAATTTATTATTATTTATTCCGGCAGAGATAACAATCCAGGAAATCAGAACAACACTTGTGCCTGCCAAGCACAAATCAAATCAGTCGAGCAAACTCTCATCCCAGGCGTACACGGTCTGCTGCTGCTCGCCCAGCCCATCGATGCCGAGCCGCACCACGTCGCCAGGCTTGAGATACAGCGGCGGTTTTTGCCCCATGCCGACGCCGGGCGGCGTGCCGGTGGAAATGATATCGCCCGGGTACAGGGTGGCGAACTGGCTGATGTAATGGACCAGGAAAGCGACATTGAAGATCATGGTCTTGGTGCTGCCGTCCTGGAAGCGCTTGCCGTTGACTTCCAGCCACATCGACAGGTTTTGCGGATCGGCCACTTCGTCGGCGGTGACCAGCCATGGTCCGACCGGACCGAAGGTGTCGCAGCCCTTGCCCTTGTCCCAGGTGCCGCTGCGTTCGATCTGGTATTCGCGCTCGGAGACATCGTTGATCACGCAATAACCGGCGACATGCGACAGCGCCTGGTCCAGCGCGACATAGCGCGCCTTGCTGCCGATCACCACGCCCAGTTCGACTTCCCAGTCGGTCTTGACCGAATTTTTCGGCATCACGATGGCATCGTCGGGACCGCTGATACAGCTGCTCCATTTATTGAACAGCACCGGTTCCGGCGGCACCGGCAAACCGGATTCGGCGGCGTGGTCGCTGTAGTTCAGGCCCACGCACATGAATTTCCCCACGCCCGTGAACGGCGTGCCGATGCGGCCTGGCGCGGCAATTTCCGGCAGGCTGGCCGGATCGAGTCCGCGCAGCTTTGCCAGCCCGGCGGGCGTCAGCTGCTGCGGCGTGATATCCGCGATCACGCCGGACAAATCGCGCAGCTTGCCGCCGGCATCCAGCATGGCCGGCTTTTCCTGGCCTTTCGGGCCTACTCGTAACAGCTTCATCTGTTGCTTCCTTTTTTTAAAAACCGCCCTGCCTGGAAATACCCATGCGAAGCGGCAAGTTTTAGCTCAAAATACGCAAGCTGGCCCCGAGCCAGCCTCCTGCCAATCTTCTGGAAACATGTATGCCGAATCTTAATTTATTGCTGGGTTTTGCGCTGGTGGCTTTCGGCATGGTGCTCACGCCCGGGCCCAACATGATCTACCTGATCTCGCGCTCGATCTGCCAAGGCCCCAAGGCCGGTTTCGTATCGCTGGCCGGCGTCGCTACCGGCTTTGTGTTTTACATGCTGTGCGCGGCGTTCGGCATCACCGCCCTGCTGTTTGCCGTGCCGCTGGCCTACGACCTGCTGCGCTTCGGCGGCGCCGCCTATCTGCTGTACCTGGCCTGGCAAGCGGTAAAACCGGGCGGGCGCTCGCCGTTCGCGGTGCGCGACCTGCCCGCCGACAGCAACCGCAAGCTGTTCCTGATGGGCTTGTTCACCAACCTGCTCAACCCCAAGGTCGCCTTGCTTTACCTGGCGCTGCTGCCGCAGTTCATCGATCCGAACGGCGCCAGCATCCTGGTGCAGTCGCTGGTGCTGGGCATGATCCAGATCGTGGTCAGCATCACCGTCAACTCGATGGTGACGCTGGCGGCCGGTTCGATCGCCGGCGTGCTGGGCAGCCGGCCCAGCTGGCTGCTGATCCAGCGCTGGCTGATGGGTACGGTGCTGGCCGGCCTGGCGGTGCGGATTGCATTGCAGGCAAAAAAATAAGCGGGCCGCTCCGGTTATTGGCTAAGATGCAAGCTTGCAAGAGATTCGGAGCTGCCTGAATGCCGTATTTGCCGTTTGCCCTGGCTTCCACCGTCGTCCTGCTGCTGCATGCGGCCGGCGTCGTCGCCGCCATCCACGCCTTGATGCACACCCGCACGCCGCAAGGCGCGGTGGCCTGGGTATTCGGGCTGGTGCTGCTGCCCTACTTCACCCTGCTGCCTTACCTGTTCCTGGGCAGCAAGCGTTTCACCGGTTATGTCGAGCTGCATCACTCGCGCCAGGCGCGCCTGCGCCAGCTGGACGATCCGGCCCGGCGGGCCCTGTCTGAACAATACCCGCCGCATGCCGGCGCCCAGCGCTACCAGGCCATCAGCAAAATGCTGGGGGTGCCGTTCCTGAGCGGCCACCGCCTGCGCTTGCTGGTGAACGGCAGGGCCAGTTTCGACGCCATCTTCGAAGCCATCGCCGGCGCCGAACATTATGTGCTGGTGCAATTTTTCATCATCCACGACGACGAACTCGGGCGCCGGCTGCAAGCGGCGCTGCTGGAGCGCGCCGCCGCCGGGGTCCGCGTCCACGTGCTGTATGACGGCGTCGGCAGCCACGACCTGCCGGCAACCTACGATGCGATCCTGCGCGCCGGCGGCGTCCAGATCCACCGCTTCGCCACCCGGCGCTGGCGCAACCGCTTCCAGCTCAACTTCCGCAACCATCGCAAGGTGGTCGTGGTGGACGGCTGGCGCGGTTTTGTCGGCGGCCTCAATGTCGGCGACGAATACCTTGGCCTCAAACCGCCGCTGGCGCCGTGGCGCGACACCCACATGGAGTTGCAGGGCCCGGCGGTAGCCGACCTGCAGCTGGCCTTCGACGAAAACTGGCACTGGATCAACGGCGAACCGCTTGCCTTGCTGCCGCCGCGCGCCGGCGACGGCAAGGCCACCAGCCTGATCGCCGCCACCGGTCCGGCCGACGCCCAGGAAACCTGTTCGCTGTTCTTCGTCCAGGCGATACACGCCGCCCGCCGCCGGCTGTGGCTGACCACGCCTTACCTGGTGCCGGACTCCGCCGTCAACGCCGCCCTGCAGCTGGCGGTATTCCGCGGCGTCGACGTGCGCATCCTGATCCCGGCCATCGCCGATCACCGCACCGTGTTCCTGGCATCGACCTTGTACGCGCACGAGTCGGTGCGCGCCGGCATCCGCGTGTTCCGCTACCAGCCCGGGTTCATCCACCAGAAAGTGCTGCTGATCGACGACGACACGGCGGCGGTCGGCAGCATGAACCTGGATAACCGTTCGCTGCGGCTCAACTTCGAGATCACCGCCTTGAATATCGATCCGGCATTCGCCGGCGAGGTCGAACAGATGCTGAAGACCGATTTTGAGCAGGCGCTTGAAATCGATGCAGCCGACTACGAGCGGCTGCATTACCTGTACCGGGTGCTGATCCATGTCGCCCGTTTGTTCAGCCCTGTATTGTAAAACCAACAAATTGTAGAGATGTGTCTACATATTTTTGCATAGCCCTATATTTGTAGTAACATATCTACATTACAAATCATTGTGGGCTGCCAAGATGACTATCACAACCCTCTCAAGCCGTCAGTTCAACCAGGATGCCAGCAAGGCAAAAAAGGCCGCAGAAGCCGGTCCGGTATTCATCACGGATCGCGGCCGGCCGGCGCACGTGTTGCTGACGTTCGATGAATACAAGAGAATCAGCGGCGGCAGGACCAAGATCGCGGATTTGCTGGCTATGCCTGGAATCGAAGCCATAGAACTTGAAATTCCTCGCCTGGACGACCTGGCACAGGCAGCGGATCTTTCCTGATGTATATCCTCGATACCAATGTCGTATCCGAGCTACGGAAAATCCGTCTCGGGAAAGCCGATAAATGCGTTACCGATTGGGCCGACAGCGTGGATGCGTCTGACTTGTACCTATCTGCGATCACTATCCAGGAACTGGAAATCGGCATATTGCTCGCGGAACGCCGCGCCCCTTCGCAGGGCGCCAAATTCCGGGCCTGGATGAGCAGCCATGTTCTGCCGGCCTTCTCAGGCCGCATCCTGGTCGTCGACACCGCTGTCGCCCTGCGCAGCGCGCGGTTGCATGTCCCGGACCCGCGGCCGGTTCGTGACGGGCTGATTGCTGCGACCGCCCTGGTTCACGGCATGACGGTCGTAACACGCAACGTCATTGACTTTCAGGCGACCGGCGCGGCAATTCTCAATCCATGGATCGACGTTCATGACTCTGACCTGCGTTAAAGACAAGTAAAATTTGTTTGAAAAAATTTACCTAAAACACTGTTTTTATATACAGTAATGGTATGCTATGGCCGTATTAAGCATTCAAACACATTGATTTCATGTCCTCGCCCATTCGTCGTATTGCGCACCTGGATATGGACGCTTTCTACGCGTCGGTGGAGCTGCTGCGCTACCCCGAACTGCGCGGCAGGGCGGTAGTGATCGGCGGCGGCTCCAGGCACAAGCCCGAGCCGGGGGAAGACGGGCAGCTGCGTTATCACAGGCTGCGCGATTATGTCGGCCGCGGCGTCGTCACCACCTCCACCTACGAAGCACGCGCCTTGGGCGTGTTTTCCGCAATGGGCATGATGAAAGCCGCCAAGCTGGCGCCGGAGGCGATCCTGCTGCCGACCGATTTCGAGTCTTACCGTCATTACTCGCGGCTGTTCAAGGCCGCCGTGGCCGAGATCGCGCCGCTGATAGAGGATCGCGGCATCGATGAAATCTATATCGACCTGAGCCAGCACCCGGACGACATGCGCGTGCTGGCGCAACGCATCAAGGATGCCGTGCGCCAGGCAACCGGATTGTCGTGTTCAATCGGCATCGCTCCCAACAAGCTGCTGGCCAAGATCAGCTCTGAACTGGAAAAGCCGAACGGCCTGACCGTGATTACCGAAGCCGATATCCCATCGCGCATCTGGCCGCTGGCGGCAAGGAAAGTCAACGGCATCGGCCCCAAGGCGGCTGAAAAGCTGACCGCGCTCGGCATCAATACCATCGGCGAACTGGCGGCAACCGACCCCGCCGTGCTCCAGGATAATTTCGGCCGCACCTACAGCGAATGGCTGATGCGCACTTCCAACGGCCTGGACGACCGCCCGGTCGCCACCAGCTCGGAAACCAAGTCGATCAGCCGCGAAACCACGTTCGAACGGGACCTGCACGCCAAGCTGGACCGCGACACCCTCACGCCGATCTTCACCGACCTGTGCGTGCGGCTGGCCGGCGACCTGCAAAGGAAAGGTTATGTCACTCGCACGGTGGGAATCAAATTGCGCTTCTCGGATTTTCGCATCGTCACCCGCGACTTGACGTTGTCCGCCGCGACCGACGACGCAATCGCGATCCGGCAGGCGGCGGGGGAATGCCTGCGCCGCGTCGCCTTGGACAGGCGCCTCAGGTTGCTAGGCGTGCGGGCCAGCGCGCTTACGCGAAAAGAAGAGGCGGCCAATGAATCGGCCGTCTTGCAAGGCGAACTGTTCGGCAGCGAATAAGGCTGGGGCCTTTGCCTGAGGTCCTTGCTTTACTTGCCCGCAACCACCTCGATGCAATACAGGCCCCAGGGACAGAGGGCGAAGCGCTGGTCCAACGGTTTTTGCGCCTGTTCAGCGATGCGGTCGGCATCGTAGATCGCGAAGGCAGGCCCGAAACCGCCGATTCCCATCGGCTTGCCGTCGATATGCGTCGCCAGGATGTAGCCATATTTCCTGAGCTGGGCGAAACTCAGCTGCGGCATGTAGCCGTCGACCGAATGAAACACGATCTGCGTCTCCGGCGCCTTGCTGGCGCCCAGCATGTCCAGCACATCGGCCAGGCGCGGGCCGCGCATTTGGTGCGGCTTGCTGTCGTATTCGAGGGTCGGGTTGATGGTCACTGCCGGCAGCTTGGCCAGCGCGGCCAGGTCGAAGGTAAATGCGCTGGCGAACTGCACGTTCTGCTTGTGCATCATCTGGTCGATCACCGGATCGACCGGCCCGCGGTTGCTGCGTTCGATGGCGCCGGTTATCGTCAGCACGGCTGGCGCTGTATTCTTTGCGGCAGCAATCGCGTAAGCTGGCGCTGCGGATATTCCCAAGGCGCCGGCAAGCGAAAGGCCGGCGGTCGACAGAAACTGGCGTTTTTTCATTCAAGGCTCCGTGGTCAAGGCATCTTGCCGATGTTACACGAAGTTACCATCCGATAATATCGCCGTTGTCAACCGAATATCCCCCACGGCGTTTATAAGACATCCCGCTGCAGATGCGGATTGTAAAACCCTATCAACGGAAGGAATAAATATGAAAAAGCTATTTGGTATCGCCGCTCTCCTCCTCGCATTGACTCCGTTCGCACAAGCCCAGAACTCCGGCGACCCGCTGGCCGGCCATCCTGATGCACGCAATGACCGCAAGGTTGAAACCTACAAGCAAGAACCCGTGAAACATCACGGCAAGATGGTGAAGAAGCATCACCGCGTTGAGCACAAAAAATAATTTGTGGTAGAAGCACCGGCTCGCGGCATGCTTTGCTAAGCGAGCCGGTACTTATAGGCGCGCGAACCAGATCGCTAAGCGCAAGACATATCGTCTCGCTCCATCATCATCGCTCGAATTTGGGGCCACATATGGAAATAATGGGTCATAAAAGTATCCGGCTGTTTCATGAACCAAGGGGTATTGATGGTCGTTATGTCCAGCATGTCCGGATCGTTCAGCATGCCGGCCCTTAGCAAAGCCTGGATGAAAAAGTACTGGTCGCCTTGACTGGCATATACAGACGATTTGTCCGCCACCGCCCGGATGTCATCCATGAGCCCCGTTAACAATGCCGCATTTTCAGGGGTGTTGCGAAATCCCATGATGCCGGAATTCATATTCCAGCTCACATCCTGCGCAAGCACCCTTTCACGCTGTGACAGCAAGGGCTCAAGTTTGCGACCCTGGTCAGTCACCAGCACATCTGCATCAATCCAGAATACCCACTCGTGGGAAGAAATATACGTATTGAGCAACCAAGGCTTGACCCAGTTTCCGCTTGCGGCAAGCTGTAATTCTGCCGGGACCGAACGATGGATATGCAGAGTGTAGTTGTGACGATCGCAGTAACGCCTCAGGTTTCGTTCAGCAATTTCTCCATAGATAGAAATGTTCGGAGTGTAAAGCATGACCAATGCGATGGACGAGCCCGGATTATAAGTACTGTGCGCCTCAGGAGCCTCGGTATCGGATTGGATAGAGGGAGACAACAGCGGTTTCCCCTCCATCAAATTGGCGTTGACATGTTCGATCAACGTTTCTCGAAAGCGTGGAGAAATGCCTTTACCGGCGGCATTTGTCAGTGGATCGTCAAAGCTTAAAGAAAATGTGGGGATTCTCGCCCAAGCCGGATCGGCGTCGACTTTACTGATCATCGCAGGCAGGCAGTTGCCTATCTGCGAACTGAAATGCACCGAAGGCCATCTTCCCAATACTTGAGCTTCGCTTTCAAAGCCGGCGCCAAATTTGCAGGCATTCGTGATCTGCGAAACCATCTCACGAACCTCGCCGGTATTGCGCCAAATAGTCACGTCGGCTTGCGGAAGCTGCCCATCGGTCACAACCAGCAGATAGCTGCGGCCTTCCATCAATTCAGGCAACGGATGGGGGCGCACTATCGCGCTGTCTTCACTTAACAACGCCACTAGCGCTTCCGGTTCAGCTTCGCGTAGCGTACGAAGCAAAACCTGATATTTCAATATGGCTTGATGCTGCCTGTTAGCCGGAATGCAGGAGGTGTCAATCACCACGTGACGATAGCCATGCTGTTCGCAGTACCAGCGATGGTTGGCAAAGCTCGCCGATGTTGTATTGCTTAATAGACTGATGACGATCATGGAATGGTTTAGTTTAGTTTAACGAACGACAGCAACGATACCGGAACATGAGATCACCCTACTCGACCGTCTCTAGCTTGCGCAAGCACGCCATGATCGCTGCCCGCTCAAGCGGATCGAGCTTGACCAGCTTTGCTTGCCAGCGAACCTTTTGCGTTTGATGGCGAGCAACCTTCGGCTCGGCGCCTCATGCGTCTGCAGACGGTTTGCGCTACAGGCGCTGACGGACTGCCGCAACATAACGCTGCATTGCGCCAGCCAAAATCTCTTTCTGTGGCGTCAAGCCAAGCAGCGCGAGAGGGCCGGCCTTCTCGAGCATGCGCCGCCGCGGAGCATCGGCCAGCAGCGCATGCACTCGCTCGACGAGTTCGTTGTACGAGCAGCCGTCGACGGCGTCGCGCAGCACCGGCGGTATCTCAGAATGCGGATAAAGCTCTGACACGACAGCTTTGCGGTTGCGCAACAGGATGGACAGGCGCGGCAATTCAGCAATGCTTGTGTGATCGGCCTTGCGCATGTTTAAGGCGAGCTTTGCACGCGGCAGCAAGGCATCGCGCTGCGCAGGCGTCCAGGCCTTTCCTATCGGATAGACTACCCGAAGCCCGTGCGACTCTAGCTCGCTCAAAATGGAAAGCCGGCGGGGCATGGTTTCACCGAAGAAGATGACATCGATGTCCTGCCGGTCGTCGCTCAGCACTTGGTCTTCGGATGCGATGGGTGTCGCCATCGGCTCAAAAGTCAGGGGTACGTAGTCAGACCTGAGTATCCCAAGAGCTTGGTGATGCTTCAGATTATCAAGGCTGTACTCCCAGACCCATGCACGCTGGAGCAAGTGGCGATAGCCGGGCATTTCTGCCAACAGTTCAGGCAGGCCAGGCTCAAAATTGACCACGATGGCGTTGAGCGGCAGCTCCGCATCGGGAGGCAAGCCAAGACCCATCGCGAAAAAGAAAAGGTTGATGTCGGCGTTGTCTACGCTGGGTGCGGCTTCGATGCTGGTTGAGTATCCCAGCTGCTCGCACGCAATGCGAAAGCTCTCCATAACCTCCGTCACGTTCTCGTTGCCCAGCGTACAGAAGCGCAGATGCGGCCGGAACGGAAAGTCTTCCGGCCAGCCTGCCGGGCCTGTCGTGCTCACAGGCGCGCCTTCACCGAGGCAATGTCACCAGGAATAACCGCTGCTGAGTTGAATCGCAACCTTTCCTCCAATCGACAGGATTGCTGGACACCTAAACCTAGCGACGATTTCCACGCGTTTGCATTTAATCCCATGACTTATCCCTCAATATTTTTTATGGCGAAACATATCAGCTTTCCAATATAGCATCGATGAATTATTTTCTATTTAATGATTCTTCAAATATTGCATTCAAGAATGAGTCAAATTGTGGCTGCCTTAGCCGCCATCCGCCAAAACATAGTTAAATGCCCCTGCGATCCGTCTGACTGCGCAGTCGAGGCAATCCGGTTGCTGTCCTCGCCAGGCATCGTACGTGTAACGCATCGCGGCGTATCGGGTCATTGCGTTGCAACCGGCCGCACCAGGTAACCCAGCCCCGCAGCCGCCAATAACAGCACCGTCGCCGTCCACATGGCGATCCTGACGCCGCCGACCATGCCCCCGCCAAAACCGTCGCTGACCAAAGCCCCGAATACCGCCACCCCAACCGCGCCGCCGACCTGCCTGGCAGTATTGAGCACCGCCGACGCCGTCCCCGCCCGGTTCTTTTCCACGCTCGACAATATCGAGGTCGTCATGGCCGGCACCGCCAGCCCCATGCCGGCCGGGATCAGTATGAAACCCGGCAGCATCTGCAGGAAACTGGCGTGGCTGGCGATGCCGATAGTGCCGAGCAAACCATAGCCCAAGGCGCCCACCAGGCCGCCGAGCACCATCGGCAGCCGTATGCCGGCGCGGCCGATCAGCCAGCCGCTGGCCAGGTTGGAGAATATGAAGGTCCCGGTCAAAGGCAAGAACGCCAGTCCCGCCTGCAGCGAGTTGTAGCCCTGCACTTTCTGCAGGTAAAAGCTGATCACGAAGATCACGCCGTAGTATGAGAAGTTCACCAGCACGCCGAACAGGACGGCCGCAGTAAAACTGGCCTGGCGAAAGAAGTTCAGCGGCAGCATCGGATGCGGCACTTTCTTTTCCACCATGATGAAAGCAGCGCCCGCGACCAGGGCCACGCAGAATCCGGACAATACCAGCGGATGCTCCAGCCCCAGCGGATGCAGTTCGATCACCGCGCCAACCAGCCCGGTCAGCGCGACAATCGCCAGCACCTGTCCCAGGAAATCGAAGGAATGCACATGCAGCTTGCTTGCCATGGCCGGCACCACGCGCAAGGTCAGCAAAAACCCCAGGATGCAGATCGGGATATTTACCCAGAAGATGCTGCGCCATCCCGCGGTCGCCAGCAGCAGGCCGCCCAGCACCGGGCCGGCGGCAATCGAGACGCCGCCCGCTGCAGTCCAGAGCCCGATCGCCTTGGCGAGCAGTTTTTTATCGTGGGCGCAGGCACGGTTCAGGATCGCCAGCGAACTGGGCACCAGCAGCGCCGCGCCTATGCCCTGGACGGCGCGCGCGACGTTCAGGAAAGCGGCATTCGGCGCCAGCCCGCAGGCGGTCGAAGCCAGGGCGAACAACAGGAATCCAGCCAGGAACAAACGCTTGGAGCCGAATTTATCGCCCAGGGCGCCGGCCGACAGCAGGAACACGGCAAAACCGAGGGTGTAGGCATCCACCACCCATTGCAAAGCCGAAACGCGCGCCCCCAGGTCAGCGCCGATCTGCGGCAGCGCCACGTTGACGATGGTGATATCGAGCTGGACGATGATAAAAGCGAAACTGCTGGCAGCAATGGTCCAGCCCGCAGCAGGCATGCCCGCTTTCGCAACAGGTGTGGCCGGCGCTTGCGCCAGTTGGTGAGATGTCATTGCAGCAGCTCCGTTGCCTGAGTGATCAAGGCTCAATTCTGGGCTTGTTGCGCCCGCTTGTCACACAACAACAGTACGGTTACCATCAAACTATGAACGATGAACCCGACCTCAGCCGGCTGGCCCGCACCATCGGCGACCCGACCCGCATCCAGATGCTGGCGCTGCTGATGGAAGGACGCGCCCTGACCGCCAAGGAACTGGCGTACGGCACGGAAATCAAGCCTGCCACCGCGACCGCGCACTTGCGCCAGCTGCTGGAAGACAAACTGCTCGACATGACCACGCAAGGCCGCCACAAATATTTTCGGCTGGCCTCGCCGGAAGTGGCGCGCCTGATCGAATCCCTGATGGTGTTCGCCCCGAAGCGCAAACGCATCGGTCCCGCGAACGGCAACGACGCCATCTGCACCGCGCGCTTCTGCTACGACCACCTGGCAGGGAAACTGGGAACCAGGCTGACCGAGGTCCTGCTTGAACGCGGCTTGCTGCATGCCGGCGACGGCACTTTTTCGTTATCGGAACAAGGCGAAACCTGGTTCGAAGACTTCGGCATCGATACCCGTCAATTGCAGAAGAGCCGGCGCCAGTTCGCCTACCCCTGCCTCGACTGGAGCGAACGGCGCGACCACCTGGCCGGCGCCCTCGGCGCGACATTGGCGAAGCGCATGGTGGAACTGGGCTGGCTGACCAGGAGCAAGCATTCGCGCGTGGTCGGCATCACGCCGGAAGGCCGCGCCGCGCTGGCGGAACAGTTCGGAATCGCGCTGCACCACGAGTAGCCGGCCGGCACGGCTGGAAACAAGTTCGCAAAATAAAATGGACCGGGTAATCAGCCCGGTCCATTTTTTTTGACGGCTGCACGGCAGCCGGCGAGCGCCTATTGCTGGCGCGCCGTCAGCACGCGCCGCGAGAAGACCCAGGCTACTACCGCAAACACGATCAACCCCAGCCATTGCGCGGTGTTTTCAAAGGAAGCGCCAACCAGCGCCAGCGGCGAATCGTTGCCGGTAAAACCGATGATGGCCGCCAGCAGCACGCCCACCAGGCTTTCGCCGACGATCAGGCCGGACGCCAGCAGCACGCCGCGCCGGTTTGGCGCTTCGGCAAACTGTTCATACGGCAGGCCCGCCTTCTGCGCGCGCTTTTTCAGGATGCGTTCTATCACCCAGGCCAGCAAGGTGCCCAGCACCAGCGTCGAAGCGACCGTCGGCGGCAGGTAGATGCCGATGCCTACCGCCAGCACCGGCAAACGCGCCACGCCGCCGCGGCGGCGCAGCACTTCGTCGATCGTCACCAGCACGACGCCCAGTCCGAGGCCGATCAGTATCATGTCCCAGTTCAGCTGATGGGTGAAAATCCCGGTCGCGATGGCCGTCATCAAGGTTGCCTGCGGCGCCGACAAGGCGTGCGTCACATCCATCTCGGCGCGCGGCATGGCGCCGGCAAAACCGTAGGCGTTATACAGCAGCTCCAGCACCGGCGGAATCACCACGGCGCCTACCACGCAGCCGATCAGCAAGGCCACCTGCTGGCGCCAAGGCGTGGCGCCGACCAGCCAGCCGGTTTTCAAATCCTGCAGGTTATCGTTGGAGATGGTGGCCACCGCGATCACCGCCGAGGTGGTGAAGATCGCCAGCGCGATGCCAAGCTTGTTGCCGCTCTCGGTCGCCAGCAGGCCGTCGCCGCTGCCGACCAGCAGGATCAGCAGCGACACCAGCACCACGGCGACGATGCCGACGCCGGAAATCGGGCTGGCGGAAGAACCGATCAGCCCTGCCATGTAACCGCAGGCAGCGGCGATCAGGAAACCGAAGATCACGGCAAACAGCACGCTATAGGCGACCAGCCCCCACACCATGCCGGCCGACAAAGGCGCGGCGCTCAGGAAGCTGGCGAAAGTCGCTACCAGGATGGCCACCAGCGCCAGCGTGATGCCGATGATCCAGCTCGGCGCCAGGTCCTGTTCGGTGCGCGGGATGTTGATGCGTCCCTTGCCGCCGCGCAGAGCCTGGAACGAGGTCTTGACGCCTTCCAGCATCGGCTTGAACAAGGTGATCAGGGTCCATACCGCGGCTACGCCGATGGTGCCGGCGCCGATGAAGCGCACATCCTTGCTCCACAGGCCGGTCGCATATTTGGCCAGCGTCACGCCGTCGGGGATGCTGTGCATCGAGGTCAGCACCGGCACGGCCACGCCCCAGGCGATCAGCAAGCCGATCAGCATGGCGATGCCGGCCACGATGCCGATCAGGTAGCCCGCGCCCAGCAAGGCCAGCGAAAAGCCGGCGGACAGGCGCACCACTGCCGGACCTGCCGCGAACCACAGGTTGATGCCTTCGCCCAGCACCCGGAAGCCGGATGAGAACAAGGTCACGGCAGCGGCGGTGAAACCGCCGGCCATGATGTCGACGATGCCGGTTTCAGCCTTTGTCCCGGCCTTGCCGGCGGCGCCGTCGATTTCGACTTCGGCGCTGCCGACGCGCAGGATTTCAGCCGCCGCCACGCCTTCCGGGTAAGGCAGGTCGCTTTGCACCACCATCGCGTGCCGCAGCGGGATCGTGAACATCACGCCCAGCATGCCGCCGGCGGCGCAGATCGCCAGGGTCTGCCAGTACGGGAAACCCTGCCAGTAACCGATCATCACCAGGCCAGGCAGGATGAAGATGATGGAAGACAGCGTGCCCGCGGCCGAAGCCTGGGTCTGGACCATATTGTTTTCAAGGATATTGGCGCTCTTGAACATGCGCAGCACGGCCATGGAAATCACGGCGGCCGGGATGGCGGAAGAAAAAGTCAGGCCGACTTTCAAGCCCAGGTACACGTTGGAAGCCGTGAACACGACCGTAATCAGGGCGCCAAGGATGATGCCTCGCAGCGTCAGCTCGGGCAGCGAGACATTGTCGGGAATGCGGCCAGCTCTATTCAACAAATCGGACATCGGAACTCCATCACCAAAATTGCAATCTGCCAATTATCCCCGAAACAGTTGCGCTCAATCAAAGAATTTCAGTTAGGTCTACAATGCCCAGGCGCGGTTTATCACGTCAATTGATAGCAAGGATTCAAGGCATTGCCAATTCGACTATACTGCTCCCGATTTATCCATCAATAGGTTATCAACCCCAAGCTGGAAAGGTAGAACCCACCATGACAAGCCTGAACATCAACGGCAAGCAGCACGAGATCGACTTACCGGAAGACACCCCGCTGCTGTGGACCCTGCGTGACCATATCGGCATGACCGGCACCAAATTCGGCTGCGGCATGGCCCTGTGCGGCGCCTGCACGGTGCACCTGGACGGCGCCCCGATCCGCTCTTGCATCACGCCGATCAGCGCCGCCGCCGGCAAAAAAGTCACCACCATCGAAGCCATCGCCGACGACAAGGTCGGCCATGCCGTGCAGGAAGCATGGATCGCGCTGGGCGTGCCGCAATGCGGTTACTGCCAGGCCGGCCAGATCATGTCGGCCACCGCCCTGCTGAAAACCACGCCGAAGCCGACCGACAAGGAAATCGACGACGCCATGAGCGGCAATATCTGCCGCTGCGGCACCTACACTCGCATCCGCGCGGCGATCAAGCAGGTCGCTGACAAAGGGGTCGCAAAATGAGCGCCGCTTTCGATTTCGCTAAAGATAGCGCTAACACCGAAGTCGCTTCCGTAAGCCGCCGCACCTGGCTCAAGGGAGTCGGCGCCTTCACCGGGCTGGCGCTGACGGTAGGCGTGAACGGGCTGGTGATGGCGGCCGATGCCGCTGCGCCGGCAAAAAAATACGGCGGCGCCAACATGCCTGGCGGCACCGTCAACGATCCCCTGGTTTTTGTATCGATAGGCGCCGACGGCGTCGTCACCATCATTGCCCACCGCTCCGAAATGGGCCAGGGCATCCGCACCAGCCTGCCGCTGGTGGTGGCCGACGAACTCGACGCCGACTGGGGCCGGGTGCGCGTGGTGCAAGCCAACGCCGACGAAAGCCGCTACGGCAACCAGAACACCGACGGCTCGCGCAGCATGCGCCATTTCTTCACGCCGATGCGCCAGGTCGGCGCCACTGCGCGCCTGATGCTGGTCTCCGCCGCCGCCGCGCGCTGGAACGTGCCGGCAACCGAAATCACCACCAAGAACCACGAAGTGCTGCACACCAAGAGCAACCGCAAGCTCGGTTACGGCGAACTGGCGGTCGACGCCGCCAAGCTGAAGGTGCCGACGCAGGCGCCGCTGAAAGATCCGTCGCAATTCCGTTACATCGGCAAGGATGCTTTCGGCAGCGTCGATTTCCGCAACATCGTCACCGGCAACACCCAGTACGGCATCGATACCCGCCTGGAAGGCATGCTGTATGCGGTGGTCGCGCGGCCGCCGGTGTACGGCGGCAAAGTGGCCAGCTTCGATCCGGCCGAAGCCTTGAAAATCCCGGGCGTGGTGAAAGTCATCGAACTCAAGGGCAGCCCGCCGCCGGCCAAGTTCAATCCGCTCGGCGGCATCGCCGTGATTGCACGCAACACCTGGGCCGCGATCAAGGGCCGCGAAGCGTTGAAAATCACCTGGGACAACGGTCCGCACGCAGCTTATGACTCGACTGCGTTCAAGGCCACCCTGCAAGAAGCCGCGCGCAAGCCGGCCAAGGTGGTGCGCAACAATGGCGACGCCATGGCGGTCCTGGGCCAGGCCGGCAAGCGCATCGAAGCCGAATACTATATCCCGCACCTGGCCCACGCCACCATGGAACCGCCGGCCGCCACCGCCCGCACCGCCAACGGCAAATGCGAAGTCTGGGCTTGCGTGCAGGATCCGCAAGCCACGCGCGACACCGTGGCCGGCCGCCTCGGCTGGAAGACCGACGACGTCAAAGTCAACGTCACTTTGCTGGGCGGCGGTTTCGGCCGCAAATCCAAGCCTGACTTCGCGGCAGAAGCAGCGTTGCTGTCGCAGGCCATGGACGGCGCGCCGGTGAAAGTGACCTGGACCCGCGAAGACGATTTGCGCCACGATTACTTCCATACCGTCTCGCTGGAACACCTGGAAAGCACGCTGGACGCCAAAGGCAAGCCGCAAGCCTGGCTGCACCGCACCGCGGCGCCGACCATCGCCTCGACCTTTGTCGCCGGCGCCAAGGGCGAACAGCCGGGTGAACTGGGCATGGGCGCGATCAATATCCCGTTCGTGATTCCCAACATCCGCATTGAAGCGCCGGAAGTCGAAGCGCATACGCGGATCGGCTGGTTCCGTTCGGTCTACAACATCCCGCACGCATTTGCGGTGCAGTCGTTCGTGGCGGAACTGGCTGCCGCGGCCAAGCGCGACCATCGGGAATTCCTGCTGGAGCTGATCGGCCCGGCGCGCCAGGTCAATCCGCAAGAGATGTCCGACACCACCAACTACGGTGAATCGCCGGTCTTGTATCCGCTCGATACCGGCCGCATGCGGGCGGTGGTGGAACTGGCGACCAAGGAAGCAGGCTGGGGCCGCAAGGTGCCCAAGGGCCATGGCCTGGGCCTGGCCGTTGCGTACAGCTTCATGTCTTATGTGGCGGCGGTGATCGAGGTGGTGGTCGCCGACGACGGCACGATCAGCATTCCGCGCGTCGACATGGCGATCGATTGCGGCCCGCAGATCACGCCGGACCGGATCCGCTCGCAAGTCGAGGGCGCCTGCATCATGGGCCTGAGCCTGGCGCTGACCGGGGAAATCACCTTCAAGAACGGCAGCGCGGAGCAAGGCAACTTCCATGAGTACGAAGTGCTGCGCGCCTTCAGCGCTCCGCGCGACCTGCGGGTCCACATGGTGCCGCACAAGTACGATATGCCGCTGGGCGGCGTCGGCGAACCAGGTACACCGCCCATCGCCCCGGCCTTGTGCAACGCCATTTTCGCGGCCACCGGCAAACGCATCCGCAACCTGCCGATCCGCGACCAGGCGAAAAAGAGCTGACCGCGCAGTAACCCGCGACGGTAACTCTCTATAGCGGCCATGCGACTTGTCGTGCATGGCCGTTATTTTTGTCAGCGGTAGATCTTGACGAGACCTTCATGCAGCGCAGGAAACAGGCTGCGGTTGAAATTGTTCCAGCGCAGCTCCAGGATCGTGTCTTCCTTGTCGATTTCGGTTTTCAGCACGTCGTGGATCACTTCACCCGAATCGATGCCGTTATCCACGTAATGGAAAGAGGCGCCGGTCATGTACAGCGGCTTCACCTGCACCGTTTCCATGGTTTGCCAGTCGACCACCTTCCTGCCGCGCGCACCATGCAATGCATCCAGCGTTGCATAGGCGCCGCGCCGCTCGTACGGCGAATCCGCGCGCGTAACGCCGGGATGGATATTGACGATCTTGCGCTCGAAGCGGCTGCCCGGCCGCACCAGTTCGTCCAGGATAATCAGCAAACCGTCCAATACGACGATATCGGCCTGCAGCTCGACCAGCGTGTCGAGCAGCTTCTTTTCGAACGCGCTTTTGCCTGCCGGCCGCTCCGGCGCATTCATCCCAAGCCGCCGGTACGCCGACGGAATCGCCAGCAGCAAATCGTTCAGAGGCCGCCCCTGCACGCTCAGCCCTGGCGGGTAAAACCAGCGCTTGCCCGGTTCGTAAGAGAACCCGTACTCTTTCAGTTTCTCGCGATCGACGGCCGAATCCGCATCGTCGTCGTAGATGACTTTTTCGAGAGAATACATATTCCCCAGCTCAGTCTGGTTGAGCGCCTCGACCAGGTATTCAAGCACCGACTTCATGTAGCGCGCACCATCCTTGTACGCGACGTCCTGCCCGGCCTTGTCGGCGGCGGCATTTCTCAGGGACCAGATATAAACGAGTTTTTTCTTTGGCATAAATGTCTTATCCATTCGGACAAATTGATGATCGGCGCCATGCCCCGCACCTCACGGCCCGGGGGTCGGCCCTATTCCACGCGTTGCTTAAAGCTGCGCCTTACCAGTTGTACCTGGCGCTGGCGACCAGCGTGCGCTGGTTACCGTAGAAGCAAGTGTTCGCCGATTGGCAGCCGCTGACATAGGTGCGATTGAACAGGTTGGTCGCATTCAGCGCCAGGCGCCAGTTGGGCAAGTCGTAGTGGATGCCGGCGTCAAACACCGTGTAGCTCGGCACATACAGCGAATTATCGGAAGCTCCGGCACTGCCGCTCTGGTAGCGGATGCCGGCACCCGCGCCGAAGCCGGCCAGCGCGCCCGTACGCCAGGTCCAGTCACCCCACAGCGACGCCATCTGGCGCGGCCGCGGGATATCCACCGGCCACTTGCCCAGCGACGAATCGTTGGCCTTGGTGACTTTTACATCCTGGTAGACATAAGCGGAAATGATAGAAAACTCACGCGACAGATTGCCAACCGCGCTGAACTCGACGCCACGCGACCGCACTTCGCCGCTCTGCACCGACAAGCTTCCGGTCGGATCGGCAGGATCCGGCGTCTGCACGTTGGTCTGGTAGATCTGGTACAGCGCGCCGTTGAGCATCAGGTTCTTGCCGGCCGGCTGCCAGCGCAAGCCTGCCTCGATCTGCCGGCTCTTGCTCGGGGCGGCCAGGCCGCCGTTGGCCAGCTTGACGCCGATGATCGGATTGAACGAGGTCGAATAGCTGACGTACGGCGACAAACCGTAATCGCCCAGGTAAACCAGCCCGACCCGGCCGGAGAATGCATGGTCGTCCTGCTGGAAGCTGGTGCCGCCGGCGATATCGTTCTGCCTGGTGTTGCTCCAGTCCTGCCGTCCGCCGAACGTCAGCGCCCAGCGCCGCCATTTGACCTGGTCCTGCGCATACAGGCCGAACATGTTCAGCGTGGTCTTGGTATAAGTGCGCGGGAAAGAATCGGGGCCGGTCAGCATATCGTTGGTGATCGGAACGTATACCGGGTTGTACATGTTCAGGCTGGTCCCGGTCGTCATCCATTCGCTGTCGGTCGTGCTCTGGCGGTTATATTCTGCACCGACCAATACCGTATGTTCAAACGGGCCGCTGTTGAATTTGGCTTGCGCCTGGTTGTCGATGTCGAAACGGCTGTAGTTGAGCTGGTACAGGCCGGCATAGCGCAACAGCGTTTGCTGGGATGGATCGGCCGGATCCAGGCCGCCGCCGAATACCTGGCCCTGGTCGAGCGACAGGTGCATCAGGCGCGTATTCTGGCGGAAGGTCCAGACCGGATCGAACTTGTGCTCGAACTGATAGCCGGCCGACCACTGTTTCTTGCGGTAGTGCGAGAAAGTCGGATCGCCGGTGTACAGGTTTTCGGAAATCTTGCCGTTCGGATTGGGCAGGATGGTGCCTTGCGCCGGCAGGAAGTTGTTGGAGGCGTCGCCCCAGTCCTGCAGATAGGTCAAGGACGCGGTAAGCGAGGTGCTGGCGTCCGGCTGCCACCTGATCGACGGTGCGAAAGCGACCCGCTGCTCGGCATGCGGGCCGGTCAGCGAATTGCCGTCGCGGCCGGTGCCGACGAAACGGTACGACAGCGTGCCGTCCTTGTCTATCTTGTCGCCGATATCGACAGAAACCTGTTTCCTGGCGTAGTCGCCCAGCTGCACCTGCAGTTCGCGGATCCGCTCGCCATTGGCCAGCTTGCTCTGGACATCGACGATAGCGCCGGGATCGCCCTGGCCGTACAGCACCGAAGTCGGGCCGCGCAGCACGCTGATGCTGTCGATCATGTAAGGATCGACGCGCCAGCTCGCCAGGTTCAGCGTACTTGGCACTTGCAGGCCGTTGACGAACACGCTGGGCGTAAAGCCGCGCAATACCGAATACCAGTCGGAACGCACTTCCGACCCGTACGACGAAAAGCCCGGAATATAGCGCAGCGCATCGTTGATGCTGGCCGCGCCGGTCTGCTCGATCTGCGCCGCGGTGACGACGTTGATCGTCTGCGGAATCTCGTTGAGCGGCGTATCCGTTTTTGTACCGCTGGCGCTGCGCCGCGCCACCAGCCCTACGGTGCCGTCATCGTCCGCACCGGCGCTGACGTTGATGACCGGCAGCGTGCTGTCTGCCGCCTTGCCGTTTTTTTGTGCGTCGCTTGCCGGCTGCGCCGCCTGCTGCGCGTGTGCATGACCAGCTGCGGTTGCCTCGAACAGCACACTCACGGCAACGACGATTGCACGCCGACGCGTACCTGTTATCCATTCCATCTTCTACTACTCCCGATTGCAATGCGGTTTGTATTGAAAACCCGCTTTCTTCATCAAAGGGCGGAAGCTATGCGGCCGCCGCCCACTCCGTTTTTCTGTTGATCCACTACCGGACTGAACGTCCGCTCCTGCTTTTCCCCCTGCACCAGCGAGGCGGTGATTTCATCCGAGCGCAGCGCCAGCACCGACAGCAGCGTGTCGGACAAGCCATGGCTGTCTTCGCAGCAGCCTTGCAGGTAGATGCGCGGCTTGAAGTGCGCCGGCGTGGCGAGCTGGTAGTCGCGCCTGACGTTGCCCTGCGCCAGGGCGTCGCCCAGATACGGCGCCAGCCCGTCCAGCAATCCAAGGTGGTTGGCGCGGCCATAGCCGGTTGCCAGCACCAGCGCATCGAACCGCTCGGCGCAGGCATGGCCGCTCAGGCGGTCGCGCAAGGTCAGCTCGACCTGGCCGTTGCTGCTGCGCACCGCTGCTTCGATCGCCGTATTCGCCAGCAAGCGATGACGGGGCTCGGCGGCGACATTCTGCAGGTACAGCATTTCGTAGATCTGCTCGATGAGAGAACGGTCGACCACCGCATAGTTGGTGTCGCGGAAACGATCGATCAGCGAGCGCCGCACATCCTTGGCCTGCGCATAGACAATGTCGGTGTATGCCGGGCTGAAAATTTCGTTGACGAACGGACTGTCGTCGGCCGGCTTCAGCGCGCTGGAACGTATCACCATGCTGACGTCGACGCCGGGGTAACGGCGCGTCAGGTCGACAAACACTTCAGCCGCGCTCTGCCCTGCGCCGACCACCGCGATCCGCTTACGAGGGCAGTTCTGCGGTCCGCTTTGCGGGACGCCGACCACACGGTCGATGGAGGTCAGGTAATTCGAGGTATGAATCACGTTGTGCGGGCCGAGCGCGGTAAACATTTCCGGAATCCGCGCCGAGCCGCCGATCCCGACCGACAGTGCATGCGTCACGCGCTGCCATTCGCGGTCGGCTTCGTCGCGCGAGAAAACCCGCAATGCATCGACCTGGCCGCTGTTGCCTGCCGCGGCCACCGGCTCGATCCCGACCACGGTTTCGCCGTAATGCACGCGCTCGTCGAAAGCCTGGGCAACCCAGTTCAGGTAATCATGGAATTCGACCCGGGTCGGATAAAAACTCTTCAGGTTGACGAAATCCGGCAGGCGGCCGCGCTCGAACAGGTAGTTGATGAACGTGAAGCGGCTTTTCGGATCGCGCAAGGTGACCAGGTCCTTGAGGAAGGAAATCTGCATCCGGCAATCGTCCAGCAGCATGCCGCGGTGCCAGCCGAATTCGGGCTGCCGCTCGACAAAACAATGGTTCAGGTGCGATGCTCCCGCCTCTTCGGCAAGGCGCACGGCAAGCGCAAGGTTGGACGGCCCGAAGCCGACGCCAATCAGGTCAAAAACGCTATCTCGTTGCATGTCTATGTTCCTTATCAGTTTTACCCGTCACGCCAGGCGTGACGATTGAAAAAAATTCCTGGACGATCGCGGTACAGGCGGCAAATCCGGCTTCAGCCGGCATCGCGCACCGCCATCGCAATCGGAGACTGCGCGGCCAGGCGCCTGCCCAGAACCGAGAAATACGGTGCAGCGAACACTTCGACGATCGCCAGCATGTAACCGGCGGCCCGCGCCGCGTCGACGAAGCGCACGATATCGAAGGAAGTGGCGCCGGCTTCGAACAGATTGGCGTCACGCGATGGCGCGTCGCCATCGAACAAGCCGTCCCAGACTCCTTGCAGCGCCTCTGAAAAATGGCTCGCTTCTGCCTGCAACTCGTCAATTTCAGCTGTATTTACCGTCGCCAGATCCTGCGGCGTGACATCGGTGAAGCGAGGCTGGACCGTGCCAAGCGCCGCATGCGGCGCATCGACGAACTGGCGTACGACCTCCAGGTAATCCGTCGCCAGCGCCTCGACAAATCGGCCATCAACCAGTTCGTTGGCATACGAGAACGCTCCGGTCACGCGGCCATCCGAATGTTCGACGATATCCAGCTCCAATTCGAACACCACGCGGTGCCTGACATCGTTGAATTCGCTGAGCGCAAGGCCGGCCCAATCGTGCCCGGCGGCGCTGGCCGGACGCATGTAGTTGAACATCACCTGGAACAAGGGATTGCCGATCGCCGGGCGCGGCAAGCGCAATGCGGCGACCACATCGGAGAATGGCGTATCGGCATGGACATAAGCGGCAAGCGCGCTGTCGCGCACCGCAGCCAGGACCGTGGCGGGAGAATCCTTGCCGGCAAGGCGGGTGCGCACCACTACCGCATTGATGAACAGTCCAAGCGCGAGGCTGGCGGCGTCGCCCGACAATTCGCGCGTCGACGCCAGCACGCCGACCGGCTGGTCCGCCGCGCCGGTTGCACGGTAGAACGCCACATTCAGCGCCGCATGCAGCAGCATGGGCAAGGTGGCATGGGTTTCCAGCGCCATTGCGCGCGCACGCTGGACCAGGGCGTCATCCAGCGCGAAGGCAATCCGGCTTGCCGCCCAGCGCGGCTCGCTGGGCCGCCCCGATGAAGGCGGCGGCAAGACGCTGGCCGGCACATCGCCCAGGACGCTGCGCCAGAACGCCAGGCGTGCCCGCGGCGCCGTCGCCGGCAGCACCGGCGTCGCCGGCAATGGCGCTGGGGTGGCACGCACCGGCGCGGAACCGGAAACCAGCGCCACATAGGTGGTGCGGATATCGTCGAACCACAGCTCGATCGACTGTCCATCCGACACGATGTGATGGACTGCCAGCGACAGCACATGGTCGTCATCGGCCAGGCGCAGCAGCCTTGCCCGCCACAACGGTCCGGCGCCAAGCAGATTGAATGGCGTGAGCGCGTCTTCGTCGGTCAGCGCGACGGCGCTTGCCATCGCCGAGACTTCACCGCTCAGATCGATTACCGGCAACGCGGCCTGCCAGTGCTGGTCGATGTACTGGCCCGGCAGGCTGCCTGCCCGCTCGACCAATCTGGTGCGCAGAGCGGGATGGCGCGCAGCCGCCAAGGAGAAAGCCTCGCGCAAAGCTTCGGCATCGAGCGGACCGCGCAGGCGCAATGCAACCGGAATGTTGTAAGCGGCATTCTCCGGCTGGGTACGCCACAAGAACCACAGGCCAAGCTGCGCAGCTGACAACGGCAGCACGCCATTGGCATCGGGGATGCCAGCTGCTTCCGCCACATCGGATTCAGCTTCAAACATCGGTTCCGTGCGGGCCGAAGCCAGCACGCGCTGCGCATATTGCGCCAGGCCCGGCGCTTCAAACAGCGCGCGCACCGGCACATCGTACGCTAGCCGTTCGGCCACCCGGGTCGCCACCCGCACCGCCGCCAGCGAGTGGCCGCCCAGCTCGAAGAAATGATCGGCGCGGCCGACCCGTTCGGCGCCCAGCACCTCGCGCCATATCTGCGCCAATGCCGTTTCGACGCCGGCCGTAGGCGATTCGTACACGCGCTCTACCCGCTTTGGTTCCGGCAACGCAGCGCGGTCGACCTTGCTGTTGGCATTGCGCGGCAAGGCATCCAGCGCGATGATATGCGCCGGCACCATGTAATCGGGCAGCGTATGGCGCAGATGGGCGTCCAGTTCAGCCGCATCGGCCTGCAATGGGCGCCGGCGCGCCTCGTCGCTCAATTCGACATACGCGACCAGCGCCGCCTGGGCGCCCTTGCCGTGCACGATTGCCACCGCTTCGCGCACATCCTCATGCGCCGCCAGCTGCGCTTCGATTTCACCCAGTTCGATGCGCAGGCCGCGCAGCTTCACCTGGTGATCGACGCGGCCGATGAAATCGAATACGCCGTCAGCGCGCCGCTTGACCAGGTCGCCCGTGCTGTAGAGCCGCGCACCAGGCGCTCCGAACGGATCCGGCACAAAACGCTCGGCGGTGAGCGCGGGCCGGTCCAGGTAACCGCGCGCCACGCCTACGCCTTCTCCGCCCAGGAACAGTTCGCCGATCACGCCCACCGGCAAGGGATTCAGCCGCGCATCCAGCACATGCGCGGTGCGCGCGCCGACCAGGGTGCCGATCGGCAGGTAAGCGCTGTCCGCCAGGCTGGCGGCATCATCGTGCGGCTGGAACATCCACAGCATCGGCGTGATGACGGTTTCGGTCGGACCGTAGCCATTGACGATGCGTACTTTCGGGAATGCCCGGCGCATCAGCGCAAACGCTTCGCGCGATGTCGCTTCGCCGCCTACCGTCAGCGACCGCAAGGCAGGCGGAGCGCCGTGCGCCAGCGCCCATTCGGCCAGCTGCGTGGCGCAGCCGGGCGGCACATAGGTCATGGTGACGCCCTCGCGCACCATCATCTTGCAGGTCAGCGCCGGCGGCCAGAGCGTATCGGCGGTCACCGCCACGGCTGCGCCCGACATGTATTGGGAAAACCAGCCTTCGTGCGCACCGTCGAAATTGACTGACTGGAATAGCAGGAACACATCGTCTTCGCCAGCGCCGTAGCGCTCGGCGATTGCCGCGCAATGACGGGCGAAAGAACCATGGTCGACTACCACGCCTTTCGGCTTTCCGGTCGAGCCAGAGGTATAGATCACATAAGCGGCCTGCGTCGGCGCGACGACCGGCAGCGCTGCCGGCGCAATTCCTGCGACATCCGTGCCGCTGTCGTCGCCGTCAATCCGCCAGATGCGCAGGGAATCCGACACCGGCAGCGCCGCCAGGCTTTGATCTTCGGTAATGACATGCGTAATCTGCGCATCGTCAAGGATCTGCGCCAGCCGTTCCCGGGGATGGGCTGGATCAAGCGGCACAAAAGCGCCGCCCGACTTCAGCACCGCAATCAGGCCAACCAGCAAGTCCACCGAGCGGCTAAGTGCAACGCCAACCCGCATCTCGGCACTGACGCCGGCGGCAACCAGACGCTGCGCCAGCCGCACCGCGCGCCCGTCGACTTCGCCGCGCGTCAGCGAACGATCCATGTCGGCGACGCCGCGCGCGTCCGGCCGGGCGCGTGCATGCTCGGCGATATGTTCATGCACCGCCTTGAAGGCGGCCGGCTGATCCGCTTGCTGGCAATTCCAGGCGTCCAGCTGGGCGCGCTCGGCTGGCGGCAGCCATTGCAAATCGCAGACCATCGTTGCAGGCGCGGCAACCGCGCTCGCCAGCAATGTGACAAAACGTTCCGCCAGCCGCTCGATGGCATCGGCATCGAACAGGTCGAGCGCATAAGTGAAGCCGGCGTCAATGCCGCCGTCGTCGCTTTCCTCGAAACCCAGCGTCAGGTCGAATTTGGCGAATGGCGAGCCGGAGGGCAGCATGATGATGGATACGTCGGCAAGCGATGGCAAATGCCTGCGTGCGCCGTAGGCGGCCATTACCTGGAACAGCGGGTTATGGCTGGCGCTGCGCACCACGCCCAGTGCTTCGACCACCTGCTCAAACGGCACATCCTGATGCGATTGCGCGTCGATCAAGCCACGCTGGACCTGCTCCACCAGCGCCGCGAACGGCTGCGTGACGCCAATCCGCGTGGCAAGCGCCAGCGTATTGACAAAAAAACCAATCAGTCCGGCGGTTTCACCGCGCTCGCGGTTGGCGGCAGGCACCCCGACCTGGATCTGCGATTCGCCGGAGGCGCGGGCCAGCAATGCATTCAGCGCCGCCAGCAGCACCGCGAACGGCGTCGCCCGCTGTGCATTGGCCAGGGCGCGCACTTGCTGCGCCAGCCGGGCATCGATCCGGAACAGGTGGCGCGCCCCGCGCGCGCTGCGTTGCGCCGGACGAGGTACGGCGCCTGGCAGTATCAGTACGCTGTCATTCAGTTGCCCGCGCCAGAACGCCAGCTGGGATTCGCGTTCGCCAGCGTCAAGCCAGCGGCGCTGCCATAAGGCGTAGTCGGCGTACTGGATCGGCAGCGGCGCCAGCGAAACCGTCTCTTTCATCGCATATGAACGGTAAAACGACCCCAGTTCGGCCAGCATGACGTCGACCGACCAGCCGTCCGATACGATGTGATGCAGCGTAATCGCCAGCCAATGCGTGTTCCCGTCCAGGCGTATCAGGCAGGCGCGCATCAGCGGCCCATGCGTTAGATCGAACGGCTCGGCCTCATCCTTGCGCGCAATTTCCTCTGCACGCGCAATACGCTCGGACGCGGCGACATTGCTCAGGTCGATGCTGTGCCACGGGCAGCGCGCCGGCGCATGCACTGTCTGTTGCACACCGTCTGCGCTTTCGCTGAAAGTGGTGCGCAAGGCTTCATGGCGCGCGATCAATGCATCGCATGACAGCCGCAAGGCATGGGCATCGAGCGCACCGTCAAGCTGCAGCCGCTCGGTAATATGATAGGCCGCTGGTTCGTCGATCATCCGCGCATGCAGCCACAGGCGCATCTGCGCAAACGAGGCCGGCACGCTTGCCGTGCGCTCGGTGCGCGGCGGAATCGGCAGCAGCCGGAAATCGATGCCTGCCGCAGCCAGCTTTTGCAGAAACAGCTTGCGCTGCGCATCCGGCAACTGGGCAAAACGGGCGGCAAGGGAAAGCAGGTCAGGTTTCACAATAGTCATCAGTCGGTTTCCATTTCCAGTTCGCCCAGCAGCGCATCGATCGCGCTGGCGGTATCCGGCCCCAGCCTGGCCTCCCGCTCGGCCAGCGCCAGATCGATCGCAGCCGCGCAGCGCGCCAGCGTGCGTTCATCGAACAATGTCCGCAGCGGCAGCACCAGCGTCCAATGCAGGTTGGCCTGGGCATTGGCCTGCGTCGCTAGCAGCGAATGGCCGCCGAGCATGAAGAAGTCATCATCGCGGTCGATGGCGTCGAGGTGCAGCACCCGTTGCCAGATAGCGGCCAGTTCGCGCTCGGTACCGGTCCGCAAGGCGGCTGCCGGCTTGTCCTGGCGCACCGGCGCAGGCAGCGCGTTGCGGTCGCATTTTCCGTTCGGTGTGACAGGCAGCACATCCAGCGCAATCAATTGGGCCGGCACCATGTATGCAGGCAGCTGCGCATGCAGCAAGTCGAACAGCGCACCCTGGTCGAGCGTGCTGCCGGCGCCGCGCGCGAGGTATCCGATCAGCTGCTCGTTGCATACGATCACCACGGCGTCGTGCACACCCGCAGCGGTCCGCAGCAAGGCTTCGATTTCGCCGAGTTCGATGCGCTGGCCGCGCAGTTTTACCTGAGTATCGATGCGGCCAAGATAGTCAAGCGCACCGTCAGCCCGGCGGCGCGCCAGGTCACCCGTGCGGTACAGGCGCGCTCCAGCCGCGAACGGATCCGGCACGAAGCGTTCAGCCGTGAGTCCGGAGCGGCCAAGATAGCCGCGCGCCAGACCGGCGCCGCCCAGGTACAGTTCGCCTGCGGCGCCTGCCGGCACCGGATGCAAAGCCATGTCCAGCACATGCAGCTGAAGGTTGGCGATAGGATGGCCGATCGGCACCGAAGCGGTCCGGCTGTCGTCCGCGTCACAGGTCCAGTGCGAGACATCGATGGCGGCCTCGGTCGGGCCATAGAGGTTGTAGAGCCGGGTGTGCGGCAACAGCTGCGCGACGCGCGCCACCAGTTCCGGCGCCAGCGCCTCGCCGCTGGCGACTATGCGCTCGATGCTCTGGCAGCGTGCGGCTGCGTTGAAATCGTCGAGATAGCCAAGGAAAACCGCCAGCATCGACGGCACGAAATGCAGTGTCGTCACCCGGTGCGCTTCTATCGCCGCCACCAGCCGTGCCGGATCGCGGTGATCGCCAGGCGCCGCGATCGCCAGCTTGGCGCCGACCGCCAGCGGCCAGACGAATTCCCAGACCGATACATCGAAGCCAAACGGTGTCTTGTGCAAAACGACGTCGTCAGGCCGCAGTTGATATGCCGATTGCATCCACGCAATCCGGTTCGCCAACGCGCGGTGGGTGTTGCCGGCTCCTTTCGGTTTGCCGGTCGAACCGGAGGTGTAGATCAGGTAGGCCAGCTGGTCAAGGCTAAGATCCGCAGGCTGATGCAAGGCTGTGGAAGTTTGCATCAGTTCATCGACAGTAAGGATGCGCACCTCGGCATGCAAAACAGCGGCCGTGACGCGCTCTCGCAGATGATCTTGCGTGATCACCACTGCCGGTTGCGCATCGCTGAGCAGATAGGCGATGCGTTCAGGCGGATAATCCGGATCTATCGGCAGGTAAGCCGCACCGGCCTTCAATACCCCGATCAGCGCCACTACCATGTCGAAAGAACGCTCCAGGCAGAGGGCAACGGCGCTATCTGGAAGGACGCCGGCATCCAGCAGCGATGCGGCGACACGGCCGGCGTGCTGATCGAGTTCGCCGTAGCACATCTGCTGCCGGCGGCCTTGCGCATCGACGAACTCGAGCGCGACCGCTTCCGGCGTTGCAACGGCGGCACGTTCAAACTGGCGGTGCAGCGCGATTTGCTGCGCATCGGGCCAGGCCTGCGCCGTGGCGTTATGGCGCGCCAGCGCCACCAGGTCGTCATCGGTCGTGACTGCAATCGAACCGAGCGCTGCCTGCGGATTGGCGACAATGGCGTTGACGGCCGCTGCAAACGCGCGATGCAGGGAAACCACGCGCGCTTCACCGATGCGCGCGGCATCGTAGCCGTAATCGATAGTCAGCGTCGTTCCTGCCTCGATGACCAGCGTCAAGGCAAAATCGGTCGCTTCGATGTTGCGCAGGCCATGCATCTTGAGGGCTCGTTCGTCGCGCCCCTGCCATGCTTCATCGACCGGATAGTTTTCGAATACGACCAGCGTATCGAACAATGCCCCACCCTGTCCGGCCCATTGCTGGATTTCGTACAGCGGCGTATGCGCATGCTCTGCCGCGGCAGCGTTATCGCCCTGCAGTTCGTGCAGCCATGCCGCCGCCGAGCGTTGCGGCGCAGGCACGGTGATGACTGGCAAGGTGTTGATGAACAAGCCAAGCACGGTGTCGGCGTCAGGCAGTGCATCGGGCCGGCCCGCCACCGTCGCGCCGAACGCCACCGCCGGCTGGTTGGTCATGCGCTGCAACGCAAGCGCCCATGCGCCCTGCACCAGCGTATTCAGCGTTACTTTCAGGTTGCGCGCGGTTTCAGCCATGCGCGCCGTCGCATCGGCAGCGAATGTTGCGCGCCAGGTGCGATGTTCGGCTGTACGTCCGGCTTCCGCTTCTCGCTCGGCAACCCGCGTCGGCTCGTCAAGGCGGGCCAGGCGCTGTTGCCAGAACCTGCGCTCCAGCTCGATATCACGCGCGCCAAGCCAGGCAATGAAGTCGCGGTAACGGGTCTTGCCAGACGCGGCAAACAGCTGAGGACGCGGCGGTTCGATGTAATCGCGCAGCACGTCGGCAAAGAAGCGCGCCGTGCTCCAGCCGTCCAGCAGCAGATGGTGGCGCGTCCAGACCAGCCGCCATTCGTCGTCCGTCATGCGGATCAGCGCAACCCGCATCAAGGGCGGCGCGGCCAGGTCGAAGCTGCTAGCCCGGTCCTGCGCGAGCCAGTCGTCGAACCCCGGCCGGGCGTTTTCGCCGCGCTCGCGCCAATCGAGGATTTGAACCGGCATCTGTGCCTGGCGATGCACAATCTGCATCGGCACCGCTTCGCTGGGAGTGAAGCCGGTGCGCAAGATGTCGTGGCGTGCAACTGACGCTTCGAAAGCTGTGCGCAAACGCGCCACGTCCGGCGCCGTCAATGTGGCAACCAGCTGGTTCACGTAGGTCGACTGTTCAGGTGCGAACAGGGAATGGAACAAGATGCCCTGTTGCATCGGCGACAAGGGATACATGTCCTCGACCGTGCGCAAATCGAACGGCAGCCGCTCCAGCACATCCTGTGTCAGGCCTGCCGTGCGCGCCAGCGGATAGTCGCCGGGAGTGGCGCTGCCGCCGCGTTGCGCCAGGCGCGCGGCGCAGGCGGCAGTCAGTCCGGCCAGCGCTGCCTCGAAACGCTGCGCCAGGGCTTCGATCGTGGCGCGTTCAAACTGGGTCTTGCCATAGACCCAATGTACCTTCAATGTGCGCGGGCCGTCGGCATCGATATAGGCGTGGATCGCCAGCGCATTACCGAGCGGGCCGGCCGGATCGCGTTCGCAGCCTGCGCCGCCGAAACGCGGCACCAGCGCAGCATCGCGCGGCGCATCGAACTGGCCGAGATAGTTGAACGTCACGCGCGGACGCGGTACAGACGCCAGTTTAGCGCGTGCGGCAGCGTCGCCGTAATGGCTCAGGACGCCGAAGCCGAGTCCTTTGTGCGGCACGGCCCGCAGCGTATCCTTGACCGCGCTGAGCGTTGCGGCAGGCGTGTTTTCGACCGCCAGCGCCACCGGGTAATGGCTGGTCAGCCAACCGACGGTGCGGCTGGCGTCGATGTCGTCGAACAACGCTTCGCGGCCGTGTCCTTCCAGCTCCAGCCGGCAGGAGGTTTGCCCGGTGTGGGTGCAGAGCGCCTGCGCCAGCGCCGCGATCAGCACTTCGATCATTTGCGTACGGTAGGCGGCGTTGGCGTCAGTCAGCGCAACCCGTGTCAGTTCGGCGTCCAGCACTTGCATCACGACACCTGCGCTAGCGTTGTCGGCTACTGCCTGCGGGTGGTCAAGCGCCAGGTCCTGGTGAGGTGCGGCAAGCGACGCCCAGTACGGCACTTCGTCCAGGAACAAAGCATCGGCGGCGGCAAGCGCCAGCCTGGCAGCCCATTCCTGAGCGCTGGCGCCCGCGGCCGAGAGACGCGCGCTGCGCCGTTCGCGCGCTGCACGGTAGGCGGCATCCAGGTCGTCAAGCAATACGCGCCACGATACGCCGTCGACGATGGCGTGATGGATCGCGAAATAGAGTTGCGTACTGCCGTCCGGCAAGGCCGCTGCAAAGGCGCAAGCGATCGGGCCGTGCGCCAGGTCCAGCGTGCACTGGAGGGCGTCGAACTGCGCCAGTGCATCGCTTTCATCCCGCGCGGCGCCGGCGGCCAGCGGCAAGGCATCAAATGCCTGCGGCGCCTGCCTGATCTGCCACTCACCTTGCGCACCGTTCCGTGTAAAACGCTGCTTGAAGATGTCGTGATGTTTGAGTAACGCTTCGAACGCGCGGGCAAATGCATCGAGATCTAACGGCTCTTGCGGGTCCAGCCTGATTGACTGGTTCCAATGGCCGCGCCGTGGAATATCGAGTGCAAAAAACCGCAGTTGCGCAGGCGTCAGCACCAGGCTGCCCTCACGCTTGGGCGCGCCGGGCTTCGCTTGCGGAGCTGTTGTTGCAACCTCGATGGCCGTTGCCGCCTGGCCAAGCTGCGCAATTGTCGGACCGTCGAACAGCTGTTTCGGCGTAAAGCGCACGCCGCGTTTGCGCGACCTGGCGATCACCTGCAGCACCAGGATCGAATCCCCGCCCAGTTCAAAGAAATTGTCTTCGCGACCTACCCGCTCGGCTTTCAGTACATCTTTCCAGACTGCCGCCAGCGTTTCTTCGATCTCGCCGCGCGGCGCATCGCTGGCCGCCACGGACGGCGCCGGCGCGGCGGCCAGCACCCGCAACGCTTGACGGTCAACCTTGCCGTTGGCTGTGACAGGCAATACGTCAAGTGCGAGCAGCACGGCGGGCACCATGTAATCTGGCAAGCGCAGGGACAGCATTTCGCGCAATGACGTTTCGTTCAACCTGGTTCCAGCGCGCGGCGTTGCAAACGACGCCAGCCGCATGCGCCCTTCGTGCTCGACTGCCAGTGTTTCGGCTTGCGCCACTCCTTCCAGGGTGCGCAGCAAGGCGCTGACTTCGCCGGGTTCGACCCGGTAGCCGCGGATTTTGACCTGGTCATCCTGGCGGCCGAGGAAATCCAGGCGCCGGTCGGCGCGCAGCCGCACGCGGTCGCCGGTGCGGTAGATGCGCTCACCTGGGGCAAATGGATGCGGGACAAAACGTTCGGCGGTAGCCGCCGCCCGGTCCAGGTAACCACGGGCGACGCCCGGTCCGCCGAGATACAGTTCACCGATCGCGCCTGGCGGCACGCTGGCGCCGTTCGCATCGAGCACGCAGGCATAGGCATTCGGCAAAGGACGGCCTAGCGGCACGCCCTGCGCCGGCATCGCTGCAGCGCGCAGTCCGGCTTGCGCCGGCGCCGATGTATCGCAACTCAGCGCACCTACCGTAGCCTCGGTCGGGCCGTAATGATTGATCACGCGGCAGCCGGGCTTGAGTGTCGCGATCCGTTCCACCAGCGCCCACGGCAAGGTTTCGCCGCCCGTCACGAGGGCATGCGCAGGCAGCACGTCGGCCGGCTGTTGGGCGTCGAGCAGCGCGTGCAGATGGCTTGGCACGATTTTCAGCACGCCGACCTTGCGCGTGCGCATTTCATGCGCGAACCGGTCCGGGTCGAAGGCACATTCCCGCGGCAGAAGGTGCAGCGTACGGCCCGAGCACAAGGCACCGAACAGTGTCGTATGGCCGAGGTCCGCCGCCACCGTCGACACCATCGCCATCGATGCATCGGCGCTGAACGCCAGTTCATCCAGCATCCCTTGCACATAATCGGCCAGCGCCCGGTGGGAAACCACGACGCCCTTGGGTGTGCCGGTCGAACCGGAGGTGTAGATCAGGTAAGCCGCCTGTTCCGGCGCAGGCGGCAGCCGGCGCGCTGCGCGATTGGCGAGCAACGGCGTTTGCGCAAGCGCGTCCAGGCCAAGTGTCTGGGCAGCGCCGATGTGCTGCACAGAGCCTGCCTGGCTGGCAACCAGGATCCATCGCGCCTGGCAGGCGTCGACCGCTGCCGCCAGCCGTTCCTGGGGCTGGGCAGGATCGAGCAGCACGGCATACGCGCCCGACTTCAGCACGGCGACCAGCGCCACGACGAAGTGCACCGAGCGCTCGATGCAGACCGCAACCGGTTGCTCGGCGCCTGCTCCTTGCTGTTGCAGCGCCAGCGCGATCCGGTCCGAAGCATCGTCCAGTTCGGCGAAAGTGAGTTGCGTGTCGGCGTCCGCCAGCGCAATCCGATGCGGCGTTTCGCTGGCATGCCGTGCAAACAGCGCCAATACGCTGTCGAATTCCCGCGGCAGCGAGCGGCCGCGCCGTGCGGCAAGATAGTCGGCGTTATCGGCGCAAACCAGTTCGGCGACTGCACGCGTCGGATCGCATACCGCATCCGCGACCAGCACGGCAAAGCTGTCGAGCCAGGCTTGCGCCGTGCCGGCGTCGATGCCGTCCAGCGCATAGGCTGCAACCAGTTCGATGCCGCGCGGATCGTCGGTGAAATCCAGCGCAAAATCGAAACGTGCGGCAAGATCCGGCCCTGGCGACATGCGCGCGGCCGCACCCGGCAGGTCGGCGGCCAGTTCGAGATCGAACTGCTGGGCAAACTTGACTCTCAGCCACTCGTCGCCGCGCCGCACCGGCGGCTTCACGGCGTCAAGCACCTGGTCGAATGGCACATCCTGGCATGCAAACGCATCCAGGGCGGTCACGCGCACCGCATCCAGCAAGGCAGCAAACGACTGCAGCGGTGCAACCCGCGCACGCAGCGCCAGGGTATTCAGGAACAAACCGACCAACGGCGCGGTTTCCGCATGCTGCCGGTGCGCGATGGGTATGGCGACAACGATATCGCTGGCCCCGGTCAAGCGGTACAGCCAGGCGTCGAAGGCAGCCAGCAGCACCGTAAACGGCGAAGCGCGAGTGCGCCGGGCAAGTTCGCGCACTGCATCGGAAGTCTCGTCGGAGAGCCGCAGCGCCACCCGGCCGCCGCGATAGTCGCGGTCGGCGCGGCGTGGACGGTCGAGCGGCAACGCCAGCGGCGCGGGGGCGTCGCGCAGCGCGTCGCGCCAATAGCCAAGCTGGCGCTCGCCCTCGCCTGCGGCCAGCAGGTCACGCTGCCATTGGGCGTAATCGGCATACTGGATCGGCAAAACCGGCAGTCCGGCAGCCTGGCCGCTGGCGAACGCTGCATAGGCCGCCGTCAATTCATTGAACGCACAACGCGAGCTCCAGCCGTCGCTGACCGAGTGGTGGCTGGTCAGCAGCAGGCGTTGCGAATCGCCGGCCAGCGTAAGCAAGGTGGCGCGCACCAGCGGCCCGTGCGACAGGTCGAATGCCTCAGCCACATGGCGTTCCGCCAATTCGGCCGCCTTCGCCGCACGTTCCGTGGCGCTGTATGGGCGTAAATCGATTTCTGCTATCTGCACCGGCAAGACTGCATGGATGCGCTGCATTACGATGCCATCGTCATTTTCCACCAGCGTGGTGCGCCAGGCTTCATGCCGTTCCAGCAAGTGGTCAAGCGCACGCTGCAGCAGATCGGCCTTCAAGGCGCCGGTTACCTCCCACTGCACGGCGATGTGATAGGCGGAGCCGGCATCGCGGGTCTGCGCCAGCACCCAGAAACGTTGCTGGGCGAACGATGCCGGACGGTCAACAAAGGGCGCGCCGTTTCGATCCCGAGACATTTGCACTGGAATAGCGCGCACCTGTGTTTCAATTTCGCTGCGCTCGATCAACAGCGCCAGTTCTTCAAGCGAGGGATTGTCGAATAGCGCGTCAAGCCGCGGGTTCACCCGCCATTCGGCTCGGATCGCTGCCTGCAGCTGCATGGCAGCAAGCGAATCGCCGCCGCGCGTAAAGAAACGGTCTGAACGGCCGATAGGCGAAGCATCGTTCAGCAGCCGTTGCCAGAGTTCGGCGAGACCGCTTTCGACAGCTGTCGCCGGAGCAAGGTAATCGGCTCCGGGCGCATGCGGCAGCGCAGCCACAGTGTCGCGCAGCGAGGCCCGGTCCAGCTTGCCGTTGAGCGTATAGGGCAGGCGCTCCAGACGGACGAAGCGGTGCGGCTGCCATGCCGGCGGCAGATGCGCAGCGAGATGCGCTTTCAATGTTTCATCGCCCAACGCCTCGCCCAGAACCACGCAAGCAATCAGCTGAGTGCGGCCGCCGGTGGTTTCGGCAAGCACGGCGGCGTCGCTGACGGCCGGATGGGTCAGCAGGCAGGCGGCAATTTCGCCCGGCTCCACCCGCACGCCGCGGACTTGCACCTGGTCGTCGATGCGCCCCAGGTAGTCGAATGCGCCATCGGCGCGTTCGCGCGCCAGGTCTCCGGTGCGGTAGATGCGCCCGCCGGGCTGGCCGGCCGGATCAGGCAAGAAGCGTTCGGCGGTAAGCGCGGGACGGCCGTGATAGCCGCGCGCCAGGCATACGCCTCCCAGCAGCAGTTCGCCGGCCGCGCCTGGCTGCCGGCCGGCGATCCGCGCAGTGCGTGCAAGCGGCGATCCGATCGGCCAGCCTATCGGCAGCGATGCGTAGCCGTTGCCCGGCTCCAGGGCCGGCACGCCGGCGGGATCGACCGGCCACAGCATCGGCGAAATGATCGCCTCGGTCGGGCCGTAGCCGTTGACCAGCCGGATCTCGGGAAATGCCTGCCTGATTTCATCAAAAGTATCTTGCGACATCGCCTCGCCGCCGAACAGCAGCACCCGCAGCGCCGAGGGCGCCCCAAAACGCCTTGAAGCGGCAGCGAATTCGCGCAGGTAGGCGGGCGGCAAGGTAGTGTTGGTGACTCCTTCGCGCTCCATCATGGCGCGCGCGGCCTCTGGCGGAAACGGCGGCGGATCGCTGATCACGACGCTGGCGCCGATTGACAGCGGCGCCAGCCAGGCTTCGATCGACACATCGAAGTTCACCGAGGCGAAATGCAGCAGGCGGTCTGACGGCCCGATCGGCAGCGATGCATTCAGCGCATCGCAATGCACCGCAAGCGGTCCGTGTTCGACCACTACCGCTTTCGGCGTGCCGGTGGACCCTGATGTGTAAATCATGTACGCCGCCGCCCGCGGATCAACCAGCACATCCTCGTCGACAGGCGAAGGCTCGCCGTCCGCAATCGGCTTATCGACAACGAAACATTGCGCAAAACGCGCGCGCATGACGGCATCGGCGGCATCGTCGACGATGCCATGGGCCAGCCCGGCATCCTGCACGATCCAGTCCAGGCGAGCGGCCGGATGGCGCGGATCGAGCGCGACGAACACGCCGCCGGCCTTCAATACGGCAAGCAAGGCGACAAACAGGTCGCAGGAACGTTCGACGCACACGCCGACCCGCACCTCGGTAGCGACACCCGCCGCACGGAGCCGGGCGGCAAGGCGTGAGGCGCGGTAATCCAGCTCGCCGCGCGACAAGCGCACGGCATGCGGCGAAAACGACGCCAGCGCGGGCGCATCGGGGTCAAGGCGCGCTTGTGCGCGGATCTGGTGGTGCAATGCAATCGGAAAGCTCGTCATAGGCATACATGGATACATAAAATCCTCTAGGTCTGGCCGCAAGTACGGCCTCTTTGCTAGATTGACGAACCACGCGCCGGAATTTTTACTTAATTCGCCTGGAAATATGTTTTTCTCATCTCGCGCATCAACGCCCTAAATATTTGCCGCGGTCGTTCGTCATCAGGGGTAAGAACCTCTTTTCATTCATTTTTTTCAACCCCCAACCGACTGACCGCCGATGACCGCTGCCACCCAGCCTTACGCTTCCCCGCCCCCTACCGAATCCAGCGCGCAGGCCAAGCCAGCCATGCGCCTGATCATCGCCCTGCTCAAACGCTCGCGCGGCGCCCTGGCGATTGCGCTCACTGCCTGTGTGCTGAACGGCATTGCCAGCGTGCTGCTGGTTGCGACCCTGAACCGCGCATTGTCCGAATCAGGCGCGGCCGACGGCTCGCTCGCCTTGCGCTTCGGGCTATGCGCAGTGATAGCGCTGGTTACCAGGGTCATTACCGGCGTGCTGTTCGCACGGCTGTCGCAAGACACCATGGCGCAGCTGCGCGAACACGTTGCCAAGCGCGTCGCCGCAGCCGAGCTGCGCGATGTCGAACGGATCGGCGCCGCCCCCGTGCAATCGGTGCTGACCGACGACGCCACCAATGTCTCGATGCTGTTCTTTGCCCTGCCTAACATCGTCATGCATGGCTCCATCGTCTTCGGCTGCCTCGGTTACCTGGCCTGGCTGTCATGGCCGGTATGCCTGCTGGCGCTGACCGCGATCGTGGTCGGCTCGATCGGCTACCACACCGGCGACAAGCGCGCCATCGCCTCGCTGGAAGCGGCCGGCCGTTCGCAAGACAAGCTGTTCGGCTATCTCGGCGCGCTGTTTACCGGCGCCAAAGAACTGAAGCTGCACCAGGCGCGCGCACGCCAGTTCCTCGACGGCCAGCTCGGCGCAGCCATCGGCGAAGTGCGCGACCACCGCCGGCGCGCGTTCAGCTCGTACGCCGTCGGCGTCGGCTGGATCGTGTTCCTGTTCTACGTGTTCCTCGGCGCAGCCGCATTCTGGCCGACGCTCGGCGTGCGCGCCGACGCAGCCGCCGCCTCCGGCTATATCGTCGTCTTCCTGTTCATGCTGCTGCCCCTCGACGGCCTGCTCAACAACGTGCCGACGCTGAACGCGGCGCGCGTCTCGCTGGACCGCATCGAGAAGGTAATGGAAGAATTCGGCAACCTGCGCACCGTGCCGCAGCTCAGCGAAAGCGCGTCGCATGAACCGTTCAAGACCCTGGTGCTGCGCGATGTCACCCACTCCTATTTCCATGAGCGCGACGAACGGATGTTCAGCGTCGGCCCGATCAACCTGACCTTCAAGCCGGGCGAACTGGTGTTCCTGGTTGGTGGCAACGGCAGCGGCAAGACCACCTTGGCGAAGGTACTGACCGGACTGTACGAACCTGAAGACGGCGTGATCGAAGTCGATGGCAAAACGATCGGCTCGGCGGAGCGCGCGGCCTACCGGGAACGCTTCACCGCGGTCTTCAACGATTTCCACCTGTTCGACGCCCTGCTTGGCATCATCGATCCGAACGATCCCTCGCGCGCGCAGGCTGACGCACGGGCAAACGCACTGGTCTCCAAGCTCGCGCTGGATCACAAGGTACAGGTAGTCAACGGCGCCTTCTCGACCCGCGCGCTGTCCACCGGGCAGCGCAAACGGCTGGCGCTGGTGGTGGCCTACCTGGAGGACCGGCCGTTCTACCTGTTCGACGAATGGGCAGCGGACCAGGATCCGGCATTCAAAGCGGTTTTCTATGAACAATTGCTGCCGGAACTGTGCGCACGCGGCAAGACCGTGCTGGTGATTACCCACGACGATCGCTATTTCCCGCTCGCCGATCGTGTATTGAAACTGGACAACGGCAGCATCATCAGCGAAACCTATGGCGCGCCAGCCGCGCTGCCGGCGATGGCGGCCAACGGCACCGAAGGCTGAACGACGCCCGTTCCCGCAAGACGCGGGGACGGGATTCAATCCATCATGGGCAGTGAAACAGGAGTATCGCCGTCAACGCTTCGGCGGCGGCAGCGACAACAATTGTTCGGTCATGGCATCTGCAAGGCGCAGCGCCGACATCGGCCCGCCAAACACCCACAGGTTACGTTCGACCAGCGCCACCCGCCCTGCGCGCCGTGCCGGCACAAAGGGCCAGATCGGCGAATCGAGTTTCTGCTTGAGCGCTACCTCAGGGCCGGTCGAGCTGACGAACAATACCGCCATGCCCGGCTTCTTGAGCAAATCTTCAGAGGTGACGTAAGTAGTGCCCTCACGGGTCGGTGCGGCGTATCCCAGTTCAACGCCAAGCGCACGCGCCACGCCTCCCGCCATGCTGTTGCCGGTGAAAGCCCAGTAACGGTCAGGCAATCCCAGTTCCTGCAGCCAGGCGACCTGCTCTCCGCTGCGGCCAGCCTGCGCGATGCGCTGCGCGTCACGCGCGAGGCCGGCATCGAGTCTGGCTTCGACAGCGCCGGCTTCATCTTCGCGCCCGGCAAGGCAAGCGATGGTGCGGAAGATCTTGCGCGCCCAATCGAGCTGGGTCAGCGACGTGCCGTTCTTTTCAAGGTCAGGGCTGTATTGGAACAACACGGTGGGAGCGATGCGGTTGAGCGCCGCGAAAATCGATGCGTGGCGCAGCCCGACGCCGAGAATCAGGTCAGGCTTCAAGGCCGCGATCGCCTCAAAACCGGGCTCCTGGCGCGTACCGACGTCCGGCACGGCAGCCAGCCGCTCTTTGTCATAGTCAAACCATCCCGCATAATTAGCGGCGTCAGCCATGCCGACCGGCGTCACGCCCAGCGCCGCCAGGTCTTCCGCGAACATGTATTCGAGCACCACAATGCGCCGCGGCCGCTGTGGAATGCCCGGCTGGAACTGCGACACCACGAGATTGCCGGCAAGCGGCTCGCAAGCCGGCGTTGCACCGCCAGCGCTTGCGGCATCGGCATGGGATCCGCAAAACGCCGCACAGGCCGCCGCTATCGCGCAAAGCCGCCGCGCACGGCTCTTCAACGGATGGCTTCCTGCAATGCAAGCGCTTCGTCGCGCATCGTCAACAGCAATGGACAGCTTGCACACAGATTTGTCTCTCCCGGGATTTGATTGCGCATGCAGCAGACGCGGCGCGCGCGAAACGGATTCGGCAGCAAGGCCGACCGCGGCTGGACCTGGCGCACCGACGAACGCAACGGATTGGGTTCGCCGGTGACCAGCATCGGCTGGAACAGGCAGGCAACCTCCTCTGCCGCACCAGGCAGCGCCGTGCACTGCTCCGCCAAGTAATCTAGCAGGTTGCCGACATTGCCCCACAACACGCGCGGCGCGATGCACGCCATGCCTGCCAGTGTTTCAATCACCGCCTGCAGATGCTGGATCAGCGGCGCATGGCAGCGCGTGCAGTCGTTCTCGGGCGGCTGCAATGCGTCGGCGGAAAAATACAGCGCCGCCGGCATGCCTGCGCGCAGCACCAGCTGTGTGCGGGCCGGCGACATGTCCAGCGGGCGGCGCAGCAGCAGCGCGGCGATGCCGGCCGGCGCCGCGAGCCAGAAATAATATTTGCTCCACTGCGACAGCAGGGCCCGCGCGTGGATTTCGGCATCGCCGCCATAGTGCACCACCATCGCATCCAGCAGCTCCGCGCGATAGGCGCCAAGCTGCGCCAGCGGTATGCAAACGGATTCGGCGCCATCATCGTCATTGTCAGGAGCCGCTTGGCTTCGATCCGGCGTTCCAAGCCAGACCTGTCCAAGATAGGAGGCCATCGATTCAGGCGCAAGCCCGGCCAGGCAATGCGCCGGCAAGCCCGCTGCGGGAGCCCGCTGCAAGATGTCCATCAGCGGCCGCCTCGTTTCTCGCGCCGGGCCTGGGCAATCAGCAGGATGAGCAGGTATGGCGCACCGATCATTGCGGTCAGCACGCCGGCCGGAATCTCCCGCGGGGCAAGCAGCGTACGGGCTGCGACATCTGCCAGGACCAGCAGCAGCGCGCCGCAGGCGGCGGCCAGCCAGAGCCGGGTGCGATGCGTGCGCGCACCCAGCATTACCGCCAGGTGCGGCGCCATCAGCCCAATGAAGCTGACCGGCCCTACAGCGGCTACCGCGGCGCACGCGGCAAGCGTCGCCACGGTCAGCACCAGCGGCCGCAATACGGCAATCGGCAAGCCAAGGGCCGCCGCCTGGTCGTCGCCCAGCGACAACAGGTCAAGCGGCTTGGCCAGCAGCGCCAGCACCGGCAACGCCAGCAGGCACCAGGGCAGCAGCGTCGCCACCTCGCCCCAGCTGCGGCCATAGGTGCCGCCCACCAGCCAGACGACGAAACGCGCCGGCTGCACGCTTTGCTGCGTAATCAGCCACTGCGACAGCGTGGTCCACAGGGTGCCGAGGACCAGCCCGGTCAGCGCCACCGCCATCGGCGCATAACGATGACGGCGGTTGAGCAGCAGCGTCAGCAACAGCGTGGCGGCGCCGCCCGCGAGCGCGGCGGCGGCAAGTGTCGAATGGGTCGCGAACGGCCACATGATCAGTGCAATGAAGGTAGCCAGTCCAGCGCCCTGGGTGACGCCCAGCACTTCCGGACCGGCCAGCGGATTGCGCACGATGCTCTGCATCAGCACCCCGCTCGCCGCCAGCAGCGCTCCGGCCAGCAGTGCGCATAGCAGGCGCGGCAGGCGCAGGTCGAGCAGCATCCGGGTTACTTCGTCACGCCCATCCAGTGCGGCGATCCAGCCGGCCGGGCTGATCGACTTCGCACCCAGCGAGGCGCCGGCAAACAGCAGCGCGCAGCCTGCCAGCAGCAGTCCCGCCGCGACCAAGGGCCACGGCAGCGCCGTCAGCGCGCGCACGGCGCGGGTTCCAGCGCCGGACAGCGGCCGCTCCTGACTCGCTCCGGCTGCGCCCGGCCAGGCGATTCCGCTACGGATCATGGCCAGCATCAGCGGCGTGCCGACCAGCGCGATCGCCACCCCTGTCGATAGCGTGGCGTCAAGGTCCAGCGCCAGCACGGCGCTGTCGGTGACCAGCACCAGCGCACCGCCCACCAGTGCCGACAAAGGCGCCAGGGCGCCCAGCTTCGATGCTTTTGCGCCGCGCACCTGGCGCAGCAGGTTGGGCGCGATCAGGCCGACATACGACAACGGCCCGGCAATGCTCACCGCAACGCTGGCAAAACCCACTGCCACCACCATCGCCGCGATCCGCGTCGCATCGATCCGGACGCCGGCGGCGGCAGCAGCGTCATCGCCCAGCACGAACGGATTGAGCGGACGGATCACGAACGGCAAGGCAACCAGCGGCAGCACCAGCCAGGCCATGGCAAGCTGGAGGCCGGCGGCGCCGGGTTGATAGAGGCTGCCGCTAGCCCACAATGCGGCGCCGGCGATGCTTTGCTCGAAAAACGCCAGCACCAGGGTCGCAATTGCCGAAAACAGCAGCATGCAGACACTGCCTGCCAGCACCAGCCGCAGCGGCGTGGCGCGCCAGCCGGCGGCCGCCAGCACGCAGGCCGCGGCGGCCAGGCCGCAGCCGAACAGCAGCGGCACCGAAGCCGCGCCGGCAAGCGCAGGGACGATCATCGCCGCCAGCAAGCCTAGCTGGGCGCCGCTGGTGATGCCGAGCAGGTCGGGTGAAGCAAGCGGATTGCGCGTGAGCGCCTGGAACAATGCTCCGGCCACGCCCAGACAGCCGCCGGCGACAAGCGCCGCCGCTACCCGCGGCGCACTCAGGTCGAACAGCAGGATGCGGCTGAGCGTGGCAGCGTCGCCGCCTTGCGCGGACGCCGCCAGCCACAGCTGCACGCCCGGGGCCAGGCGCGCGGCGGCGGCGGCGGCGATCAGCAGCAAGAGCGCCGCGCCGATCAGCCCCGCCCTGCTTTTCATCGGCGCGTGGCGGCTGGCCAGTGCCGGCGCCGGTTTGCCTGCTGCCAACGCGGTCATGCCGCCAGATCCTTGCCGGCGCCGCCTTCGCGCAGCGATGCCGGCGGGGACGAATCGCCATAAGCCGGCACGCACATCGGCGCGCCTGTCAGCGGATGGGCGATCTTCAGCATGGCCACATCGAATGTTTCGTGCAGATAATGCGGCGCCAGCATGGCGTCGGGCGAACCATGCGCAATGATCTTCCCGGCGCGCATCAGCACGATTTCATCGCTGAATGCGGCGGCCTGGTTCAAGTCGTGCAGCACCCAGACGATGGTCAGCCCGTGCTCCTGGTTGAGGCGGCGCAGTTCGTGCAGGATTTCCAGCTGATGGTGTATGTCGAGATAGGTGGTCGGTTCGTCAAGCAAGACAATGGGCGCCTGCTGGGCCAGCGCCATGGCAATCCACGCGCGCTGCCGTTCGCCGCCCGACAGCGCGGCAACATCGCGCTCCGCGTAGCTGGCAAGCCCGCTGGCCGCCAGCGCCTGGCCGATGGCGGCGTGGTCGGCACGCGTCAAGCCGCGCAGCCAGCCGCCGTAGGCATAGCGGCCATAGGCCACCAGCTCGCGCACTGTCAGTCCGGCGGGAATCTGGTTGAATTGCGCCAGCATGGTCAGCGCCCGGGCGAGCTCGCGCCGGCGGTACGATGCCAGCGGTGCGCCGTTCACTTCCACTTCCCCTGAACGGATCGGCAGCAGCCCTGCCAGGGTGCGCAGCAGCGTGCTCTTGCCGCAGCCGTTCGGCCCGCACAAGGCGGTTACCTTGCCGGCCTTGACCGCCAGGTCGAGGCCGTCGAGCACCACCTGTTCGCGATAGCCAACCGTCAATCCGCGCGCCACCAGCGCCGCTCCAACCGTTTTCACCAGGACGCTGCCTTCTGCTCGCCGGCCTTAGGCTCGCTATAACTTTGCGCCATCGCCACCACCACCTTGCGCGGCCCCTGGAACGGATCGCGCGCATGGGCGGTCAGCATGTTATCGAGCATCAGCACATCGCCGGACAACCATGGGAAGACAATCCGCTGCTGGTCCAGCACGCCGCGGATTTCTGCCAGCGCCTCGGCTTCAATCGGCTCGCCATCGCCGTAATAAACGTTGCGCGGCACGTTTTCCAGGCCGACGGCATCGACCAGCGCTTCCTGCATTTCCTCATCCAGCGCAGACAGGTGAAACAGGTTGAGCTGGTTGAACCAGACCATGTCGCCGGTGCGCGGATGGCTGGCGACCGCCTGGCAGCGTTCGCGGGTGCGCAGCAGCAGTTCGCCGTCGTCGCCGTCGCGCCATGCGCAATCGATGCCGCGCGCGGCGCAAATGCGCTCGACCACGCGCGGATCGTCCGAGCCGAAGGTCTGCTGCCACGGCAGGTCAAGTCCTTGGCCGAAATTGCGCACGTAAAGCAGCTCGCGCCTGGCGAAACGGGCAACCAGCGCCGGATCGAGCGCGCGGTAGATGGCACGGCTGTCGGCAATCGGCGTCGCGCCGCCCGATGCCGCGGCAAGCACGCAGTGGAACCAGATGCGCAGCGGCCATTCGCGCGTATACGACTGCTCGTTGTGCAGCGGAATCGAGCGGTGCGGCGGATATTCGGTCGACGTATACACCGCGCCTTCGACCTGGCTGCGCGGCGTCGACGCGAATTCGTAGCCGATCAGCGGGTGGCCGAACGAACCGGCAAAACCCTGGAACGACTCGATCGACGGCACCCGGAAGCCGGTAAACAGCAAGCCGCCGGCCTGTTCCAGGGTATCGTCGGCAATCGTACGCAATAGCGGCATCGCCTGTTCCAGCGAAATATCGGCGCCGTCTTTCGGCGCCACAACGGTAGGCAGGCCCGGCGCGATACGCAGGTCATCGAGCGCGGGCTGCGGCATGGAAAGTGTAGTCATGCGAAATCCTCTTGCAGGAACAGCGTTCCCGGGACAGCGCCCAGGCGCGCCGGATTACCTGAATTACGATAGGTGCGCCTTCGAGGCGGCGCCATCCATATGGCGGCGCAAACTGGCCGGGCGCATGTCGGTCCAGGCTGACTCGATATGCGCGAGGCATTCGGCCTTGGGGCCGCTCACGCCGACTTCGCGCCAGCCGGCCGGCACGGCGCGGAAGGTCGGCCAGATCGAGTACTGCTCTTCGTCGTTGATGACAACCGTATAGATAACCTCGCCTGTCTCTGCGGCGGCAGCGCCGGGGGAATTCAATGTCTGTGTCATGTTCAAGCCTCGTTCAAAATGCGTTCAGGAAACGGTGGCGGATGGCGCTCGGCGCACCCAAATGCCGCCTCTACTTTATGAAGACGATTGGCGCCCGCGTTTTTTTACCATCGCGGGCGGCGCTGGCATGGAACATCGGCTGTGCAGCGCCGCGATCGCATGCCTCCAGGCAGGCGCTGCAGTGTTTCTCGACATCCCGCACCATGAAATGCACCAGCGTCTGCGAAACATTGAGCGCCCGCGCGGTGCTCTGCAGCGTTTCTTCGCGCATGCGCACCATCTCGAACGCCGCGCGGCTGCGCGCCGGCAGCCGGGCCAGCGCGTCATACACGTGGCGCAGCGTGTCGCGCACAACCAGCGCCGCTTCCGGCGACGGCTCCTGCGACGGCATGTTGAGGCCGCTGTCTTCATCGGCGTGGTAGATGTTTTCGAGATTCTGGCGCCGGCAAGCGTCGATCGAGGCATTGCGCACCATCCGCATCACATAGGCAATCGGCTGGCGTATGGCGTCCTGGCCGGGAAGATCGACCAGCTTGAGGAAAACATCGTGGACCACGTCTTCCGCACGGCTGGTGCAGCCGACGAAACCGCGTGCCACGTTGACGTATAGCGGACGGTTCGCGATCAGTATGTCGAGCAATGGGCCGGCGGGAGAGGACACGCTGGAACTGAAGATCGATAACGATGCCGCTGCCGAAGACTTCGCCCCTCCAAGCATTTGCGCCATGAATTCACTCCGCTCTGATAAGATGGCTCTAAAGTATCATAAACACGAATCATTCTCAATATCATTTGCGATTACCCTTATGACTTTCATGGCTTTGCCTGGCTGGAAGGAATCGGATCGAAAGTGGGAACAATGGGCGCGAACAGCCCGCCCGGCCCGGTTAACGGCCGGGCATGGGTCTGTTCAGGATGAAAAGGTATTGGAAAACCGACGGTAGCGCAGGCCGTCCGCTATTGGAAGCGATTGCCGGAAATTAGCTGCCAGGCATTCCAGCGGCCAGGCTCATTGGAGTTTTTGGCTGGCGACCAGTACGCCATCGGCGTCTGCATAGATCCATGCGCCGGGAGCCACCGTGACGCCGGCGATGGCGACGCTGACGTCGCGCTCCCCTACTCCCTTGCGTACGCTGCGTTGCGGATGGAGCGCCAGCGCGCGCACGCCGATATCGCAGGCATTCAATTCCGCCGAATCGCGCACGCAGCCGTTGACGATGATGCCGGCCCAGCCGTTCTTTTGCGCCAGCACGCCAAGATTGCCGCCGACCAGCGCGCAGCGCAGGCTGCCGCCGCCGTCGATCACCAGCACCTGGCCGTCGCCGGCGGTTTCCAGCGTGCTGCGCACCAGCACATTGTCTTCATGGACCTTCAGGGTGCGCGCCGGACCCGAGAAAGCCTGGCGCAAGCCAAAGGAAATGAACACCGGCGGCAAGACCGCCAGGGCGGCGGTGCCGAGCTTGTCTTCGTTGGCGTCGCATAAATCGCAGGTAGAAAAAGTCATTGCATCTCCGTCGCGTGGCTGTCAGAAAAAGATCAGTCGTCCGACGAAAACGTCAGGCCGCCGAATTTCTTGACACTATACATCCGCTTGTCAGCCACCTTCAACAAGGTTTCCAGGTCGAGGCCGTCGGCCGGATACAGGGCGCCGCCGATGGACGCGCCGATCTGGCAGTGTTCGCCGTTGGCCATCAGGATCGGCTTGTTCAATACAGCGTAGATCTTTTCTGCGATCGCCAGCGCCGATTCTTCGTCGGCCACGCCCGGCAGGTAAACGATGAATTCATCGCCGCCGAAACGCGCGACCTCGTCTTCCTTGCGCAAGGTGTTCTGCAGGCGCAGGCCGACTTCGATCAGGACCCGGTCGCCTTCGTCATGGCCGTAGTGGTCATTGACCTGCTTGAACTTGTCAAGGTCGACGAACAGCACGGCAAAGCGGAACAGGTGCGGCTCGACATCGGTGCGCCGGCGGAATTCGATCTGTGCGATCAGAGAATCGCGATTGAGCAGGCTGGTGAGGCGGTCGGTGCGCAGGTTGCGCTCCATCTCCTGGAAGCTTTGCGCCAGTTCGCCGATCTCGTCCTGGCGGTCGATATTCAGCTTGGCGAACGGCCGGCCGCTGCCTATGCTGCGCACGGCCAGCGTCAGCTTGCGGATGTCGCGCAAGACCCAGCGCAAGATCGCGTAACCGAACAGCAAGGCCAGCAAGATCACCAGCAGGCCCAGGTACAGGCTCTTGTAGACGCTGGAATTGACCGCTCCCCAGAAATCGGAGCGCGGCAAGGCGACTACCGCCACCCACTCCAGCCCGGCAGCGTCGCGGTGGATTTGCGCCGCCACTTCGATCTGTCCGTATTTGCTGGGGAATGCGCCGACGATCAGCTTGCCTGGCTTGGGCGGACTGGCTGCCGAAGCCGCTACCGGATCGGTAACCGGCGCCATTTCCCGATGCCGCTGCAAATAGGTTTGCACCAGTTGCCAGCTCTGGCGCATGAAAGGCGCGCTGACATTTTTGAGGTTATTCCTGATGTGCTGGTTCTGGGCGCCGTTGCGCGGGGCAAATGCGCCTTCGCTGTTGGAAGAGATGACCAGGTCGCCGTTCGGCTCCGCCACGAAAGCGACTCCGTTCTTGTCCATCGGCAGCGCCTGCAGGTAATCTCGCAACGGCCGCAGCGACAGCTCCCTGGCCACCACGCCAAGCACGTCCTGCCCGGCGTCGTACACCGGCCGCGCCAGCATCAGCGCCGGTTCGCTGCTGACGGCGTCGATGAACACTGGCGACCATATGTCTTTTCTCTGGCTGACGGCGTCCAGATACCAGCTTTGCTCGCGCGGTTCATACTCTTCCGCCTCCAGCAAGATCTTTTCGGTTGCTGGTCCGCGGCTGCGATACAAGTGGGTGGGACCTTCGCCCGCGCCTCTCAGCCTGACGCGGAATTCGTTGGCGGCGATGCGGCGGATGCCGACAAAATGGCCGTCGACGCCGGTAAAGCTGATCAGGCTGCCGACTGTCGGAAACAGGCCGCTGGCAATCCACATGCGCTCTTCCAGCCGGCCGACGCTGGCCGGGAACGGGATCGGGGTCGGGCTCTTGTTGGCGGCGCCGGCAACCTGATCAGGCGCGACTACCCGCAACGCCGCGCCGGCGTCGAATAATTGCCTGTTGATTGCGCTGTCGATGCCCCCCATCATGTCCGCCAGGACCTTCTGCGACAACGCATCGGTGGCGTCCTGGCCAGTTTGGTAGAGCAGCCAGCCGACTGAAACGGCCAGGCACAACAACAGCGCTGCAAACGGCAAAATGAATAAGCGCTGCAGTGACGTTCGCTTCAAATTTGCCTCGAAATTACGATAATTGCGCCTGGCTTCGGGAAAATGTCCCTGCCACTTTACATACCGCAAAAATGCCTGCTCCCGTCGTTGTCTACAATCGAATGCACAATTCACAACACTCAACTACAAACAAGCACTACGAACTAAGAGCATAGACCTAAAAAAAGGCCACACGGCATCGCCATGTGACCTTTAATTCATAAAGCAACACGTTCAAGCCTGCCGCGATTCTACCTGTTTGCGCCTGTAAAATCTGAGCTTAGATTGTCACTTTGAACACTATCTCACCATTGTTAACATTTATGTGGATAATGTCCTTCGGCCCAAACTTGCCTTCGAGAATCAACTTTGACAGGGGATTCTCGATCTGCTGCTGGATCGCCCGCTTCAACGGCCGTGCGCCATAAACCGGATCGAAACCTGCCTCGGCGATCTTTTGCAGCCCGGCTTCTGAAATCACCAGCCCCATGTCCATTTTCGCCAGGCGCTGTTCGAGGATCTTCAGCTGGATCTTGGCGATGGCGCCGATGTTCTTCTCGTCGAGGGCATGGAACACCACGATTTCATCGATACGGTTGATGAACTCCGGCCGGAAATGGCTCCTGACTTCAGCCATCACTTCCATCTTCACCACCGCCGGATCGCTGCCCTCCATTGCCTGGATCCGATGCGAACCCAGGTTCGAGGTCATCACGATCACCGTATTCTTGAAATCCACGGTGCGGCCCTGGCCATCGGTCATGCGGCCGTCGTCCAGCACCTGCAGCAGCACGTTGAACACGTCCGGGTGGGCTTTCTCGATTTCATCCAGCAGGATCACGCTGTACGGCTTGCGGCGCACCAGCTCGGTCAGGTAGCCGCCCTCCTCGTAACCGACGTAACCGGGCGGCGCGCCGATCAGGCGTGCGACCGAATGTTTCTCCATGAACTCGCTCATGTCGATGCGGATCAAGGCATCGGTGCTGTCGAACAGGAAACCGGCCAGGGCCTTGCACAGTTCGGTCTTGCCGACGCCGGTCGGTCCGAGGAACATGAACGAGCCGTATGGCCGGTCAGGATCGCTCAGCCCGGCGCGCGAACGGCGGATGGCATCCGACACCGCAACGATCGCCTCGTCCTGGCCCACCACGCGCTTGTGCAATTCGTCTTCCATCTTGACCAGCTTGTCGCGCTCGCCCTGCAGCATCTTGGACACCGGGATGCCGGTAGCGCGCGAGACGATCTCGGCGATTTCGTCGGCGCCGACCTGGGTCCGCACCAGCTGCGGCTTGCCGTTCGGATCGGGGTGCGCGGCCGCCAGCGCATCTTGCCTGGATTGGGTTTCCAGCGCTTTTTCCAGTTCATTGAGCTTGCCGTACTTCAGTTCGGAAACCTTTTGCCAGTCGCTGTTGCGCGTCGCTTCGTCGATTTGCAGGCGCAGCTTTTCGATCTCTTCCTTCAGGTGCTTGCTGCCCTGGGCGCTGGCTTTCTCCGATTTCCAGATTTCTTCCAGGTCGGCGTATTCGCGCGACAGTTTCTCGATTTCTTCCTCGATCAGGGCGAAGCGTTTTTGCGAAGCTTCATCCTTCTCGCGGCGCACCGCTTCACGTTCGATCTTGAGCTGGATCAAACGCCGGTCGAGCTTGTCCATCACCTCCGGCTTGGAGTCGATTTCAATCTTGATCTTGGCCGCAGCCTCGTCGATCAGGTCGATCGCCTTGTCCGGCAGGAAACGGTCGGTGATGTAGCGATGCGACAACTCCGCCGCCGCGACGATCGCCGGGTCGGTAATTTCCACGCCATGGTGGACTTCGTATTTTTCCTGCAGGCCGCGCAGGATTGCAATCGTGGCTTCGACGCTAGGCTCGTCGACCAGGATTTTCTGGAAACGCCGTTCCAGCGCCGCATCTTTCTCGATGTATTTGCGGTACTCGTCCAGCGTGGTAGCGCCGACGCAGTGCAGCTCGCCGCGCGCCAGGGCCGGTTTCAGCATGTTGCCGGCATCCATTGCGCCCTCCGCCTTGCCGGCGCCGACCATGGTGTGCAATTCGTCGATGAAAACGATGGTTTGTCCTTCGTCCTGGGCGATTTCCTTCAGCACCGCTTTCAGGCGCTCCTCGAATTCGCCGCGGAATTTCGCGCCGGCCAGCAAGGCTGCCATGTCGAGCGACAGCACCCGCTTCGATTTCAGGCTGTCAGGCACTTCGCCGTTGACGATCCGTTGCGCCAGGCCTTCGACGATCGCGGTCTTGCCGACGCCCGGTTCGCCGATCAGCACCGGGTTGTTCTTGCTGCGCCGTTGCAGCACCTGGATCGCGCGCCGGATTTCATCGTCGCGGCCGATCACCGGATCGAGCTTGCCGAGGCGCGCCCGTTCGGTCAGGTCCAGGGTGTATTTCTTCAGGGCTTCGCGCTGGCCTTCGCCATCCTGGGAAGCCACGTTGGCGCCGCCGCGCACCGCAGTAATCGCTGCTTCCAGCGCTTTGCGCGTGAGGCCGTTTTCGCGCGCCAGCCGGCCGGCGTCCGACTTGTCGTCGAGCAGGGCCAGCAACAGCATCTCGCTGGCGATGAACTGGTCGCCGCGTTTTTGCGCTTCCTTGTCCGCCAGGTTGAGCAATGCCAGCAGCTCGCGCCCTATCTGCACTTCGCCGCCGGCGCCGCTTACCTTGGGCAGGCGTTCCAAGGCAGCTTTCAGACCGTTACCCAGGGCCGCGACGTTGACGCCGGCCCGTTGCAGCAGCGAGGTGGCGCTGCCGTCGTCCTGGTTCAGCAGCGCGATCAGCGCATGGACCGGATCGATGTATTGATTATCATTGCCGACCGCCTGGCTTTGGGCGTCTGCAATCGCTTCCTGCAGTTTTGTGGTTAATTTATCGAAACGCATGGTTCCTCCAAAATATCTAATGGGTAGAAAATTGGGACAAACCTGCTGATTTCAAGTTAGGCATTGGCCAGGCATAAAAAAGCTCTTCGCAAGGAAGAGCTGGCGCGACATCCGTAGGCCGGACTACCTGATGTGCGTGGCCATGAAGTAGGTCACGGCCACCAGGGCAGAACCGAAGCCGCAGACAAACGTCACCAGCCGCCAGGTCTGGTCCGTCATCTCCCTGTGCATGTCGGCGCTGGTAGCCGTCTGGTCCAGGCGCGTTTCTATCCGCGCCAGCCGGTCGCGCGCGTCATTGACACATTCTTCAAGTTTCAGAACCCTGGTTTCCATATTTTCATCATAGCCACCGCCATCGCCGCCGTCAAATGACTGCCTTTGCGGTTTTTTCCTTTTCACAATTGCTTCCTGCAGGTAAGCAGCCATAGATGTAGCCTCCATATGCCAGCCTTTCCAGTCCCGAGCCGTTTTATGCAGAATATTTTCTTTTTAATATCCTGTCTTTAAGAGGCATCTTAAATCAGAAAAACAGGACCCGATAAGTCGCAAAACCGGCGATACACAAGATAATCGAACCACAAAGGTGCAACACGGTATGTCCGAGGAACCAGGCATATTGGCCATGCTGCAGAAGCACCATCGATTCTGCGGAAAAAGTGGAAAAGGTCGTCAGCCCGCCGAGGAATCCGGTAATCACCAGCAAACGCCATTCGATCGGCAGCACGGGATGCGCTTCGAAGAAGGCAACCGCCAGGCCGGCCATGTAGCCGCCCGCCAGGTTCACCAGCAAAGTTCCCAGCGGCAATTGGTCCCGGTAGGCCCCCAGCAAGATGCTTGCGCCCCAGCGCAGCCAGGCGCCGAGGACAGCGCCGACGCCAACCGCCAGCCAGCTCACTTCTTGCTTTCGCGCATAGGCAACGGCAGCGCGTCCTGTTCCCATTTGGCCAGCGCCTCGTCGTCGGCGCTGCGGGCGTCGACCCAGCGCGCGCCCTGCTCCGTGTGTTCTTTTTTCCAGAACGGCGCTTCGGTTTTCAGGTAGTCGATGATGTATTCGCAGGCCGCGAAGGCATCGCCGCGGTGCGCCGAGCTCACCGCCACCAGTACGATCTGGTCCAGCGGCAGCAAGGGACCGATGCGGTGTATCACCAGGGCGTCGAAGATATCCCAGCGTTGCTTGGCCTGGTCGACGATGGCCGTCAGGGCTTTCTCGGTCATGCCTGGGTAATGCTCGAGCTCCATCTGGGCGACGGCGCTGCCGTCGTTCAGATCGCGCACGGTGCCGAGAAAGCTGACGACGGCGCCAATCTTGGGATTGGACAACCGCAGTTGCGCAAGCTCGGCGGCGAAATCAAAATCCTCAGCCTGAACACGGATGGGCATAATCAAGACCTCACGGACAACAGCAAACCAGGATCAGCCGCCGGTGACCGGCGGAAAAAATGCCACTTCGCCGCCTTCGGCCAGGGCGGTATCCGCGTTCGCCAGCTCCTGGTTGAACGCCATGCGCAAGGAACGCCCCTCCGCCAGCACTTCGGCCCAGAGCGCGCCGCGGGTGCGCAGGAAAGCGCGCAGTTCGCCGACGGTAGCGATCGTAGCCGGCAGCTCCAGCGTTTCCTGAGACAAGTTGAGCGCCTCGCGGATACTGGCAAAAAAGCGCAGCTGGATTTTCATTACATTCTCATTTTCAGTCAATTGCAAGGACCGCTTACAGAAAAGCGGAAAACGGCAAAAAGCGCAGCAAATCGCCCTTGGCGATGGTATTCCCGGCTGGATTGTCGACCAGGCCGTCGCCCCACACGGTCGACGTCAGCACGCCCGAACCTTGCTGCGGGAACAGGTCGAGGCCGCCGTCGGCGTTGATTTTTGCGCGCAGGAATTCCTGCCGGCGGTCGGCCTTGGGCCAGTCGAAGTCGGCGCGCATGGTCACCGCTTGCGGCGCCAGCCCGCTTGCCGCCACGCCTTGCTGGCGCAGGATGAATGGCCGCACGAAGATCAGGAATGTGACAAAACTGGATACCGGATTGCCGGGCAAGCCGATAAAGAAAGCCGTGCCGCCTGCGGCGCGGCGGACTTCGCCGAATGCCAGCGGCTTGCCAGGCTTCATGGCGATCTGCCACATGTTCAGACGCCCTTCCGCTTCCACCGCCGGCTTGACGTGGTCCTCTTCCCCGACCGACACGCCGCCCGAGGTCAGGATCAAATCATGCTCTTGCGCCGCAAGGCGCAGCGCCTCGCGGGTCGCTTCGCGGTTGTCGGGGACGATGCCGTAATCGCTGATTTCGCAACCCAGGTTTTCCAGCAGGCCGCGCAATACGAAGCGGTTCGAGTTGTAGATGGCGCCCGGTTTCAGCGGCTGGCCTGGCATGGCCAGTTCGTCGCCGGTGAAAAACATCGCCACCCGCAATTTGCGCAGCACCGGCAATGCTTCCAGCCCGACCGAAGCCGCCAGGCCGAGATGCTGCGGCCGCAACCGCGTGCCGGCCGACAGGATCACGCTGCCGCTGCGGATATCTTCGCCGGCGCGGCGCACCCACTCGCCGACGGCCGGCGCATGCTTGATGACGACGGCGTCGCCGTCAACCTCGCACATTTCCTGCATGACCACGGCATCGGCGCCTTCTGGAATCATGGCGCCGGTAAAGATGCGGGCAGCGGTGCCGGCTTGCAGCGGCGCGCCGACATGGCCGGCGGGAATCCGCTGCGAGACAGGCAGCCGCGCCCCTCCGGCAGCGCCGCTGGCGCAATCCGCGGCGCGTACCGCATAGCCATCCATTTGCGTATTGTCCGCCGGCGGCACGTTGAGCCGGGAAACCTGGGCATCCGCCAGTATCCGGCCATTCGCGGACAGCGTCGGGACCAGTTCGGTGGCGGCGCCGTCGACCAGCGGCCGCGGCGCCGCCAGCAATACATCGAGGGCTTCGGCAACGGAAAACATCGGGGGTTTTTGCATGTCTGTTCGCGGCAAGCTTACAAGCCGGTGTGGCTGGCGATGAAAGTCTTCACCTGCGCCACGTCGGCCGCCATTACTTCGAAGCGCTGCGGCAGCGCTTCTATGTTTTCAAAACCGGCCGGCCGCTCTGCGTCGCGCCCAAGCGCTTCGCGGATGGTTTCGTTGAACTTGGCCGGCAACGCGGTTTCCAGCACGATCATCGGCACCCCAGGAACCAGGTATTCGCGCGCCACCTTGACGCCATCGGCGGTGTGGGTGTCGATGGTGATGCCGTAGCGCTGTTCGATATCGCGGATGGTGGCCAGCCGGTCCTGGTGGGTCGACTTGCCGGACTGGAAGCCGAAACCGCCGATCTTGGCAAATTCATCGCCATCGCTGCCGGGGCCGCCCGCCAGGCTGAACCCGCCGGCGGTTTCCACCTTGTGGAACAAGGCGCGCACGCGCTCGCTGTCGCCATCCAGCAGATCGTGGATGAAACGCTCGAAATTGGACGCCTTGCTGATGTCCATGCTGGGGCTGCTGGTGTGATATGTCTCGGCCGGCTTGCGCACCCGGTAGGCGCCGGTGCGGAAGAATTCGTCGAGCACGTCGTTCTCGTTGGTGGCGGCCACCAGCTTGTCGATCGGCAAGCCCATCATGCGCGCGATATGGCCGGCGCAGATATTGCCGAAATTGCCCGAAGGAACGGTGAACGATACTTTCTGGTCATTGCTGGTCGTGGCGCTCAGGTAGCCGCGGAAGTAATACACCACTTGCGCCACCACGCGCGCCCAGTTGATCGAATTGACAGTGCCGATTTTCTGGCTGGCTTTGAAGGCGTGGTCGTTGGATACCGCCTTGACCATGTCCTGGCAATCGTCGAATACGCCTTCGACCGCGATATTGAAAATGTTCGGATCCTGCAGGCTGAACATCTGCGCGGTCTGGAATGCGCTCATCTTCTTGTGCGGCGACAGCATGAAGACGCGTATGCCTTTTTTGCCGCGCATCGCATATTCCGCCGCGCTGCCGGTATCGCCGGAAGTAGCGCCGAAAATGTTCAGCTTGGCGTCGTTCTTCGCCAGCGTATATTCAAACAGGTTGCCCAGCAGCTGCATCGCCATGTCCTTGAAGGCCAGCGTCGGACCGTTCGACAGTGCTTGCAGCAGCAGCTTGCCGCCGTCCTTTTCTTCCAGCACGCGCAAAGGCGTGATCTGGCCGGCGTCTTCGCCCGCCCGTGCATTGCGGTACACCTCGGCGCTGTAGGTCTTGTGCGCCAGGGCCTTCAGGTCGGCTTGCGGCACGTCGGTCGCGAATTTCTTCAACACCTCGAACGCCAGGTCAGCGTATGACAGGCTGCGCCACTGATCCAGTTCGGCGCCGGTGACTTGCGGATATTTTTCAGGCAGGTACAGACCGCCATCCGGGGCCAGGCCGCCTAACAGGATTTCGGAGAAATTTTGCGCGGCTGCGTGGCCGCGGGTCGAAACATAATGCATATCGTGGATGGCGTTATTTAAAATTGCGGGTCAGGATCAGAATCTGGTTACAAGCTGCTGTTTGCATTATAACGTTCGCTGCCGTGCTGCTGTCAGCTTTGCATGGGCGACGCAAGTGGTTGCCGGGCTTATTTTTTCTTCCAGTAGTCGCCGCTCTCTTCGTAGCACTCGATCGCCAGGTCGGAGACTTTCGCCTCCATGTGCGCCTGCGCATCGGCAATCGCCTGGTTATAGATGCTGGGGCCAATCACGCGCAGGCAAAAATCGAGCAGCATGCCGGCTTGCAGGTCGCCGATGGGCTCTTCCATGTTTTCCTTGAAATAGCGCTGGATCGATCCGACCAGGTCCTTCTGCTCGCTTTGCTGCAATTTGATCGCCATGGCGCTCTTCCTTGTCATCTGTACATCGTCAAAACGCGACGGCCGGGGCCCGGCGCTTTTTGAAAACCCATAAATGTACACCATGGCCGGCGCCATCGTTATCACAGCGCCAATATACCTGCCGTTGGCGCTATGCAGGAATGATACAAATCGGGGCTGCAGCCTTATTGTCGCGCTGATACAATGTCACTCTTATATACAAGTATGTTAAATATGCTTGTCAGCTTGCACATTATCCTATTGTCATGACACCACCACTTATACCTGCTTCACCAAATGAACTGCTGGCCGGTTCGGCCATGCCCGACGAGCACCCTATGTCTGGCAGCCTGTTCATGGTGGTTGCACCTTCCGGCGCCGGCAAATCGACGCTGGTCAACGCCCTGCTGGCGCAAGAACAAGCCATCAAGCTGTCGATCTCCTACACCACGCGCCCGCCGCGCCCGGGCGAGCAGGACGGCCGCGAATACCATTTCACTACGGTCGAAGATTTCCGGGCGCGCCACAAGCAGGGTGAGTTCCTGGAATGGGCTGAAGTCCACACCAATTATTACGGCACTTCGCGCCTGGCGATTGCCGAGCAAATGCAGTCGGGCACCGACGTTTTGCTGGAAATCGACTGGCAAGGCGCGCAGCAGGTGAAGAAGCAGTTCCCGCACGCGGTCGGCATTTTTATCCTGCCGCCGTCGATCGCAGCCCTGGAAGACCGCCTGAAAAAGCGCGGACAGGACGAGCCGCAGGTCATTACGCGTCGCATTCTCGCCGCCGGCGGCGAAATCGCGCACGCCCCCGAGTTTGAATATGTTATTATTAATCAAGAGTTTGCATCTGCTTTGTCGGAATTAACAGCGATAGTCAAAGCCACTCGCTGCCGCTTTTCGCAGCAGGCAGTGCGCAACGCGTCTTTGTTTGCCCAATTAGGCATACACGCCAACTTAAGTTAGCATTAAATCAACCAGCATCAAGCCAACACCAAGCTACACCGTTTTCCGGAGAATATATGGCCCGCATCACCATCGAAGATTGTTTGAAACAGATCCCTAACCGTTTTCAGTTGACGCTGTCCGCGACTTACCGCGCGCGCCAGCTGTTGCAAGGCCACACTGCCAAGATTGACGCAAAAGACAAGCCAACCGTAATAGCACTGCGCGAAATCGCCGCAGGCAAGATTGGTATTGAAATGCTAAAAAAGGTACCTGGTTAACCATTAACATCATGCGGCTGATAACTATCCAGTATGAACCTGACATCTCCAGATTCAAGCCTGTCGTCAGCCGCAACCACTAAAAAACGGGCGGCATCCCCCCGCTCAGCCAGAAAACCCGCGAATACTCCTCCCTTGCCAGATCACCAGCCCGCGCTTCAACCCGGCGTTGCCTCGATCACGCACCTGACCACCAAGCTTGCCGAATACCTGACTCCAGCCGAGCTGAAGAAGGTCAAGGAAGCGTATCGCTTTTCGGATGAAATGCATCTGGGGCAGATGCGCAAATCCGGCGAACCCTATATCTCGCATCCGATCGCCGTCGCTGAAATCTGCGCCGACTGGAAGCTCGACGCGCAAGCCATCATGGCGGCCCTGCTGCACGACGTCATGGAAGACCAGGACGTCAAGAAGGACGAGCTGATCGAACGTTTCGGCGCGCCGGTCGCGACTTTGGTCGATGGCCTGTCGAAACTGGACAAGATCGAGTTCCAGAGCCAGATCGAAGCCCAGGCCGAGAACTTCCGCAAGATGCTGCTGGCGATGGCGCGCGACGTGCGGGTGATCCTGGTCAAGCTGGCCGACCGCCTGCACAACATGCGCACGCTGGGCGTGATGATCCCGGAAAAGAAACGCCGCATCGCGCGCGAGACCATGGAGGTCTACATCCCGATCGCGCATCGGCTGGGCCTCAACAATATTTACCGCGAACTGCAGGAACTGGCGTTCTCCCACCTGTATCCGCTGCGCCACCGCACCTTGGCCAAGGCAGTCAAGGCAGCCCGCGGCAACCGCCGCGAAGTGGTCAGCAAGATCCTGGAATCGGTCAGCACCACGCTGGCGGCGACCGGCATCAACGCCCAGATAGACGGCCGCGAAAAAAGCCTGTTCGGCATCTACCGCAAGATGCACAACAAGCACCTGTCGTTTTCCCAGGTGCTGGATGTCTACGGCTTCCGCATCGTGGTCGACACCTTCGCCAACTGCTACCTGGCGCTGGGCACCCTGCATGCGCTATACAAGCCGATGCCGGGCAAGTTCAAGGATTACATCGCGATTCCCAAGCTGAACGGCTACCAGTCGCTGCACACCACCCTGATCGGCCCTTACGGCACCCCGGTGGAATTCCAGATCCGCACCCAGGACATGCATCGCGTGGCCGAGTCGGGCGTCGCCGCGCACTGGCTGTACAAGGATGAAGAAGGCAACCTGAGCGATTTGCAGCAGCGCACTCATGCCTGGCTGCAGTCGCTGCTCGATATCCAGAAACAGACCGGCGATTCGGCCGAGTTCCTGGAACACGTCAAGGTCGACCTGTTCCCCGATTCGGTTTACGTGTTCACGCCGAAATCGAAAATCATCGCCCTGCCGCGCGGCGCCACTGCCCTCGATTTCGCCTACACCATCCATACCGATGTCGGCGACCAGACCATCGCCGCCAAGATCAACCACGAACCGGCGCCGCTGCGCACCGAACTGCATAACGGCGATATCGTCGAAATCATTACCTCGCCCAGTTCGCGCCCGAGTCCGAACTGGCTCAGCTTTGTGCGCACCGGCAAGGCGCGTTCAGCGATCCGCCATCACTTGCGCACCATCAACCTGAGCGAGTCGGTAGAGCTCGGCCAGCGGCTATTGTCGCAAGCGCTGGCGATGCTCAACCTGAATCCGGTGCTGGCGCCTATCGTGGTCGACCGCCTGCTGAATGAATCCAGCGCCAAGTCGCTCGATGAAATCTATGCCGACATCGGCGTCGGCAAACGCATGGCGACCCTGGTGGCGCGCCATATCATGGGCTTGCTGGAAAACGAACCCTTGGTGACGCCGTTGCTCGACATGGAAGGCGTCGCCGCTCCGGCCAAGATGGATCCGGTAGTGATCTACGGCAGCGAAGGCGTATCGGTGCAGCTGTCGCCATGCTGCCAGCCGATTCCGGGCGACCACATCACCGGCCAGCTCAAGCGCGACCAGGGCCTGGTGGTGCATGCCGAAGACTGCAATATCGCCAAGCGCCAGCGCAACAAGGATCCGGACCGCTGGATCGAAGTGCTGTGGGGCGAAGACCTGAACCGCCGTTTCGACTGCCGCATCAAGGTGCTGGTGCATAACGACAAAGGCATCCTGGCCCGGGTTGCCGCCGAAATCGGCGATTCCGACGCCAACATCATCTACGTCAACATGGATGACGACAAGGACCAGCTGATGACCCAGCTGATCTTCACCATCCAGGTCGAAGACCGGGTGCACCTGGCCCGGCTGATGCGCAATGTGCGCCGCATCCGCGGCGTCACGCGGATCCTGCGCGACCGCAGCGGCTAAGCTGCCGGCGCCGCAAGCGCCTTACTGCAGCGTCTGCTTGTGCGGGATTGGCAGCGGCAGCTGAAAAACCTCGATGCCTTCTTCCGCCAGCTCCTGGCACTGCTGCGGCGAGGCCACGCCCCGGATGCCATGCTCGGCGACTTCCTTGTAATGGATCCGGCGCGCCTCTTCGGTAAAACCTTCACCGACATCCTCTGTATTTTCAATGACGTGGCGCGCCATATCCTGCAGCCGCTGCTGGAATTGCGCCATTGCCGGCGAACCCAGGCGTTGGTCTCCTGCGCCGGCAGGGTCCTGACGGGCCGCGCCAGGCCGGGACGCATTGGACCTGGCCGCGGACAAATTCAGATGCGGGGCTGACGGCAGCTTGCCGACCTTGAAGCTATCGCATACCGGGCAGACGATCTGCTGCGCCGCGGATTGCGAAACAAAATCCTCCTCCGAGGCAAACCAGCCCTCAAAACGATGATTCTGGTCACAAGCTAGATTGTAGACTTTCATGGTGAGCGGCAATTCTTCAGCACGGAAAAGCAAGGATCTTACACTAACCAGCATATAACTTATTACCAGCTTCCGCTGCTCAAAGTTTGCCGGCTGCCTGCAGCATTTCACTGATGCGCCGCGTAGTCACCGCCTCTTCGCCGTAGGTAAACGTGCCATGCTCGCGCATCTCTTCCGCTGCGCGTATGAACGCTCCCAATGCGGCGCGCGCCAGGGAACCGCCGACGCTGACCCGCTTGACGCCGATAGCGCCCAGTTCCTGCAAGCTGAGCTGCACGCCCTGCAGCCCCATCACCACGTTCACCGGCTTGTCCAGCGAACTCACCACCGCCGCGATATCTTCCCGGCTTTTCAGGCCCGGCGCATACAGCACGTCGGCGCCGGCGGCCTGGTAAGCCTGGAGCCGCTTGATCGTGTCTTTCAGGTCGGCCCGGCCGGCCAGGTAATTTTCAGCCCGCGCAGTCAGCGTAAATGGAAAATCGAGGCCGCGCGCCGCTTCGGCCGCTGCACGCACGCGGTCTGCGGCCAGTTCCAGGGCGTAAATCGGATCGTCGCGATTGCCGCTGGCGTCTTCGATAGAGCCGCCGACGATGCCGGTGGCCGCAGCCAGCCTGATGGTCTCGGCGACCGTCGCCGGCGCCTCGCCGAAACCATTTTCCAGGTCAGCGCTGAGCGGCAGGTCGGTAGCGGCGGCCAGCTCGGTCAAATGCGCCATCATCTGCTGGCGTCCTATGCCGCCATCCAGCTGCCCGCGCGAAAAGGCAAATCCCGCGCTGGTGCTCGCCAAGGCTTCAAATCCAAACAGGGCCAGCAGCCTGGCGCTGCCGATATCCCATGGATTGGGAATGATGAAAGCACCGTCGCGTGCGTGAAGCTGCTGGAATATGCGGGCTTTTTCGGCCTGGGATTGCATTCGGTACCTCCGTTAGAAATTCATTGGCGCAAAATTTTTCATGATTTTTCATATGGAAAAATCTTGTCCGTTACTAATTTATGCCGGTAACTGCAGTGCCATCAAGACACAAACATTACCACCAGCAACTACTTCGTGCAGCGCTCCGCGAAAGATGTCAGAAAAAGCCCGATATGCAGCGAATCTCCATTGGCTTCGCGGCGATTTGTTTCCTAGAATGAAGTCCTGAAGGGATTGCGCTATTGGGTTTGAAGCGGCGAATCAGGGGGGCGATATGGGAAAAATATTATTCGTGCTGGTGCTGGCGGGCCTGGCTGCGGGAATGCCGAATCGGGCCATCGCCGATGCCGGTATCGGGATTGGCGGGACCGCGCCCTTTTACGCGCCGCCGGCCTTATATGGCGCGGAACTGCATCCGGCGCAGCTGTTCCAGCCGCCGGCCGCCATGATCGTGGCGCCGGTCTGGCGCGAACGCAATGAATGGGAAAAGCGGCGCGTCGAGCAATGGGCCGAGATCGAGCGGCATCGCCAGGAATGGCGCGAAACCCATGGCAGCGATGCCAACAGTGCCCCGATCCGCACCGATGCGGCGCGCGGCCCGACATCCTCCAGCAATTTTTAACCTGACCAGGCGGATTTGCAGCGCGCCTTGTCAGAACCGCGGCAAATCGGCCAGCGTGCGGCCGGGCGCATCCTGGCCGGCGATGCCGATGCCTTCAATCCCGTGCTCGTAGATCACCAGCGCAATGTTGGGACCGCGCACGATTTTTCCGTCGATTGAAAACGCCGTCGCCACCTCGTCGCCGAAATGCAGGGCGTCGACCACCAGGCTGACATCCTGCTCCGAGGTCTTGTGCTCCCATCCGATCGAACCGTCATCCTTGGGCTTGGCCCGTCCCCAGCGCACTTCTTCGACCCGGTCGCCGGCGACATTAAAACGAACCGCTTCAATCATATGAATAGACATGCATTTCTCCGGGATAGAAAGTCGAATGATTTTTTGCTTCATGGTACGCGCCCTGCCATTCCGCAGCAAGATGCCAGATGAAAATTTGCCGCGGCATGGCTACCATGCGGACGCACATGAAAAATGCCGCTCGAGGGAGCGGCATTTTTTACGCGGCTTGCGATCGGATCAATATGGCGCATCGTCGGGAGCGACCCGCAACCAGCCAGTCGGGCAAGCCTGCACATCAGGATAATATCCGACGGGATCGTTGCAGTAGTAACTGTAGTTGGCATCAGGCTGCACATACATCAGCGGCGCCGCATCTGGATAAAAGAACGGATCGCGATAAACCGGCGGCCAGAAGAAAGGACCGCCTATGATGATCCGGCCCCGTCCATGGAAATCGTGGAACCGGTGAAAACCGTGGCGAGCCTGGTGTCCGCCGCCATGGTTCATGCCGTTGCCATTGCCGTGAAAACCGCCCTGTCCGTGGAATCCATTGTTTTGCGCAAGCAACGAACCGCTGGCCGCGCCTAGCATCAGCGCGGCTGCCGCAAACCATAAAACCGTCAGCTTTTTCATCGCAACACCTTCACTTCCCATGCCGCCAGCACGACGGCACAAACTGCCTTCCTGTATTCAATATAGGTTGTGCAATGTAGAGGGTAACTACAAATCGGTAATCTTTGCAACAAGCTGTATCATTCCATCGCATTGCGTGGTTACGGTATACTTGCGCGTCCCAAACGCCGAAAGAAAGCAACAGAAATGACGACATACAAAGAGCTGCAAGCACAAATCGAACAATTGAGGAAACAGGCGGAAGAACTGCGTCAGGCCGAAATTGCTGACGTCATTACCGAAATCAAAACCAAGATGCAGGAATACGGCATCACCGGTGCGGACCTGGGCCTGATGGGCAAGAAGCGCATCATGAAAACCAGCCCTGCAGTGGAAGCAGAAACGCCTGCACCTGCGCACGCCGATGCGCCGGCCGGCAACGAAATGTAAGGCAATGCGGATTTGACGCCAGGCTGTTGTCGGCGGCGGATAAAGAGCCCTTCAAGATATCCGCCAATGACAACCGCAGCTCAGGAATACCCGGATCAATCAAGCCTGAAGCGCAGCCCCAGCGCCAGCACACTGTTGCGCAAGCCGCCGTTGCCCAGCTGCGCATCGTAGTTCAAGTACCAGCCCCAGCGGCTATCGACCGCCGTACTCAAGCCCAGACCGGCCCAGCCCGTACTGCGCGCCAGACCGATCCCCTGTACCGTGAAACGCGCCGCCGGCGCTCCCACATACGCCGCCCCGAAATCCAGGCTGCCATCGCTGAACGCATGCTGCCACGCCGCGTAGGCCTGCAGCACGCTCAAGCCGCCAGCCCATTGGAAACTGCTGTCGCC
>NZ_JBWKQR010000013.1:0-159527 GCF_059418905.1 Collimonas sp. GW821-FHT07E08 | reverse complement strand
AAGACGGTGGTCGCGGGCGGCAATATCGATGAAGTGCACCTGCGGCCGAACAAGCTGGTGGAGTACAAGTCGGTGGCTGCCGTGATGGCGTCGGCGCAGCGGCTGGGCGTCACCAAGATCGGCATCGTCGGCAATGAGCAGTTCATGGAGTAATCAATAGCATTTGTTTTTGCACCGGAAAATAGGCAGGGTCATACCCCTGCCTATTTTCGTTTTTTCGATTGAAAGAATAGCTATGTCCAAATTACCAAAACTACGGTTTGCACCAATTTTCGTGTTGCTGGCAGCCGTGGGCCTGACCGCCGCGCTGCCAATGGCTGGCGTGGCTCCGCTGGCTCATGCCGCGGACGACAGCGCCAAGGCAGAGACGGTGCGCCCGGAAATCGGCACGCCGCTGCAAGCAGCACAGGCACTGCTCAAGGAAGAAAAATTCAAGGAAGCATTGGCCAAGATCGCTGAAACCGATGCTGTCGCCGACAAGACACCGTATGAAATCTACGCCATCGACCGCCTGCGCGGGGCAGCTGCCGCGCGCGCCGGCGATACCGACCTGGCAGGCAAATCGTTCGAAGCGGTGATTGCGTCCGGACGCCTGGCGCCGGCGGAAAAAGCCAAGATCGTGCAGGCGTTGGGCAGTTTGTACTACGACGCGGAAAAATATCCCAAAGCCATCGAATGGCTATCGCGTTCGCTGAAGGAAAACGGCAACGATCCGCAAACCCGCACCTTGCTGATCCAGTCCTATTACCTGAGCAACGACATTCCGCGCGCCACCAGCGAGCTGCAGAAAGATATCGCGGCCGATGAAAGCGCGGGCCGCACGCCGACCGAGACCACCTTGAAACTGCTGGTCAGCTGCGCGCTCAAGAGCAACGACAAGCCGGCATACCTGGGGTCGCTGGAAAAGCTCAACACCTACTATCCGAAGAAAGAATACTGGATCGACATACTCGGCCGTATCCAGGCCAAGCCGGGCTTCTCTGACCACCTGACGCTGGACGTGTACCGTTTGAAAGCCGCGACAGCGCAGCTGCAGACCAGCGCCGAATTCACCGATGTGGCGCAACTGTCGCTGCTGGCGGGATTCCCGGCGGAAGCGAAGAAAACGCTGGACCAGGGTTTCCAGTCCGGCGTATTGGGCAGCGGCCCTGACGCGGCCAAGCAAAAGCGCCTGCGCGACCAGGCCAGCAAAGGCATGGCAGACGACCAGCGGACCATGGCGCAAAGCGAGGCTTCGGTAAACAGCAGCAAGGAAGGCACCGGCCAGCTCAACCTCGGTTATGCGCTGGTTACCGCCGGCCAGTTTGACAAAGGCCTGGCGCTGATGGAAAACGGCTTGAAGAAGGGCGGCCTCAAGCGTCCGGAAGATGCCAAGCTGCACCTGGGTATTGCTTACCAGCTGGCCGGGCAGAAGGACAAGGCGATCCAGGCGTTCAAGTCGGTGCAAGGATCTGACGGCGTAGCCGACCTGGCGCGCTTGTGGATCATGCAAGTGAACCACCCGCTCAATTGATCCCGAGCGGGACCAGGCCATAAAAAAAGAGCCGTCTGCGATCACTCGCAGACGGCTCTTTTTCCTTGAAGGATGCAGCAGCAGCCGGATCCTCCCTTTGCCGGATTTCAGGCCTGGGCCATTTAGCCCTTCGGACCTCTGGGCGCCACGGGCGGGATCATGTCCTTGGCTTGCTCCGGCGAGAGCGTCTGCACATTCGACTTCTTGTTTTGCCTGGAGGGCAGGTTGCTGCCGGTGGTGTAAACGTTTTCCTGGTTGTCGGCGACGTTCTGGTTGCCGGCGTCGACTGCGCATGCAGACAGAACGGGCAAGATAAATGCGCAAGCAAATAGTGTTTTCATGGCGGTTTTCTTTGTCTCTGGATGTTGGAATTGGTAGCCCGTTCAACGCGATGGCTGCGCGCTACATGGTGTTACATTTAAGAAATGCACGATAGCATATTTACTTTCGGAAAAGCAACAAGTGACGTGACAAACAGACATCGTATGCAATCGATGATATGGTGTTTCCCTTGCGCCGCAGCCACCAGCCACCGGCGTATTTTTTCAGCTTTGCTCACCTGATTTCACCCAAATCACAACGGACAAAACATGTACCTCAAACACGCATTGGCCCTATCCGCCATCCTCACCAGCGGCGGCAGCATCGCCCAGCAATGCCCTGCGGGCAAGCAGGCCCTGACTTATCCTGCCAGCAAAAAAATCGACCAGGTAGACGACTATCACGGCGTCAAGGTAGCCGACCCTTACCGTTGGCTGGAAAACGGCAACAGCGACGACACCAAGGCGTGGATAGAAGCGCAAAACACACTGACGCAAGGCTTCCTTGAAAAAATTCCTGCACGCGCGGCGATCCGCGAACGGCTGACCAAGCTGTGGAATTTCGAACGCTTCAGCGTGCCCTTCAAGGAAGGCGGCCGTTATTTCTACAGCCGTAACGACGGCCTGCAAAACCAGGCGGTGTTATACACCGTCAAGCAACTCGACGAAGAGCCGCGCCTGCTGCTCGATCCCAACAAGCTGGCGGCGGACGGCACGGTGGCGCTGGCCGGCATTGCGGTCAGCCCGAACGGCAAATACCTGGCCTACGGCACCGCTGCCTCCGGTTCCGACTGGAACGAATGGAAGGTGCGCGACATCGAAAGCGGCAACGACACCGCCGATCATTTGCAGTGGGTGAAATTTTCGGGCGCATCCTGGGCCCACGACAGCTCGGGCTTTTTCTACAGCCGCTACGATGCGCCGAAAGAAGCGACCAAGCTGGCTGACGTGAACTATTTCCAGAAGCTGTATTTCCATAAAATCGGCACTTCCCAGGACAACGATGTCCTGGTCTACGACCGGCCGGATCAAAAGGAATGGGGTTTCGCCGGCCACGTCACCGATGACGGCAAATACCTGATCGTCAGCATTTCGCAGGGCACGGAACAAAAGAATCGCGTGTACTACAAGGAGCTGGGCAAAAAAGACGCAAAGATGCTGCCGCTGCTTGACGATTTCGATGCTTCTTACGATTTCATCGACAACGATGGCCCGGTGTTCCTGTTCAACTCCAACAAGGACGCGCCAAAGGGCCGCATTATCGCGATCGACACGCGCCGCCCCGAGGTTGAAAAATGGCAGGTGATCGTGCCGGAGGCCGAGCAAACCTTGCAAGGAGCGAACGTGGTCGGCCAGCGCCTGGTGCTGGACTACCTGAAAGATGCGCGCAGCCAGGTCAAGGTATTCACGCTGGACGGCAAGCTGGTGCGGGAAGTGGCTTTGCCAGGAATAGGTTCTGCCAGCGGTTTCGGCGGCAAGCGCCATGACAAGGAAACCTTCTATTCGTTTACCGGCTTTACCACGCCAGCCGCCATTTACCGTTATGACCTGGCGAGCGGCAAGAGCAGCCTGTACCGGCAGCCGAAGGTCGATTTCGATCCGAGCGCGTTCGAGACGCGCCAGGTTTTCTACAGCAGCAAGGATGGCACCCGGGTGCCGATGTTCATCGTATCGAAAAAGGGCCTGAAGCTCGATGGCAGCAACCCGACTTATCTGTACGGTTACGGCGGCTTCAACATTTCACTGACGCCGGCGTTCTCGGTGCCCAACCTGGCCTGGATGGAAATGGGCGGCGTGTACGCCGTGCCGAACCTGCGCGGCGGCGGCGAGTACGGCAAGGCATGGCATGAAGCCGGCACCAAGCTGCAGAAGCAAAACGTGTTCGACGATTTCATCGGCGCGGCGCAGTGGCTGATCGCCAATAAATATACTTCGCCGCGGAAACTGGCGATCGGCGGCGGCAGCAACGGCGGGCTGCTGGTCGGCGCCACCATGGTGCAACGGCCGGAGCTGTTTGCCGCGGCGATCCCCGCAGTCGGCGTGATGGACATGCTGCGCTTCCATAAATTCACCATCGGCTGGGGCTGGACTTCGGATTACGGCTCGTCCGACAACGCCGATGAATTCAAAGCCTTGTATGCCTATTCGCCGCTGCACAACCTGAAGCCAGGCACCTGCTACCCGGCCACGCTGGTGACCACCGCCGACCATGACGACCGCGTGGTGCCGGCGCACAGCTTCAAGTTTGCGGCCACCGAACAGGCTGACCAGGCGGGCGCGGCGCCGGTGCTGATACGCATCGACACCAAGGCCGGGCATGGCGCCGGCAAGCCGACTTCGAAGCAGATTGAAGAGGTGGCCGATCGTTGGGGCTTTTTGACCAAGGTGCTGGACATGCGCCCGGCGCCGGACGCCGGCGCGGTGGCGGGCAATCCGCCAGAGCCGTCGGCCGACTGACGGCATCCCGACAGCAGCGGCTGGCTGTCCACCGCAGCCGCTGCGGACTGAACGCAGGGCGATACCCTATGAGGCTTTTTTCTCGCTGAGCGTATCGTGATAATCGTGCTTCAGGTCCGCGTAGCATTCGCAAGCCCTTGCTTCCAGGCCATCCCGGTCCAGCACTGTCAGGTGCCCACGCGCATATTGGATCAAGCCTTCTTCCTGCAGCTTGCCGGCTGCCTCGGCGATCGATTCGCGCCGCACGCCCAGCATCGCGGCAATCGCGCTTTGCGTGACGCTGATTTCGTTGCCAGGCAAGCGGTCTAGCGTCAGCAGCAGGCAACGGCACAATTGCTGCGGCACACTGTGATGACGGTTGCACACGGCGGTTTGCGATATTTGCGCAAGCAGCGTCTGCGTATAGCGCAGCAACAGTTGCTGCAAGGCGCCGCCGCGGGCGAACTCTTCCGCCAGGATGCTGGCCTTCAGGCGGAATCCATAACCCGCGCTTTTCACGGTGGCCCGGTTCAGGCTCTTGCCGCCGCCCATGAACAGGGTGACTCCCAGCACTCCCTCGTTGCCGATCACCGCAGTCTCGGCCGAACTGCCGTCTTTCATGTCGTGGACCAGGGAAATGATGCTGCTGGTGAGAAAATAAATATGCCGTATCTGGCTGTCCGCTTCGCATACCGTCATGCCGAACGGCATCGCGACAAATTCCAGGTGCGGCAGCAGGCGCCGGAAATCTTCTGGCGGCAAGGCGTCAAGTATGTGGTTCTGCAAAGGATTGTGGCCGTACAGGCCGGCAATGCGGAGCGAGGTGAGGTGTTGCGTGCCGGGCTGGATCAGCTCGGCCATGTTTTCTCTCCGAAGGACCGACAGTACCGCGGCGCTATTTTTTGCACTCGTTTTCAGAGTGCCGCAATTGTTCAATACGTAAGCCATCGCCATCTCCTTTGAGGATGTGGTTTGTACTGCTGTGTATTGATGATTGCATTGGAGCGGAGTTTGCGAAATCAGCGCTTGTCTTCTTCTGCTGTAGGAATGCGCTGACACAGGGATCGGTGCCGGAGAGGCGTCCAGTCACGAAAAAAATGCGGTTGACGCCTGTGGCGCCAACCGCGGTCTGCTAGCTGCCGCTGGAAGAACTGGCGCCCGATGCAGCCGGTGCGGCCGGTGCAGCGTCGGGAGCCGACGTGGCGGGGGCTGCCGGAGCGGCTGGCGGCATTGCCTGCTGCGTTGCCGGTGGAGTGGCCGCTGCAGGAGCATTGGGGTCATCCGTTTTTTTACATCCGCTGACCGCGATCATGGCAATTGCTGTAACGATAAGTGTGTGCTTAAGTAACATATTCTCTCCATCGGACGGGAGCAGCATGTCAAAACCGCCACCGTCAAAAAATGAAAAATGAACTGCTGACGTTTATATCTTTGTGCAAAATTCCGCGAATGTAAAGTTTGAATCGGTGTTTTAGTAAGGGCAGGTATCCGCCAGACAACTGTCAATCGACCGAAAAGCCGCATGCAGCAAGGGATGCCGGCTATTTTCATGGGTGACGCGCTAAGTTGCCTAGCGCACAAAACTGATCCGGATTTGCCATTAACCTTGCTTCACGATCTTTACAAAGGACTCGACATGAAAAACATTCATATCCTCGTGCTGCCTATTGCAGCGCTGCTGTGCGTCAACCTGGTCCAGGCACAAACCACGGCGCCCGCCGAAGGCGCCTCGCCCGCAGCGACCACCAGCGTCGATACCCGCGCCGCCTTGACCGATCCGCTGGTGCAAAAACGGCAAGCCGATAGTGAAGCGAAGGCAGAATACAAGGCCAAGAAAAAAATCGCAAAGGCAAACATGAAAGTAGAAAAAGCGGAGGCGAAAGCGAATCTGAAAGAAGAGAAACAGGAATCGACCGAGGCGCGCGACAAGGCCATGGCAGCCGATCCCATGCCTAAATAAACAGCGCTCTCCGCCATCGCGCCGCGGCCGATGGCGCTGCAGGCATCATGCTGCGGCGAGCGCCCAGTCCGCGGCCTTGCGCGCATGGATGCTGGTGGTGTCGAACAAGGGCACTGCCGAATCCTGGGCGCCGACCAGCAGCGAGATCTCGGTGCAACCCAGGATGACTGCCTGCGCTCCTTGCGCGACCAGGCTCGCAATCACCCTGCGGTATTCCGCGCGCGACGCCTCCTTCACCTGGCCCAGGCAAAGCTCGTCGTAGATGATGCGATGGACCGTATCACGGTCTTCCTGCCCGGGCGTCAATATCTGCAAGCCGTGGCGTTCGCGCAGGCGATCTTTGTAGAACGCCTGCTCCATGGTGAAACGGGTGCCGATCAAACCTATCGTCGACAAGCCTGCCTGCCTGATTTCGTCGGCAGTGGGATCGGCGATATGGAACAAGGGGATGCCGGCCGCAGCTTCGATCGCGGCTGCGACCTTGTGCATGGTGTTAGTGCACAGGACCAGGAAATCGGCGCCGGCCCGTTCCAGCGCCTGCGCCGCTTCAGCCATCCGGGCGCCGGCGGCGTCCCAGTCGCCGGCATGCTGCAGGCGTTCTATCTCGTGGAAATCGACGCTGTAGAGAATGATTTTTGCCGAGTGCAGCCCGCCCAGCCGCTGCTTGACGGTTTCATTGATTTGACGGTAATAGGGCACGGTCGATTCCCAGCTCATGCCGCCGATAAGGCCGATGGTCTTCAAAGAACACTCCTGATGGTGCAGATTGACGTGCGCATGCGCAGAGCGGCAATATGACAGTCCACTAGCGCAAAGCGACGCTTGACATTACTATTCCGGCATCGCAAAGGAATAGATTATGCCGCATCCCACCTCCCTGTCCAGTTTTGCCGCCGGCGCCCGCGACACCATACCGATGATGGTTGGCGCGGCGCCGTTCGGCGTGATTTTCGGCGCGCTGGTCGCCGCCGGGCCGCTGGCGCCCTGGCAAGGCCAGCTGATGTCGCTCGGCGTGTTCGCCGGCTCCAGCCAGTTCATCGCGGTCGGCCTGGCGGCAGGGCAGGTCGGCCTGCTGGTGATCTGGATGGCCACCTTCATCGTCAACCTGCGCCACATGCTGTACGCGGCGACCTTGCTGCCGCATGTCAGCCACTTGCCGGCGCGCTGGCGTTTCCTGCTTGGCTTCCTGCTGACCGATGAAACCTTCGCCGTGATGAATGCCTACTACCTGAAGCACGCCCATACGCCCCGGGGGCACTGGTATTTCCTGGGATCGGGCTTGTCGATGTACGGCAACTGGCAGTTGTGGACACTGCTCGGTTTGCTGTTCGGCACGGCATTCCCGCAGTTGCAGACCCTGGGGCTGGATTTTGCGATGGTGGCGACTTTCATCGCGATCGTGGTGCCGCAGCTGTTTCGCCTGCCGCAGCTGGCTGCCGCGGTGGCCGCAGGCGGATTCGCCTGGTTCCTGCGCGGCCTGCCTTACAAGCTGGGATTGCTGGCGGCGATCCTGGCCGGCGTCGGCGTCGGCCTGGCGCTGTCGCACTGGCAGGCGCTGCGCCGCGCGGCAAGGAGCAAGGCATGATGTACTACACATGGATGATCATCGGCATGGCGCTGATCACGGTATTCATCAAGGCGGCGATCTTCATGCTGGGCGAGCGCGCCGCCTTTCCGATCTGGCTCAAGGAAGCGCTGGCCTTTGTGCCGGTCACCGTGCTGACGGCGATCATCGTGCCGATGGTGCTGGCGCCGCACGGCCAGGGGCTTGAGCTGAGCTGGCGCAATCCGCAGCTGATCGCCGCCATTGCAGCAGTCCTGGTGTGCGCCGGCACACGGCGCCAGCTGCTGACCATCATGGTTGGATTGCTGGTGTTTTTTGCCTGGCAGTTCGGGGTGCTGGGACGCTAGGGCATTTTTCATCCGGCTTTTTTTTCGGTCGTTGCATCTGACCCACCATCGGCGGGATCTCCGCCACCAGGGCGTCGATCGCCAGGCGCGTCTTGGTCGGCAGGTAGCGCGACTGCGGCCACACTACATAAATCTCGGTAGGCAGCACGCTTTCGCTGTCGATCACCAGCTCCAGTTCGCCGGCGGCGGCATGTTTCGACATCAGCCAGCAAGGCAGCCAGGCCAGTCCGGCGCCGGCTACCGCGGCATCGGTGATGGCTTGCAGGTCGTCGAACACCAGGCGGATATTCACTTGCGGCTTGTGCACCTGGCCGGCGCTGTCGCGCACGCGCCAGGGCTCCAGGCGGCCGGCGCGGCCGTAGGCGATCCCCGCATGCCGGCTCATCTCCGCCACGCTGCCCGGCTTGCCGTGCGCCGCCAGGTATGACGGCGCGGCGCAGATCGACATGTCTTGGGTAGCCAGCCGGCGCGCCACCAGGGTAGCGCTGTCGGGCAGGCTGCCGATGCGGATCGCCAGGTCGTATTTTTCTTCCACCAGGTCTTCCACCCGGTCGCTGAACGAGATTTCGATCGCCAGCCGCGGATGGCGCCGCGCCAGGGCCAGCAGCACCGGGGCCACGCAGTGGCGGCCGAACAGCACCGGCACGCTGACGCGCAAGCGCCCGATGGCTTCGCTCTTGCCGCTGTCCAGCGCCGATGCGCCGGCGTCCAGCTCCGCCAGCGCGCGCACGCAGCGTTCGTAATATGCCTGGCCGTCTTCGGTCAGGCTCTGGCTGCGCGTGGTCCGTTGAAACAGGCGCACTCCCAGGCGCTGCTCTAGCCGTGCAATGCTCTTGCCTACCGCCGAGCGGGTCAGGCGCATGCGTTCCGCCGCCAGCGCAAAACTGCCGGCTTCCACCGCCTCGACGAAAGCACTGATGCCATGCAAACGGTCGCTCATTTTATTGTATCCATATGCGCTACATACATAGTAAAAAATGCCGCCACTGAGGAAAAATAAGAACCTATATCATAACAGCCAATCCCGTCGCTGAGATTGCGGCGGCCAGGCACAGATGGTGTGTGAAACGAACAGGAGATTTCCATGCAGGCTTATCAGATTCAGGCAGGACAAAAGATTGCGGGACTGGAACGGGTGCAGCGCGATAGCGCGCCGCTGGCGGCGCATGAGGTGCGGGTGCGCATGCATGCGGTATCGCTCAATTACCGCGACCTGATGATCGCCGACGGCAGCTATCTCAGCACCGGCGACAAGCCCGTGATTCCTGGCTCCGACGGCGCCGGCGAAGTGATCGAAGTGGGGGCGGCGGTGAGCCGCTTCAATATTGGCGACCGTGTCGCCGGGTCTTTTTTCCCAGACTGGATCGGCGGCGCGCCGACTCCGCGCAACACCGCCCGCGCGCTCGGCGCGGTGACGGATGGCGTGCTGGCCGAAGAGGTGGTGCTGCATGAAGAATCCTGGGTAGCGATTCCGCCGCACCTGGACTATATCCAGGCTGCGACCTTGCCCTGTGCCGGCGTCACCGCCTGGAACGCCTTGTTCGTCGAGGGCCGGCTCAGGGCCGGCGACAGCGTGCTGCTGCTGGGCACCGGCGGCGTCTCGGTCTGGGCGCTGCAGCTGGCCAAGGCGGCCGGATTGCGCACCATCATTACCTCGTCCAGCGACGCCAAGCTGGAGCGCGCCCGCGCCTTGGGCGCCAGCGCCGCCATCAATTACCGCAACGCGCCCGAATGGCAAGATGAAGTGCTGCGGCTTACCGGCGGCGCCGGGGTCGACCTGGTGCTGGAAGTTGGCGGCCAGGGCACGCTGGCGCGCTCCATCCGCAGCACCAGGATGGGCGGCACGATTGCCATCATCGGCGGCGTCAGCGGTTTCGGCGGCGAGCTCGATCCGTTCGCCTTGATCGGCGGCGCCAAGCGCTTGTCTGGCATCTTCGTCGGCAGCCGCGCGATGCTGGAGGACCTCAACCGCTTCGTTGAAGTGGCGGCGATGCAGCCGGTGGTAGACAAGGTGTTCCCGTTCCAGCAGGCGCGCGAAGCTTATGCATACCTGGAACAGGCTGGCCACTTCGGCAAAGTCGTGATCGAAGTCGCCAGGTAAGACAGGCTCAAACGGAAAATGTCAGGCAGGGGTCGAAGCTGGCATTTTCCGCATTGCCGCCGCGTGCGTAACCGCGCGGATTGCACAGCACCCGGGTCGCTCCGATCCGGTAGTCCGCGCTGTCATGCATGTGGCCATGCAGCCAGAACGCCGGCTGCCAGGCCAGGATGCGTTGTTCCAGCTCGGAGGTGAAACAGGCGTTCAGCGCCGATCCGGCAAAGCGTTCATGCACGCTTTGCGGGCCCGGGGCGTGATGGCTGACGACGATAGTCGGGCCGTCATGCGGCTGCGCGAACTGCTGCTCCAGCCAGGCGACCGTGTCGTCGAACAGCATTTGCGACAGGGCCGGCGTAAACGTGTCGGGGAAATCCGGCGCCACGCGTATCCGTGAAAAATCCCTGACCAGCTCGGTTGCCTGCTGCAGGCCCAGCCGGCGTTGTTCGGCGCTGCTGAAAAAACGGAAATCCGTCCATAGGGTGCAGCCAAGAAAACGCACGCCATCCAGCAGCAGCGCCTGTTTCTGCAATATGTGCACCCGGCTGCCTTGCGCTGCGCTCCTGAGGTCGCGCATGGCGCTGACCAGGTCGCTCCCGTAAAACTCATGATTGCCAGGCACGAAGATCGTCGGCACGGAAAATTGCCTGGCCCACTGCATGGCTTCCGCCGGACGCCAGATGTCGCCGGCCAGCACCATCACATCGGCATCGGTTTCCGGCGCCGGCATCGGGTGCACGGACAGGTGCAGGTCAGAGATCAATGAAATTTTCATGGCACGGCAAAATGCTCCGGTTATCCACGGGGCGGCTCTGCAAGCCGCTGCCCCGCCGTATTGCCAAGCAGCTTACCGAAAGTGCAGGGAGTAAGCAACGCAGGCCATCGATACAGGCCATCAATAGCCAGGATTACTGGCGTCTCCAATCGTTACAGAACGGTCATCGAACCTTCATACGCCTGAAATATTTCGCCGCAATACTTCGATACATTCAAAAGATGCGTGGTGGTAACTACATGGCCGGAATCAACCAACTGTCGATGGCGTCACCCGCCCCGCGTCCCAGCAATCCGCTCTCGCACCGTCTCCCTGCTGCACATTCCCTTCCCAAGCGACGCCTATCCCAATAAGGAAAGAACAGGACCATCATGACCAAGAAGAACCGCCGCCATTTCCTGCGCACCGCCGGCACCGCGCTCGCCGCCACGGCCTATTCCGCCGGCGCCAATGCCGCTTTCCCGGAAGCCATCCGCAGGGCGCTGGCGATCCCCGCCAACAACAGGACCGGCACCATCCGCGACGTCGAACATGTGGTGATCCTGATGCAGGAAAACCGCTCCTTCGACCACTACTTCGGCACGCTCAACGGCGTGCGCGGTTTCGGCGACCGTTTCCCGATCCCGCTGGCCGGCAAGCGCAATGTGATGCAGCAGACGTACACCGACAAGACCACCAAACAGTCGCGCGTGATCCTGCCTTATCACCTCGACAGCAAGATCGGCAACGCCCAGCGCGTCCACGGCACCAGCCACTTCTACGACAACGCACAGGATGCCTGGGACCTCGGCCGCATGGCCAACTGGCCGACCTACAAGCAGACCCAGTCGATGGGGTATTACACCTCGGCCGAGCTGGATTTCCAGTTTGCGCTGGCGAACGCGTTTACGGTGTGCGACGCCTACCATTGCTCGTTCCACGGCGGCACCAATCCTAACCGGGTATTCCACTGGACCGGCAACATCGATCCCAAAGGCAAGAACGGCGGCCCGGTCATCGATAACAGCCAGGATCACCTGGAAGCCTCTACCAGCGCTGCCAGCTACAGCTGGAAGACCTACCCGGAACGGCTGCAGAAAGAAGGCGTGTCGTGGAAGGTCTACGAGAACATGCCGGACAATTTCACCGACAATCCGCTGGCAGGTTTCGTGGCCTATCGCCAGGCCAACGAAAAGCGCGGCAACGCCGTCGACGGCGCTCCTTATCCGGCCTACCTGCCCAGCGACGACAGCATCGACCCGCTGCTCAAGGGAGTGGCCAACACCATGCCGGACGGCGGCTTCCTGGCTGCCTTGCGCGAAGACATCGGCGCCGGCACGCTGCCGCAGGTATCCTGGATCGTCGCCCCGGCAGACTACAGCGAACATCCGGGACCATCCAGCCCGGTGCAGGGCGCCTGGTATATCCAGGAAGTGCTGAATGCCTTGACCGCCAATCCGGCGGTATGGAGCAAGACCGTGCTGCTGGTCAATTTCGACGAGAACGACGGCTTCTTCGACCACGTGCCGCCGCCATGCGCGCCTGGCTACGAAGGCGGCGAGCTGGCCGGCCATTCGTCGGTCTCTACCGATGGCGAATATTTTTCCGCGGCGGCATCGGCTACCTACCAGAACCGTCCCTACGGCCCCGGCCCGCGCGTGCCGATGTATGTGATCTCGCCATGGAGCCGCGGCGGCTGGGTCAATTCGCAGGTGTTCGACCACACCTCGGTGCTGCGTTTCCTGGAAGCCCGCTTCCACGTCAAGGAAGAGAACATCACGCCATTCCGGCGCGCGGTCTGCGGCGATTTGCTGTCGGCTTTCAATTTCGTCAATCCGAACCATGAAGTCTTGCCGACGCTGCCGAAACGCACCCGGGCGGAAGCCGACGCGGTGCGCGCCCAGCAGGAAAAACTGCAGCAGGTCGCCTTGCCGGCCGAAGGCAGCCAGGTGTTTCCGATGCAGGCAGCCGGCGTCCGGCCTTCGCGCGCATTGCCTTACGAGCTGCATGCCAGCGCCAGGGTCGATGCCAGGCACAACAAGATCAACCTGGCTTTCCGCAATACCGGCCGGGCTGCCGCGGTGTTCCATGTCTACGACCGCCTGCACCTGGACCGGGTGCCGCGCCGCTATGCGCTGGAAGCCGGCAGGGAATGGCAAGACAGCTGGGACCTGGAGGCCGACCGCGGCGCCTACGATCTGTGGGTGCTGGGGCCGAACGGATTCCATCGCGCTTTCCAGGGCAATCTCGCGGTGCTTTCGGTGGATGGTTCGGCCGAACCTGAAGTCAAGCTCAGCTACGATATCTTCACCAAGCGCATCTGCCTGACGATGGCGAACCGGGGAGAAGGGGCCTGCATCGTCACTGTCAAGCCGAATGCCTACCGTCAGGCCGGCCCCTGGACTTTCCATGTGCCGGCCCGCATGCAGCTCGACCAGCATTGGCCGATCGGCGGCCAGGGCAACTGGTATGACCTGACGGCGACGGTGCCGGCCGGCGGTTTCAGCCGGCGCTTCGCCGGCCGCATGGAAACCGGCGCGCATGGCGTGAGCGATCCGGCAATGGCGGCCACCTGATTGGACGGCTTGCCGCTTTCTTGGAACAGGAGCAGGCTGCAGAAGAGGACGAATGAGAGTGCGGCGAAGGTGGCGGCAGGCGCAGGATAGCGGGACATAAAGAAAAAAGCGGGCTACAAAAGAAAAGGGCCTACATTGTTGTAGGCCCTTCTTTATTCCGGCTCTCCAGTCCGGTCCGAACTTGCATTTGCGGCGTGAGGAATGTGTGTCCTGCTTCAAATGCGTCGATCAGCCGGATCATGTGTTCCATTCGCTGCTGTTCTTGCGCGGTGGTATTGCGGTTCCATAACATGTCGAACTCGACAATCATCATGTAATACTCGATCTCGCTGATGAGCGGTTCCGCTCCGTTTTGTTTTGTCATGTGTCTCTCTTTCCAATATATGCATCGCGCCTGATCGCCCGCAGGCCGGCTGGCGGGCCGGTGCGGGCGGGCTTTATTCTACGCTTTTCCGCCGCCGCTTGTCAGCGCACCGAGATTTGGTAAGTCGTGGTCTGGCGATACACCTGGCCGGGCCGCAGAATCACGGCTTCGGCATCGGGGCCGTTGATCTGGTTGGGGTAGGCCTGCGTCTCCAGGCAGAAGCCGTCGTGTATCGCATAAGGCTGGGCGTTGCGGCCCTGTATGCCGGCCAGGAAATTCCCGCTGTAGAACTGCAAACCGTTCTCGGTGGTCGAGACCGAGAGCTGGCGGCCGGAGCCGGGATCGTAGACGGTCGCCACTTCCCGCAGCGGCTGCGCGTGGCGGCCCTGGCCCGGCGCAGGAGCGGCGCCGTCCTGCGATCTCAGGCAGTAGCAATGGTCGAAGCCGCCGGCCAGCTTGAGCTGGGTGTCGGGCCAGGCCAGGCGCGGCCCGATCGGCGCCGGCTGGCGGAAATCGAAGGCGCTGCCGGCGACGTCGGCAGCTTCGGTGGGGATCAACTGGGCGTCGATCTGCAGGTACCGGTCAGCCGCGATCGACAAGATGTGGTCGTAGATATCGCTGCCGCCGCCGTTGAGGTTGAAGTAGCCGTGCGAGGTCAGGTTGAGCGGCGTCGGCGCGTCGCTGGCGGCGCTGTAGTCGATGCTCAGGCGGCCGCTGTCGTCCAGACTGTACAGCACCGAAACCTGCACGTTGCCGGGATAGCCGCCGTCGCCATCCGGCGATTCCAGCGTCAGCCGCAAGCCGTCCGGGCCCGGTTCGGCGCGCCACTGCGCCAGGTGGAAGCCGGTGTCGCCGCCATGCAGGTGGTTGTCGCCGTTGTTGCGGTCGACCAGGTACTCGGCGCCGTCCACGGTGAAGCGGCCCTTGGCGATGCGGTTGCCCCAGCGGCCGACCAGGCTGCCGAAATACGATGGATTTGCCTGGTAGCCGTCTTCATCGGGATAGCCGAGCAGGATGTCGGCCACCCGGCCGTAGCGGTCCGGCGCCCACCAGGAGACCAGGGTCGCGCCGCGGTCGCTGATCAGGACCCGCATGTCGTGCGCGTTGCGCAGCGTGTACAGGGTGACGCCGTGGTCGGCGGCTGTGCTGGTGATGGAGGTCGGTGTCATCGGTGTCGGCTTCGCTCAGTTGATGGTGTTTGCAGTTGGCGGCGATTGCCCGGCCTGCGCCAGCCGGTCTTGGTATTCGCGCGGAGTGCAGCCCAGTTCGCGCTTGAATACCGCGTGCATGTATTGCACCGAGGTGAAGCCGCAGCTGACGGCAATCTCGGCGATGCTGCGGGATTCGTGCTGCAGCATGTCCTTCGCCGCGCCCAGCTTGAAGCGCAGGATCTCGTCGTGCACGCTGCGTCCCAGTTCGCGGCGGAAATACCATTCCAGCGAAGAGCGCGAGACGCCGACATAATCGGCCACCTGTTCGGTCTTGATGCCTTGGCAGGCGTATTGGCGGATGAAGTGCATGGCTTGCATCACATGCGGATGGCTGGGCGCTTCGTGGCGGCTCGAAGCCAGCACGTTGATGCCGGCCGGCGGCACCAGGATGCGGGTGCCGGCCAGGCGTCCGCCATGCAGCATCTGGTGCAGCAGGTGGGCGGCGGTGCGGCCCATTTCGCGCGTGCCCTGGATCACCGAACTGAGCGGCACCCGGGTCAGGATGCGCGCCAGCGGATCGTTGTCGATGCCGATCAGCGCTACCTGTTCCGGCACCGCGATGCCGGCGCACAGGCAAGCCTGCAGCAGCTGGCGCGCGCGGGCGTCGGTGACGGCGATGATGCCGATCGGCTTGGGCAGCGTCTGCAGCCAGGCGATCTGCTGCTCCACCGCGGTGTCCCAGGACGGCGCGCTGGTGCCGACGCCGCGGTAGATTTCGCCTTGCATGCCGTCGCGCTGCATCAGGCTTTCAAACGCCTTCTCGCGTTCCTGCGCCCAGCGGTTCACATCGGCTTGCGGCAGGCTGAAGCAGGCAAAGCGCTGCAGGCCGGCTTCGATCAGGTGATCGTAGGCCAGCTTGACCAGCTTGAAATTGTCGGTGGCGACGTACGGCGTGTCGCCGGGATAGTCGGCCTGGTCGGCATACGAGCCGCCCACGGCGACTACCGGCAGGCTGACCCGCGACAGGGCTTCGCAGGCAGCCGGATCGTCGAAGTCGGCGATGATGCCGTGGCCCTGCCAGCGCTCTATGCCTTGCAGGCGGCAGCGGAAATCCTCCTCCAGGAACAGGTCCCACGAGGCGCGCGTGCTGCTCAGGTATTCGCCGATGCCGGCGATGATGTCGCGGTCGAAGATCTTGTTGCCGTTGAACAGCAGGGCGATGCGGTGCACGGTTCTTGTCATCTTGCTGTCTCCTGGGAGCGCCATGCAACCCGGTTTGTCAATTTGTCATTGCCGCGGACCGGTTCCAGTCCGTTGCTCTCGATTGTAGCGAAGCGCACCGCCAGCGTCAGGCCAAATGCCGTTATGTGCACCTGCAATAGAAAGAATCGCTAGCGCATCTGGTGGATTTCGTAATTGTGGCGCGCCGGGAGCGGTTCTAGTATGAGCCCACATCAACACCGCAGCACCACCCTACAGGAGCAAGCATGAGCTATTTCCCTTCCGTGACACCGATCCGCTTCGAGGGCAAGCAGGCGCAGACGCCGCTGGCTTTCCGCCATTACGACGCCGACAAGCTGGTACTGGGCAAGCCGATGCGCGCCCACCTGCGCATGGCGGCCTGCTACTGGCACACTTTCGTCTGGCCCGGTTCCGACGTGTTCGGCGCCGGCACCTTCCGCCGTCCCTGGCAAGAAGGCGGCGACGCCATGGAAATGGCGCACAAGAAGGCCGATGCCGCTTTTGAATTTTTCAGCAAGCTGGGCGTCGACTACTACACCTTCCACGACACCGACGTCGCGCCGGAAGGGACCAGCCTGGCCGAATACCGCAACAACTTCGCGCAGATGCTGGACGTGCTGGAGCGCAAGCAGGAACAGACCGGGGTGCGCCTGCTGTGGGGCACCGCCAACTGCTTCAGCCATCCGCGCTTTGCCTCCGGCGCCGCCAGCAATCCCGATCCCGAACTGTTTGCCTACGCCGCCGCGCAAGTCTGTACCGCCATGAACGCCACCCAGCGCCTGGGCGGCGCCAACTATGTCTTGTGGGGCGGCCGCGAAGGTTATGAAACCTTGCTCAATACAGACCTCAAGCGCGAACGCGAACAGCTGGGCCGTTTCATGCGCCTGGTGGTAGAGCATAAGCACAAGATCGGTTTCAAGGGCACGCTGCTGATCGAACCGAAACCGCAGGAACCGACCAAGCACCAGTACGACTACGACAGCGCCACGGTGCACGGCTTCCTCAAGCAGTACGGCCTGGAGCAAGAGATCAAGGTGAATATCGAAGCCAACCATGCGACCCTGGCCGGGCACAGCTTCCATCACGAAATCGCCACCGCCGCCGCGCTCGGCATCCTCGGCAGCGTCGACGCCAACCGCGGCGATCCGCAAAACGGCTGGGATACCGACCAGTTTCCCAACAGCGTCGAAGAGATGACGCTGGCCACTTACGAAATCCTGAAAGCCGGCGGCTTCACCACCGGCGGTTTCAACTTCGATTCCAAGGTGAGGCGCCAGAGCCTGGACGAAGTCGATTTGTTCCACGGCCACGTCGGCGCCATGGATGTGCTGGCGCTGGCGCTGGAGCGCGCCGCCGGCATGGTCGAGAACGACCTGCTGGCCAATTTCAAGGCTGAGCGTTATGCCGGATGGGATGGTGCTTTCGGGCAGGACGTGCTGGCCGGCAAGCTCAGCTTGAGCGACATCGCCGAGCATGCGTTCGCCAAGCAGATCAATCCGCAGGCGGTCAGCGGCCGCCAGGAAATGCTGGAGAACCTGGTCAACCGCGCCATATACGGATGATTACGGGTGATCACGGGTGATATCGAGTGTTGCAGAAGTCGAAGTTGGCAGGGCGAGGTTAATGCGTCATCAGCAGTCAAATCAAAACCAATGACAGGAGACACAGCAATGAACAAGATCAAGAGAAAGAGTCTGTTGGCAGTGATGTCGATAGCGGTATTGGCACTGGGCAGCACGGCCGCCATGGCCGATTCCAAGAATCCCAAGATCGGTTTTTCGATCGACGACCTGCGGGTAGAGCGCTGGGCCAGGGACCGCGATTTTTTTGTCACGGCGGCTGACAAGCTGGGCGCCAAGGTGTTCGTGCAATCGGCCGACGCCAGCGAACAGCGGCAGATCGCCCAGATCGAGAACCTGATCTCGCGCGGCGTGGATGTCATCGTCATCGTGCCGTTCAACGCTACCGTACTGACCAATACGGTCAAGGAGGCCAAGAAGGCCGGCATCAAGGTGGTGTCGTATGACCGCCTGATCCTGAACGCCGATATCGATGCCTATATTTCTTTCGACAATGAAAAGGTCGGCGAGATGCAGGCCGAAGGCGTGCTCAAGGCGCAGCCCAAGGGGAATTACTACCTGCTGGGAGGATCGCCCACCGACAACAACGCCAAGATGCTGCGCGAAGGCCAGCTGAAAGTGCTGAAGCCGTCCATCGACAAGGGCGACATCAAGATCGTCGGCCAGCAATGGGTCAAGGACTGGAGCGCCACCGAAGCCCTGTCGATCGTGGAGAACGCCCTGACTGCCAACAATAACAAGATCGACGCCATCGTCGCTTCCAACGACGGCACCGCCGGCGGCGCGATCCAGGCGCTGGCTTCGCAAAAGATGGCGGGTAAGGTGCCGGTCTCGGGACAGGATGCCGACCTGGCCGCAGTCAAGCGCGTGATCGCCGGCACCCAGGCCATGACGGTCTACAAGCCGCTCAAGCTGATCGCCTCCGAAGCGGCCAAGCTCTCGGTGCAGCTGGCGCGCAACGAAAAACCTGCCTACAACGCCCAGTATGAAAACGGCGTCAAGAAAGTCGATACGATCCTGCTGAAACCGACGCCGCTGACCAGCGCCAACGTCAAGCTGCTGGTGGACGACGGCTTCTATACCGAAGCCCAGATCAGCAGCAAGTAAGCTGCCGCATGAACTGAAACGGCCGCGGCGGCTTTGGTCCGCCGCGTCGCCGTTTTCCCTTCAATCAATGCGGGAGCAAGCATGTCCGACTATTTGCTGGAAATGCGCGGCATCGTCAAGGAATTCGGCGCGGTGCGTGCGCTCGATGGCATCGACATCAAGATCAGGGCGGGTGAATGCCTCGGCCTGTGCGGCGAAAACGGCGCCGGCAAATCGACCCTGATGAAAGTGCTGTCCGGCGTTTATCCGCATGGCAGCTGGCAGGGAGAAATCCTGTGGGAGGGCAAGCCGCTGCAATCGCAGTCGATGCGCGATACGGAAGCTGCAGGCATCATCATCATCCACCAGGAGCTGATGCTGGTGCAGGAACTTTCGGTTGCGGAAAACATTTTCATGGGACACGAACTGACCTTGCCGGGCGGGCGCATGAACTATCCCGCAATGTACCGGCGTGCGGCCGAGCTGATGCGTGAACTGAAAATGCCGGATATCAATGTGGCGCTGCCGGTGATGAACTACGGCGGCGGCCACCAGCAGCTGGTGGAAATCGCCAAGGCGCTCAACAAGAAAGCCAGGCTGCTGATCCTGGACGAGCCGTCGTCATCGCTGACGGCGTCCGAGATCGCGGTGCTGCTGGACATCATCCGCGACCTGAAAGCCAAGGGCGTGGCCTGCGTGTATATCTCGCACAAGCTGGACGAAGTGGCCACCGTGTGCGACACCATCGCCGTGATCCGCGACGGCAAGCATATCGCCACCACGCCGATGCAGGACATGAACGTCGACCAGATCATCACGCAGATGGTAGGCCGCGAAATCAGCGCCATGTACCCGGACCAGGAACATGAAATCGGCGAAGTGATATTCGAGGCGCGCAATGTGACCTGCCATGGCGCCGACAATCCGCAGCGCAAGCGGGTCGACGACATTTCCTTCTCGTTGCGGCGCGGCGAGATCCTCGGCATCGCCGGGCTGGTCGGCGCCGGCCGCACCGAGCTGGTGTCGGCCTTGTTCGGCGCCTATCCCGGGCGCAGCCAGGCCGAGGTCTGGCTGGAAGGCGTGAAAGTCGATACCGGCACGCCGCTGAAAGCGATCCGGCTCGGGCTGTGCATGGTGCCGGAAGACCGCAAGCAGCACGGCATCGTGCCCGATCTCGGCGTCGGCCAGAACATCACCTTGGCGGTGCTGAAGGATTTTTCGCGCCACACCCGCATCGACGCCGAAGCCGAACTGAAAACCGTGCAGGCTGAAATCAGCCGCCTCCAGCTCAAGACCTCCAGCCCGTTCTTGCCGATCACCAGCCTGTCCGGCGGCAACCAGCAAAAGGCGGTGCTGGCGAAAATGCTGCTGGCGCGGCCCAAGGTCCTGATCCTGGACGAACCGACGCGCGGCGTCGACGTCGGCGCCAAGGCCGAGATCTACCGGCTGATGGCGGACCTGGCGCGGCAGGGCGTGGCGATCATCATGGTGTCGTCCGAACTGGCGGAAGTGCTGGGCGTCTCGGACCGCGTGCTGGTCATCGGCGAGGGCAAGCTGCGCGGCGACTTCGTCAATCGCGGCCTGAGCCAGGAAACCGTGCTGGCGGCGGCGATCGACCAGTCGTCGCAGTACCTGGCGTCGCGGCAGCCGGGCGCCGCCGCATCTGAAACAGGGAATAACGGGAAACTGACATGAGCACCATCAACATCAAGCAGCTGTTCCGGCAATACAAGATCATGGCCTTGCTGATTGCGATTGCCCTCATCTGGGCATTCTTCAGCTGGAAGACCGAAGGCGGTTTCGTGACGCCGCGCAACCTGTCCAACCTGCTGCGCCAGATGTCGATCACCGGCATCCTGGCTTGCGGCATGGTGCTGGTGATCATCGGCGGCGAAATCGACCTCTCGGTCGGCTCCATGCTCGGCTTGCTGGGCGGCGTCGCCGCCGTGCTCAACGTTACCCACCACTTGCCGCTGCCGCTCAACCTGTGCCTGGTCTTGCTGCTGGGCCTGGCGCTGGGCCTGTTCAACGGCTACCTGACGGCGTACATGCGGATTCCTTCGTTCATCGTCGGCCTCGGCGGCATGCTGGCGTTCCGCGGGATTTTGCTGGGCGTCACCGGCGGCTTGACCATCGCGCCGGTTTCCAGCGACCTGGTCTACCTGGGCCAGGGCTACCTGCCGCCGCAGCTCGGCATCGTGCTCGGCATCGGCCTGTTTGCGCTGGCGCTGGCGCTCACCTGGCGGCAGCGCCGCAACCGCATGCAGCATGCGCTGCCGGTGCCGCCGCTGTGGCGCGACGCGCTGCGCGTGCTGCTGATCGGCCTGGTGCTGCTGGCGTTTGTCTCTACCCTGAATACCTACGACGGGATTCCGGTGCCGGTGCTGCTGTTGCTGGCGTTGCTGGGGCTGTTCAGCTACATCACCACCCAGACCGTGTTCGGCCGCCGCATCTATTCGGTCGGCAGCAACATGGAGGCGACCCGGCTGTCCGGCGTCAATGTGCAGGCGGTGAAGCTGTGGATATTCGGCATCATGGGCGTGATGTGCGCGCTGGCGGGCCTGGTCAATACCGCACGCCTGGCGGCGGGTTCGCCTTCGGCCGGCAACATGGGCGAGCTCGATGCGATTGCCGCCTGCTTCATCGGCGGCACTTCCATGCGCGGCGGTTCCGGCACGGTATACGGCGCGCTGATCGGGGCGCTGGTGATGGCCAGCCTGGACAACGGCATGTCGATGCTGGATGTCGACACCTACTGGCAAATGATCGTCAAGGGCAGCATCCTGATGCTGGCGGTGTGGGTCGATGTCAGCACACGGTCTGGGCGTTAGAGGCATGTCCCGGCGCTCATGCCGACGCCGGATGGCGTGTCGCGGCCCATGCAGCCGAGGCTGGGCCAGCCGGTAAAAATCCTTCCTTTGCAGCGACGCATTCGGCTCGCTTGAAATAGCCGCGGCCAAAGACGGCGGCCGCGAAATGGGCGGGCCATCTTCCCGGCGCTTTCACGAGCCGCTTCTCTCTGGGCCTCCCGCGGAAGACAGGCGTGGTTGCTTCTCCATTCCTTCCCTTGTGGCAATTTTTTTGCTGCGGCCTGAGAGCCTGGCAGCAGCATCCATGAAAAAAAAATGTCTGCTTTCGACAAGCAAAATGGCGGGTTTTGACAAGGTCCGTTTTCTTTTGTCCGTTATCGACAGCAAGTTAGATTTTTCCCCCGCCCCTTCCTAGTTGTTTTGTCCTGCCCATCCCGGATTCAGAGAGACAGTCGGTCCTACTCAAATAGGGACCCATCGGTCATATACGTTTTTTTCTGCCTGCCTATACTCATTGCAAGGACGCGAGCATTGCAGTCCGATCGAAACCGGCAGAGTCGAATCATGAGAAACCACTACGGAGAAGAGTATGCGATTAACCGACGATCCATCGCATGCCCTCATGTGTTTTTTCAAGGAAGAGGACGGTGCGTCGCTCATAGAGTGCGCGCTCATAGGAGCGCTTGTTATCGTGGTCTGCACGCTTGCGTTGCTTGCTCTGGTGAAGAGCACATAAGAAATCGCATTGGACGCATGCTGCAGCTCATTACCGATCACGTTTCATTTGAATGGCAGAGATAGATCATGCAAGCATTTTATTCATTACTCGAACTTCTCGGCATGCTCGTCACCGATCCCCGTACGGGTGTCTTGATTGCATTGCTGATAGTTGCTGCTGCGAGCGATTGGCGAACCTACCGGATTCCGAACTGGCTCACTGCAAGCGGCACGGCGTTCGGCCTGATCTACAACACGGCAGTTCCGATGTCGACGCACGCCGGCCTTCTATGGGCGTTCGACGGCCTGCTGCTTGGCTTGCTCATGATGCTGCCGCTGTACGCGCTCAAGGCCATGGGAGCAGGCGACGTAAAACTGATAGCGATGGTCGGGGCGTTCCTCGGCGTCCCGGGGATATTTTTTGCGGTCATATCCACTTTCATTGTCGGCGGCATCGCTGCCCTGGGGTTTGCCCTGTTTAACAGAGCGCTGGGACGGATGCTAGGCAATGTAAAGAATATGGTGCAGATCATGATGCTGTCGGCAATTGGAGGTTTCAGGCCGGACGCCCACATAGACGCAAGCAAGTCGGTGGGGAAATTGCCGTACGGCGTCAGCATCGGCATAGGCACCACCGGCTATCTGGTGGCACGGCAACTAGGTTATTTGTAGCTTGCAAAACAAACTTGACTGGAATCGAAAATGAAAAACGTCAAAGCAATCGGATTGCTCGTGTTGGCCTCGGCGATCGGTCTGGGAGCCGCTGTATATGCGGCTGGGTGGGTATCGAAGCAAGGCGGCGTCGCCTCCAACAAAGTCGTGGTGGCCGCGTCAGATATCGAACTGGGAAGCAAGATCAATGTGCAAATGCTGTCGACCGTCGACTGGCCCAGCGGCTCGGTGCCGGCAGGCGCGTTCAAGGAAATCAAGGATTTGCAGGACCGGGTGGTGAAAGTCGGCGTGCTGCGGGGCGAAGCAATCCTCGACGGCAAGCTGGCGCCGGCCGGCACGCAAGGGGGGCTCTCCGCCGTGATTGCCGAGGGCAAGCGGGCCATGACGGTCAGAGTCAACGATGTGGTCGGCGTGGCTGGTTTCGCGCTTCCCGGCAACTATGTAGACGTCATGGTGAATGCGCAGCAGGACAAGAACAAGGGCGAAGAGGGCAAGCAGATCAGCAAGACCGTGCTCGAGCATGTACTGGTGCTGGCGGTGGCGCAGGAAGCTGGCCGCGACGATACCAAGCCTCGGGTAGTCAGTGCGGTGACGCTGGAGCTGACGCTGGAGGATTCAGAGAAGCTGGACCTGGCGCGCAGCGTCGGCACGCTATCGCTAGTGCTGCGCAACCAGGTGGACAAGAACACGGTAGCAACCGTAGGCATTACCAAGAACCAGCTGTTTGGAGAGCGTGTAGAACCGGAAGCAGCGCCAGCCAAGGTTGCAGCTGTGAAGCCCAGGGTGATGCGCGGCAAACCGATGGTGGCGTCAGCCTCGCAATCGCAGTGCGTCGAGGTAATTCAAAACGGCAGCCGGACGCTCAACTGTTTTTAATTAAAACAATCTAGGGAGCAGTTCAAGTGAACAACAACTACAGAAATGTGATCTTCTTCGCGGCGCTGGCCTTGTCCGATGGAGCACTCGCGGCCAGCGCACCTTTCGCCAATCAAACTCTGGGCTCTTCCGGCCTGAGGCCTTGCGGATCCGTGACGGTTGACCCTGTTACTTACGTCACGCTTGGCAAGTCAAGCGTCATCCGGCTGAATGTTCCCGCCGCGCGCATGCTGGTCGGCGGTCAATCGTCGAACCGCGCCGGCCGGCCGCCTGCAACGAACGACAAGACCGTGCCGCCGGGGCCTGCGAATGCACCTCCAGCCCCGGCGCAAGCGGCTTCAGACGGCGTGGCAGATGTAGATATCACGCTGCTCAGTCCTACCGAACTGTTTTTCCTGGGACGGAAGTCAGGATCGATGAATGTGGTTTTGCAGAGTTCGGATGGACGCTGCGTCATCAAGGACATCATCGTTACCGTCGATCCGGGCACCTTGCAAGCCAAGCTAGGCGAATTGATGCCTGAAGAAACCGGGATCAGGGTGCGCGGCGCGGAAAATTCGCTGGTGCTGACCGGCCAGGTTACCGACGCCATCAAGCTCGACGAGGCGATAAACCTGGCGAATGCCTACGGCGACGGCAAGAAGGTGGTTAACATGCTGCGCGTCACGGCCCCGCAGCAGGTCATGCTGGAAGTGAAGATCGCCGAAGTCAGCAAGACGCTGCTCGACAGGCTCGGATCGAGCGTCAGCCTGACCCGTCCCAGCAATGGCGGAGGCAACACCTATTCCCTGCTATCCAATTTCCTGAGCGGGGGCAATGCCTTGCTGCAGGCGCTGAGGATCGGCCGCACCGCGGTAAACATCGATGGGCAAAAGAACGACGGCCTGGTGCGGGTGCTGGCTGAACCGAACATCATGGCGATCAGCGGCCAGCAGGCCAGCTTCCTGTCGGGCGGCAAGATCTTCATTCCTGTGTCCCAGACCAATAATGCTGGCCAGGCCACCATCACGCTGGAAGAAAAGGAATTCGGCATCGGCGTGAAGTTCATGCCCACCGTGCTGAACGGCAGCCGCATCAACCTGAAGATGGTTTCGGAAGTATCGGACTTGTCGCAGCTTGGCTCGCCGTTCACCACCGTCGGCGGCGTCACGGCGGTGCTGCCGTCGCTGACGGTGCGCCGGGCGGATACCACCGTCCAGCTTAACGATGGGCAAAGCTTCGCGATTGCCGGGCTGATCAAGAACAATGTCACTGAAACCATGAAGCGTTTCCCTGGCTTGGGCGAGGTGCCGGTGCTTGGAGCGCTGTTCAGGAGTTCCGAGTTCCAGACTGACCAGACTGAGCTGCTGTTCGTGATCACGCCGCACCTGGTGAAGCCGATGGCGGAAGCGCCGACGCTGCCGACGGACAATCATGTCGTGCCTAGCCGTGGCGAGGTTTATTTCAACGGCAGCCTGGAAGGATCGGCTCCGGCTCCGGCCCCGACTCAAGCTCGAGCTCCAGTTCCAGCTCAGGTTCCAGTCGAAGCTAAAGTTCCAGCTCCGGCCCCGACTCAAGCTCCAGTCGAAGCTCCAGCTCCAGCCCCGGCTCAAGCTCCAGTCGAAGCTCAAACTTCAGCTCCAGCTCCAGCTCCAGCTCCAGCTCCAGCTCCAGCTCCAGCTCCAGCCATGGCGCCGACAGCCAGTTCTGAAGATGTCGCTGCAACTCCTGAAATCAAATAAAAGGAAAGTCCATGAACAAGCTCGCAATCGTACTGTTGCTCGTCCTGACGGCGGGCTGCTCGACAGTCACTCCCAACTACGACACCAAATTCGGCGACGCCGTGCGCCAGGCCAAGCTCAAGATGATCATCAATCCTGACGCCGGCAAGAATCCCGACCAGGTGGCAGGCATGGACGGCAAAGCGGCCAAGGAGACCATCAATCTCTATCAAGGCAGCTTTAAGGCGCCGCCGCCTGCAGTCAACGTCATCAATATCGGCGGCAGTCTTGGCGCCACCCAGTAACGCAGGAATGATGCATCAAGGATTTTATTGATCAAGGCAGCAGGATAAGCTGCCGGCGAAAAAGGGAGTCATCCTTTCGCAACGTTGTAAGAAGTAGGTAGCAACAGTGCAGCACCAGGGCAGTAATTTTCAATTCAACATTAACCTCAAGAGGTAAAGAAATGAACGCTAATCTTAAATTGGTCAAACAATCCATCGGTTCTTTCGTGCAAGACGAAGACGGCGCTCAAGTTGTCGAATATGCGCTGATCATCGCTGTCGTCTCGATCGCGCTGGTGGTGGCATTGAATGCGCTGACTGCAGCCGGAGGCGGCTTCTCGCAATTCATTACCCGCGTAACAAACTGCCTGAAGACCGGCGGGACATGCGCTTGATCTCAGTTGGTGCCGGCGAGCCGGCCGCATAGCCGGCTCGCCCATTCAGTTAAAAGGAGATTGTCATGCTGCATCGATTCTTGCAAGAGGAAGACGGCGCCCAAGTCGTCGAGTACGCATTGATCATTGCTGTCGTATCGATAGCGCTGGTCGTCGCGCTTCAAGCCTTGACCACGGGAACCAGCTTCTCTGACTTTATTACCCGTGTATCAAATTGCCTGAAGACAGGCGGCACCTGCGCCTGATTTTGCCGAAAAAAAAACGGAATCTCGAAAAGTCTGTTTGTCATAACTCTAAAAAAGGCGTCATCGTGGACCGTGTTGCTATCCAGCGTCAGTGTCATCGCCAGGACGGGGCAGTGATAGTCACCGTATCGCTCGTCCTGCTATTCTTGATGGGATTCATGGCAATTGCCCTCGACTTTGGCCATCTGTTCGTCGTGAAGACAGAATTGCAGACAGCGATGGACAGTTGCGCGCTGGCGGCTGCGCAAGAGCTCGACGGCGAAAGCAACGCGTTGACGCGCGCCACCAATGCCGGCATTACCGCCGGCAATTTGAATAACGTCAATTTCCAATCTTCCTCATGGAGCAGCCAGGGCAAGATAGTCGCTGCGGATATCACTTTCAAGGATGCCGCCTACGGCGCCACTGCCGCTGCCGCCAACGCCAGATATGCGCAGTGCCAGCACACGCAGTCCGGCTTGAACATGTGGCTGCTGCAATCCATGGGCGCTTTTGCCAATGACGCGACGACCTACACGAATACACAAAATGTCCTGGCAGTCGCGGTGGCGACTCGTGCCAGCGCCCAGACCACCTGTCCGATCCCGATCGGGCTGAAGCCAAAGACGGGCGGGACAGCACCGAATTACGGATTCGCGATCGGCGAGTGGGTCAACATGCTCGGCAACGGCACCCAGGTCAACGGTGAAATGGGCTGGTACAACCTGGATGGCAGCAATAGCGCCAGCGAGACAAAAAATGAACTGGGCGAGCCAGGATATTGCGGCACCAAGCTAGGTGACACACTGGGGACGCCAGGCGCCCAGACTACAGTGGATACTGTCTGGAACTATCGTTTCGGCATTTACAAGAACAGCGATCCCGGTCCTAGCGTCAACCATCCAGATTTCTCAGGTTATGCATATACCTCGGCCAATTGGAAGAACGCATCGCCACAAAATGCGTGGTCTGGAACGCCGGCCGCGGGTTCAGATCCGACTGCAGCCAGCTTCATGGCCAAGCGCGCGGCCTTTGCTTCTTATGACGACACGGGAACCAGCTTGAACGGCGGCGATGGCATCACTGGCTTGAAATTGAACAGCTTCAAGAACTTGGCTACGCCGGGCGCCGGGGGGCAGCACAATTTGTACGGCTTCAGCAGAAGGCTGGTAACTGCGCCAGTTGTCGATGCGTCGAACAAGGTGATCGATTACGCCTGCATGTTCATGCTGCAGCCCTTGAGCGGGCCTACGGTAACCGTGCAATTGGAATTTCGCGGCAATGCCGGCAGCACCAGCAGCCCATGTACGACCAACGGATTGGCGGGCGGCGCGGCCGGTCCGCTGGTGCCGGTTTTAGTGAGATAAGAGGACAACCATGAAAACCAGACAGAAAGGCACCGCGCTCGTTGAATTTGCCTTGATCCTGCCGATGCTGCTGCTGCTCACTTTCATCACGACGGAATTCGGCCGGGCGATATTCCAGTACAACACGATCACCAAGTCGGTGCGGGATGCGGTCCGTTATCTATCGGTGCAGACGCCGGGAACCCATATCACCGAAGCACAGAACCTGGTGGTGTACGGGAACACCGCCGGGACCGGGACGCCCTTGGCGCCAGGGCTTAGCGTGGCCAATGTGCTGACGCCGACCTGGCAGACCGCCGGCTCCAACCCGCTGATCAACACCGTGCAGGTTACCGTGAGCGGCTATAAATTCGTCCCCCTGTATGGCAGCGTGTTTGGCGTTGCATTCGCTGATTCGACAGGAAAAATTACATACAGCAATATCAGCGCCACCATGCGGAGCCCGATATGAACATGAACAAGCAATCGCAATCCGGCGCCACTGTGGTGGAGTTCGCCCTGGTGCTGATCGTTTTCCTGACTTTTCTGCTGGGGATCACCGACTTCAGCCGCATGCTCTATAGCTGGAGCGCGGCGACCGAGGCCACCCGCGCCGGGGCACGCTATGCGGTGGTGTGCGACGACACCACCCAGAAGGCGAAAGTCCTGGCGAAGATGCAGGCGCTGCTGCCGCAGATCGTCGACATCAACCTGGCATGGAGTCCTGCCGCATGCACCGCGGCGACTTGCGCAGGGGTGACGGTAACGATCACCAGCCTCAACTATCAGTGGATCTCGCCCATCGCGGGCAGCGCGGCGCTGGCCGCAATACCGATGCCGGTGTTCTCTACCTATCTGCCGCGGGAAGCCATGCGTCTAGACCCGAACAGCTCCACAATTTGTTCCTAACACTCAGGGAAAACAAAATGAAGATCGCCGTGATTTCTCCCAACGTCAATAACCTGCAAGAGATGGGGCGGGTCCTGGGTACGTATTCGCACTCGGCCACGCTGATTGAAGGCGGCAAAAGCCGGATGCGCATCGTCGCCGAACAGGAGCAGCCTGACCTGATGCTGGTGGAGGGGATGTGCTGCGATCCGGCCGAACTGGCCCAGGTGGAATACGTCACTACCCATCATCCGAGCATCGCGGTGATCCTGCTGTGCGCTACCCACACGCCGGAATTCCTGATCAATTCGATGCGCGCCGGCGTGCGCGAGGTGCTGCCGTCGCCGGTGTCCCCCGCCGCGCTGGAAGCCGCCGTAAACCGCATCGCGGCCAAGCGCATCGGCGGCCCTGCCAGGACACTGGGCATGATACTGGCGTTCATGCCGTGCAAGGGCGGCAGCGGCGCCACTTTCCTGGCGACCAACCTCGGCTGCCAGCTGGCGCAAACCAAGTCTGTGCTGCTGATCGACCTGAACCTGCAATTCGGCGAAGCGCTATCGTTCGTGCATGACGGCGAGCCGGCCTCGACCCTGGCTGATGTGGCGCGCGACATCGGACGGCTGGATGCGACCTTCCTGGCGGCCAGCACGGTCAAGGTGGCGCCGAACTACAGCATACTGGCGGCGCCGGAAGAGCCCTCGCAAGCGATGGAGCTCAAACCGGAACATATCGACGCCATCCTCAACCTGGCGGTAACCCAGTACGACTTCATATTGCTCGATGTCGGCCGCACCTTGGACGCACTTGCGATCAAGGCGCTGGATCGGGCCGACCGGATTTTCCCGGTGTTGCAGGCCGGGCTGCCCTACCTGCGGAACGCCAGCAAGCTGCTGACGATATTCAAATCCTTGGGCTACCCGATGAACAAGGTCGAACTGATCATCAACCGCTTCGAGAAGAGCAATGAAATCGGCATCGATCGGATACAGCGTTCTTTGGGGCCGGTCACGCTGCACACCGTTCCCAATTCGTATAAAGAGGTCAATGCATCGATCAACCACGGCGACCCGATGATCGACATGGCGCGTTCCAATGCGGTGACCAGGAATCTGGCGGCGTTCGCGCTGTCGCTGAGCCCCAGGGAAGATGAAAATCGGGGATTTTTAGGACGCTTGTTCAGGCGGGCATAAATGGAACAAGGGCAGGGTAATAACAGAGCCATCCATTTCCAGCCGGACCCAAGTGCAGGCCAGCAACTCTAACCGGAGCATACGAAAATGTCTTTTCGAGAAAAACTCAACGCCGTCAGGACAGAGCCTGTCGAGCAGCCGCAGGGGCAAGTCGCGAGCGACGCATACAAGATATTGAAGGGGCGGATGCATCTCAAGCTGCTGGACAAGTTTGACCTGGCTGCGCTGGAGACCCTGGCTCCAGAAATGCTGCGCCAGGAAATCACCACGATGATCGAGCGCCTGCTGAAGGAAGAGCAAGCGGTGGTCAATGACATCGAACGGCGCTCGCTGATCCGCGACATCCAGCACGAAATGCTGGGTTTCGGCCCGCTTGAATTGCTGATGGCCGATCCGACCGTGTCCGATATCCTGGTCAATTCCTACGACCAGATATACGTGGAGCGCAGGGGCAAGCTGGAAATTACCAATGTCACTTTTACCGATGAGAAGCACCTGTTGCGCATCATCGACAAAATCGTGTCGCTGGTGGGCCGGCGGATCGATGAATCCAGTCCCATGGTGGACGCCAGGCTGCCGGACGGATCGCGGGTCAACGCGGTGATTCCGCCGGTAGCGCTGGATGGGCCGATGATGTCGATTCGCCGCTTCGCGCATATTCCCCTCAAGATGAGCAATCTGGTCGAGGAGTACAAGAGCTTGACTGCGGACATGGCGTTCATGCTGGAAGGCTTGAGCAAGGCCAAGGTCAACATGATCATCTCCGGCGGCACCGGTTCCGGCAAGACGACATTGCTGAACATCCTGTCCGGCTACATTCCGGTATCGGAGCGTATCGTCACTATCGAAGATGCAGCCGAGTTGCAGATGCAGCAGCCGCATGTCGTGCGGATGGAAACGCGGCCGATGAATATCGAGGGCAAGGGCGAGATTACCCAGCGCGCATTGGTGCGCAACGCGCTGCGCATGCGGCCTGACCGGATCGTGATCGGCGAAGTGCGCGGCGCCGAGGCAGCCGACATGCTGCAGGCGATGAACACCGGCCATGAAGGATCGCTCACGACCATCCACGCCAATACGCCGCGGGATGCGCTGTCCCGGCTCGAAAACATGGTGGGCATGGCAAATCTCAACTTGCCGCACAAGGCTTCCCGGCAGCAAATTGCTTCAGCCATTACGGTCATGATCCAAGCCATCAGGTTGACCGATGGCAAGCGGAAAATCACCAGCATCCAGGAACTGACCGGAATGGAGGGCGACATTATCACCATGCAAGAGATATTCGCCTTCAAGCAAACCGGGATTGGCATCGATGGCGATGTCCAGGGCTATTTCCATGCAACAGGCGTGAGGCCGAAGTTTACTGAACGGCTGCGTTCGTTTGGCGTGGTGCTGCCGGACACAATGTTCGATCCCGCTAAACATTACCACTGAAGGAGCGCAAATCATGCTGCAATCAATTGGTGGCAACACCTTCCTGGTTTTTTCAGTGCTTGTTTTCGTTGCGGTGGTCCTGCTTCTGGAAGGCTTCTTCATGATGTGGAAATCATATAGAGGGCCGGAAGCCAAGAAGATTTCGAAGCGGCTGCAGGCACTCTCCGCTTCTCTTGACAAAACCAAGCAGTCGCAGCTGCTGAAACAACGGATGCTGAGCGAAATACCGTTATTCGAGCGCATCTTGCTGAGCCTTCCCAGGGCTCGCAGATTGGACCGGTTCATCCTCCAGGCGGGGCTCGACTGGACCGTATCCAAGCTGCTGCTGTCGTGCGTGGCGTTGGCGGTGGCGGGTTGCCTGGCGATGACTTTCCTGGTTCATCAATCGCTGCTGTTGGGCGCTGCGTTTGGCATTGCGCTGGCTGCTTTGCCGCTGCTGTATGTGCGTCATAAACGGAACCGGCGCCTGGCCAGGATTGAGCAACAGCTGCCAGACGTGCTTGACCTGATCACCAGGGCCTTGCGTTCCGGGCATGCGTTTTCGTCCGGCCTGCAAATGGTCGGAGACGAAATGGCTGAGCCGATTGCCGGTGAATTCCGCATCGTCCACGATGAAGTCAATTTTGGCGTGTCGCTGCAACAGGCATTGACCAACCTGAGCGAGCGCATACCGATTACCGACCTGCGTTACTTCGTGGTGGCGGTGCTGATCCAGCGCGATTCAGGCGGCAACCTGACCGATGTGCTCGGCAATCTGAGCCGCCTGATTCGTGAGCGCCTGAAACTGCTTTCGAAGGTGAGGGTGCTGTCGTCCGAGGGGCGGCTGTCGGCCTGGATCCTGGGGCTCATGCCATTCGCACTGGGGGCCGCCATGAGTTTCCTGAACCCGGATTTCATGAAACCTTTGTGGCACGATCCTATCGGCATTGCAATCATTAAATACATGCTGGTCTTGATGGTTTTCGGCATTCTGGTCTTAAGAAAAATAATCAGAATCCGGGTATAAGGGAGAACGAAATGCTCATACTTTCCGTACTCGTCTTCTTCGCAGTAACGCTGGGGCTGGCAGGATTGTTCCTGTGGCTGGCGCCAACCAGGGCGGAGCAGCGGCTGCAGGCAATGTCCGATCCGGCCGAGAAGCAGCAATGGACGGAAACCATGGTGAATCTGGTCGGTCCTTTTGCCAATCTGTCTTCGCCAACCGGTAACTGGGAGGAATCGCCGCTGCGGCTCAAGTTTTTCAACGCTGGAATCCGGCATAACGATGCGCGGCTGATTTATTTTGGCATCAAGACCTTGCTGCCGCTGCTCTTTGCGGGATTGGCGTACCTGGCGCTGAGAACAATGACTCACTCTGAGGGACTGACGTTTCTGCTGTACCTGATGCTGGCAGCGATGATCGGCTGTTACCTGCCTAACGCCCTGCTGCATTGGAAAATAAAAATGCGCAGGCGTGAAATTTTCGAAAGCTTTCCCGACGCCACGGACCTGATGCTGGTTTGCATCGAGGCAGGTTTAGGGCTGGACGCCGGCCTCACCAAGGTAGCCGACGAAATCAGGATCAAAAGCGTCGCCCTGGCAGAAGAGCTGCACTTGACCAATCTGGAGATGAGGGCGGGCGGAACACGCGAGAAATCCTTGCGCAACCTGGCGCTGCGCACGGGGGTTGAGGAAATAAGCGTATTCGCCACCATGCTGACGCAAGCAGACAAGTTCGGCACAAGCATCGGGGAATCCCTGCGGGTATTTTCCGACGACCTGCGGCACAAGAGGCAGACGCGCGCAGAGGAAATGGCCGCCAAGGTTCCGACAAAAATGCTGTTCCCTTTGGTGGTCTTCATATTCCCATCGATTATCATGGTCATCATGGGACCGGCCGTGATCCAGATCATCAGAACCATCATGCCAATGCTAAGCGGGGGAATCCATTGAGCCGCAATCAGGAGTGCGGGTTCCCCAGCTGGTGCTTGATTGCATAAACGTACAATTCAAGGCGATTGCTCACGCCCAGCTTGTGGTAGATCGATGTCAGGTGGTTGCACAAGGTGTGCTCGGATATGTATAGCCGTTGCGAAAGCGCTTTGTTCGAAGCGCCGCTTCCCTCGACTATCGTGTGAATGATTTTTTGCTCCTTGGCTGTCAGGGTCGCTTTCTTTTTCGTGTCGATGTCTGGCTTTGGCGTCCCGGCCGGCACCATGAGTTCGCCGAATACCCTGCCCAGCGTTTCACGGTCCAGCCACAATTCGCCTTGATGGGTTTTTTCGATCGCCTTCAGCACTTGTTCCGCCGATGCGTCTTTGCGCAATATCCCGCGGGCGCCGCGCAAAACTGCTATATCCAGCGTCGCCTGTTTGCGTTCGCCGGTCAGGATCAGGACGCGCGACACCAGGTTCGACAGCAGGGCGGGGAGGATATCCAGGCCGTTTTTCCCATCCAGGTCAAGGTCCAGCAAAACGACATCCGGAATCAGCTGGTCGATTTTTGCAAGGGCTTCTTCGCAGGTTCTTGCGGTTCCGACCACTTCCATCTTCGGTTTTTCACCGTCGATCAATTTACCCAATCCCCACAGCATCGTCTGGTGATCGTCGATCAGCATTACGCGAATGGTTTCGTCCGCCGGCTTCATGGTGCCACCTTTTTAAACGGGTATTTCGATCAATACGGCGGTGCCGCCGCCAGGCCCTTGCTTCACCTGGGTCGTCCCCCCCAGCGCGCTAGCCCGCTCTGTAATCGAACGCGGCATGAAATCGACAGGCTGGGTGCCGATGCCTTCATTTTCGATCTGGATCTTGAGCCAGCCGTCTGCGCACTGGAGTTTGACCAGTCCGCGCTGGGCATCGGTGTGTTTGCAGATGTTGCTCAATCCCTCGCGCACCACCTGCAATACCTCTGCAGTCAGGCGGTCGCTGACGTTAAGTTCGCCTTCCATGCTGACTGCGATATCGATTCCGTAGAATTCCCTGACTTGCGCCGCCTGCTGGCGCAGGATGACCATGAATATCGACTCGGTCTTTCCCGATGCGGTTTTAAAGGTGCCGGCATAGCGCCGCAGGTCGCCGATCACCTGTGCCGCCATGCTTATCAATTTATCGAGATCTTCGATCAGAGGATTGTCTGGGGCAGCTTTGTGCCGTAACGCGCTCAATCCCATTTTCAGGCCGATATATGGCTGGATGGCGGTATCGTGGATATCCAGTGCAATTTTTTTCCGTTCTTGCGAAACCGCCTCCGAGGCCATCCGATCGAGAAGTTCGATGTTCTCGAGAACAGGAAATGCCTGTTCAGCGACATGGCTCAAAAACAGGGCGTCCGCTTTGTTGAACCTGTTTCTCCGCGAGATGACATAAATACGGCCGTCGCCTTTTCTCAATGACAAAGGAACACTGATAAAGGAATCTGTCTCCAGCAGCTCGGCCATGTTCTGGCTGGCCTGCTCTTCGCGTTTGGCCCATTTGCCGCTCGCGTTTTCATATACCAGAGATCCCCCCAGGATGAACATGGCCGGCCCAATGGGTCGGGTGTAGACAACGATCTGGTCTTGCGAAAAAACCATGAGCCGGGATGCCGCTTCTGCACGAACTTCCACGGCGTCGATTGATTGCTCTGCATCGCCTTCTTTGATCGTCCGCAATGAATAGGTCGCGGAATCCTTGTCCAGGGTCACCAGGATACAGCTGTTGCCTCTGAAAAAAGCCAATGTCTTTTTCAGGACAGAGGTAATGGTGTGATCGACCCCAAAACGCGGATTTGACAGCCGGCTGACATCGCGCAGCAGTGCTATCCGGCGCTTCAGTTCCAGTTTCGACTCCCCCCAGCGTGCGCTCATGTAGCCGAATGTCAGCAAGAAGGTGGTACGCAACAATAAGCGGGGAAGATCTTGCTGTGCCTCCAGCGCCAAGGCGCATGCGGTAAGCAATACCGCTGAGGCGATGGTGATCCGCGCACCTTCCTCGAACCCCCAGCGGAAGGACGCAGTGAGAATGGCGAAAAAGAAGAACAGGAAAAAAAAGCTGCTGACGCCGCCTGTGAACAGGACGATCAGCGCATACCAGCAGACATCCATCCAGTGAATCAGCTTGCTCTGTGAGAACGACTTGTTAAGCAGGGCAAAAATGTAAAGGACAGTGCAGTGGAAGACATATCCGGAAAAAACGAGCCAGGTAGAACGATCGACGCCGCTTAAGCCTGACGGGTCGATAAAAATCGCCAACAGGCCAGACACAGCCAGGACCAGTCGCATCCGGCTCACCATTTGGGCGTCAGCAGCGTCCGTGGCCAGGCTCGACGCAATTTCGTTTTTCTTGTCTAGCCTGTGGACAGCCATAGTGTTCTCGCGCCAAAACATAGAGCGTGATCCTCCCTTTGTTTCCCAGCGCGTTAATTTTGGTGGGGATACCCCCTTATGTGACACGCTGATGCCTGGAAACCGCTAAACCAAATTGCTGCTTTTTTGATAATTCTTCTAAATTTTTTCGAGAAAATGTTTTTAATTGTTAATTCCATTTGGTTACTGATTGTTAATTTATATATTGCCCCTCGGGTATAGCTATGTCAATGCTGGAGTAGATGCATCTGTGGTAAAGAAATCAGCCGTCAGCCGACGAGTCGCCAAGGCAAGGTCAGTCAAGCCGGCGGTGTGGGGCAATGTCAGGACACGGTCGAGGCGGCAAGGAGCGGCAATGGCGGGCGGTTGGCCCATGGAAACATGCCGGCCGCGATTCCGCGTATACTTGTCCGGCTAAAGCGGTCCCGGCTGGCAGGGCCGTACAACAATCGCTTGAAAGGCTCCGGCGCGCGATGCATACGCAGACTATCCTCACCTATACCGCCTTCGCGGCGCTGTCCATCTTCAGCCCTGGGCCGTCGATCCTGCTGTCCCTGCGCAACGGCGCCACCTATGGCCCGCGTTCGGTGATGTGGTCCGGCCTCGGCAATATTTCCGGCGTGTTCTGCCTGTCTACCGCGGCGATCCTTGGCCTTGGCGTGTTGCTCAAGTCGTCGGCCATGCTGTTTTTGGCAGTCAAGGTTTGCGGCGCGCTCTACCTGTTTTATATCGGTATCCGGCACCTGTTCGCCGGCTCGGGCGGACTCGCTTATGAATCGGGAGCAGGGCAGGCAGGGATTGTCCCGCCTCCCCGCAAGCTGTATGGCGAAGCCTTCCTGACGGCGGCGACCAATCCCAAGGCAGTATTGTTTTTCACGGCGCTGTTCCCGCAGTTCATCGACGCCCAGGCGGCTTTGCTGCCGCAGTTCCTGGTCCTCATGGCGATCTTCATGAGCTTGTCGTATGGCACCCACCTGAGCTACGCCGTGGTGGCATCCCGCGCCAGGCACCTGCTGGTGAGGCCGCAGTTCGCCAAATGGGTGAACCGGGTGGTGGGGACCGCCTTCATTTCGTTCGGCTCGCTGCTGCTGGCGTTGCGTCGCCAGGCCACCTAAGTCCGCATGTCGAATTGTAATCGTTTGTAAGGGTAGTCAACAGCACCTGCATCGCCCTCGTTATCTGCTCAAGCCCTCGGGATTTTCCTGAGGTAACCAAGATAATGTAAAGGTGCACACATGAACAAATTACTCGCAACCCTGGTCGCCGGCTTGTTTGCTACTTCTGTTTTCGCCCAGGCAGCTGCTCCGGCAGCCCCTGCAGCGCCTGCTGCATCGGCAGCCGCAAGCGTCGCCGCACCGGCTGCAAAAGCAGACGTGAAGGCGGATGTGAAGGCCCCTAAGGTTGAAACCAAGGCCGTTGCCAAGACCGAATCCAAGGCAGCCGCCACCGAAAAGACCGCTAAGGCAAAGACCCATCACACGCCTTTCAAAGCCACAGGCAAGGTGAAGGCAGATCCGGCTGCAGCCAAGGCCGATACCGCGGTAGCCGCACCTAAGTAATCCAAGTAGCGCACAATGCAAGAGGCAGGGTCATCCTGTCTCTTGCATTTTCATGCGTCGTTTTTTTTGAACATGTCTTAAGGAATAAATCATGGGTATCCTGGAAGAAGTCATTGGCGCGGTGGTCGCAGTCGAGGGTGTGAAGAAGCTGGATCCGAATGCATCCATACTGACCGAAGGCATAGCCGCCATTGCCGGTTACAAGGGTGTCGAAGCGGTGACCGAACATCTCGAGAACAAGGAAGAGGAAAACAAGGAGGGCGATAACCCTCAGCAGCCTGCTTAAAGTCCTTGATCAATTCAGAAGAGGAATCTTCCCATCCCGGGAGATTCCTCTTTTTCGTTTCAGGGCCCAAGACAAACCGCGAAAAATATGTCACTGTAAGACGCAATCAATCCGCATCGAGGCAGGGAGAAAAGATGAAGCTGACTTACTGGGTAGCAGCAAGCCTGAACGGCGACAAGACCGACGCCGTCATTGCCCGGACCAAGCATGACTGCGAACAGAAAATCCTGACTTACGACAATCCTTCCGAGTACGGCCAGCCGGTAAAAAAGTCCTTCCTTTACGGCGACGTATTCGACCTGTTTGAAATGGCGACCGCCAAGGACGGCGGGCGCGGCATGGGATAAAACTGCGGCGGCCGCCAACTGCGCCATGTCGCAGGAATAGCAGATGCGCGGCGATGCTCGCCAGCATGCCGAGCGTGCCTGCGGTTTCAAGCAGGGCGGCGAGCATGATTTCCCTCCTTTTGAGCAATGGCCTACAAGATCGGGCGCAGCGCCAGCTGCAGCCCGAGCACGGCAAGGCACATGAAAAACCAGCGCCGGAAAGCCGCGGGACTGGCACGCCGGCGGATATGCTGGCCCAGCCACATCCCCAGCAATGCAGGCAGCACCGCAAGGCTGGAGATTCCGATATCGCCCAGCTGGAAGGCGCCTTGCCGCTGCAAGCCGATGGCTAGCGCGATGGTTGACACGGTGAACGACAGGCCCAGCGCCTGCACCAGCTCCTCCTTGTCCAGCCCCAGCGCCTGGATATAGGGCACGGCCGGAATCACGAACACGCCGGTGCCGCCGGTAATCAATCCAGTCACGACGCCGACCAGCGGCGACAGAGGTCGTTCCATTCGCGCAGGAAACGACAGCTGGCGCGCAGCCAGCCCGAACAGCGCGTAGACCACCAGCACGACGCCGAGCGCTATCGCGGTCCAGCCGCCGCTGTCGTTGGTCATCAGCCAGGCGCCGGCAATGGTGCCGGCGGCGATGCCGGCCATCATGCTCCACAGCCGCCTGGCCAGCGCCAGGAATCCGGGGCCGGCCAGCAGCTGCCAGATGTTGGTGACGAAAGACGGCAGGATCAGGAGCGAGGCTGCCGCTACCGGCGGCATGGCGATTCCCAGCAGTCCCATGGCGATGGTCGGCAATCCCATGCCGGTCACGCCCTTGACTGTCCCGGCGACAAAGAAGATGAGGCAAACGGCAGACAATCGTGGCAGGTCAAAGTGGGGCATGGCGAAGATCTCGAAACGCGACAGTGGCATTTTTCTCGATCCGGCGCTGCCGCACAATGCGTAAGAATCGTATCCAGCCGGTGCGGTGACGGACGCCTGGGCAACCCGGCAGCTGGCCGTCTGTGCGCGCGATGCCGATGCCTTGCCGCAGTATGCGCGGGAACTGCTCGAACACCTTTCTGCCGCCAGCGGCTGATTTTCATCCTTGGGCCCCGTCACACATCCCCATCCTTGACTTCGTCCGGGCGCGAGACTATTATCCATATGTGAAGGTAACCTTTGTAGTTTTCCTTCTTATCCATAAAGGCATAAGCATGAGTGAACGAGCAGGCGATCCCGAAGCTGCGCGCGCATTGGCCGTAGCTGGAGAGATCCGTGTATTGATCGGCCAGCTGCGCCAGCGCCTGCGTGAACAGTCGCACCTGGGAGATTTCAGCCTGACCCAGCTGCAAGTCCTGGTCTGGCTGGAAAGCGAAGGCCCAGCGACCGTGACCAGCATCGCGCGCGCCCAGGGCATGCGTCCGCAATCGATGGGCGAGACGCTGGCCGTGCTGAAGACAGCCGGGCTGGTGAGCGGCGTGCCGGATCCGAACGACGGCCGGCAGACCATCCTGTCGCTCACCGCTGACTGCCGGAAAAAGATCAAGGCCGCGCGCGCGGCGAAGGACGACTGGCTGTTCCGGGCGATCCGCAGCAAGCTTACGCAAGCAGAGCAAAAACAGCTCGCAACCGGCGTCGAACTGCTCAAGCGCCTCATCGATTCGTAACCAGAAGGAGAACACCATGGCAGTCACCACGCTTGATCAGAAGACCGCGCTCATCCTTGTCGACCTGCAGAACGGCATCGTCGCTTATCCTACCGTCCATCCAGCCAGCGAAGTAGTACAGCGGGCCGCCGCGCTGGCAGGTGCATTCCGCAGCCACGGTTTGCCAGTGGTGCTGGTCAACGTCACCGGCGGCGCCCCAGGCAGGACGGAGCAGGGCCGCAGCCTGGGCGACCTTCCCGCCGGCTGGGCCGATATCGTCCCTGAGCTGAACCAGCAGCCGCAAGACCATACGGTGACCAAGCGCACCTGGGGCGCCTTCACCGGCAGCGGCCTCGATGCGCACCTGAAGCAGCTGGGCGTGACGCAAGTAGTGATCGCCGGCGTCTCCACCAGCATCGGCGTCGAGTCGACCGCGCGCCAGGCGTATGAACACGGGTTCCACGTCACCCTCGCGGTCGACGCCATGACCGACACCAACCCTGACGCCCACATCAACAGCACCACGCGGATTTTCCCGCGGCTGGGCGAAAGCGGCAGCACCCGGGAGATCATCGATCTCCTTGACAAACGGAGCGCCTGACCATGGAATGGCCGCATGGCGCCGCTTATTTCTTCGGCGGCATTTTCCTCATAAACTGTGTTCCGCACCTGGTGAGCGGGCTGATGGGGCGTCCGTTCCAGAGCCCGTTCGCCAAACCGCCAGGCGAGGGATTTTCTTCTTCCACGGTGAATGTGCTGTGGGGTTTTCTCAACCTGGCGATTGCCTACCTGCTGATCTGCCGCGTCGGCGATTTTGATTTGCGCGCCACGGCGCACGTTGTCGCCATCGGACTGGGCATGCTGCTCGCCGGCGTGATCATGGCGCGCAGGTTCGGACGCTTCAACGGCGGCAATTCGCCCGGAGAAACATGAGCACCCTGGCCCAAGACACCTTTCGTTCGCTGAACAACTTCAACTACCGGATCTGGGCCGGCGGCGCATTGGTATCCAATGTCGGTACCTGGATGCAGCGCACCGCCCAGGACTGGCTGGTGCTGACCCAGCTGACCCACAAGAATGCGACCGCGGTCGGCATCGTCATGGCGCTGCAGTTCGGCCCGCATCTTCTGCTGCTGCCGGTGACCGGTTTTGCCGCCGACCACCTGGACCGGCGCAAACTCCTGATCGCTACCCAGGCGGCGATGGGTGCGCTGGCGCTGGGGCTGGGCATCCTTACCGTCAGCGGCCTGGTCCAGCTGTGGCAGGTCTACCTGTTTGCATTCCTGCTCGGCTGCGTCACCGCATTCGACTCGCCGGCGCGGCAGACGTTTGTCTCGGAACTGGTGGCTGAAACCGAACTGTCGAATGCGGTGGCGCTGAATTCCGCCTCGTTCAATGCCGCACGCATGATAGGACCGGCGGTCGCCGGCCTGCTCATCGCCGGCGTCGGTTCCGGCTGGGTATTCCTGATCAACGCCGCTTCGTTCGCCGCCGTCATCGGCGCGCTGGGCATGCTGCGCGCCGATCAGCTGCATCTGCGGAGCAGGGCGCCGCACACGCGCGGCAGCCTGTTGCAAGGCTTCCGCTACGTCTGGCGCCGGCCCGACATCAAAGCCGTGCTTCTCATGCTGTTCCTGGTCGGCACCTTCGGGCTCAATTTCCCGATCTTCATTTCCACCATGTCGGTCACCGTGTTCCATGCGGGGGCGGACCGCTACGGGCTGCTGACGGCGATCATGGCGATCGGCTCGGTCGCCGGCGCGCTGCTCTCGGCCAGGCGAGCGCAACCGCGCATCGCAATCCTGCTGGCCGGCGCCGCCGTCTTCGGCTTCGGCTGTGCGCTGGCAGCCTTGATGCCCAGCTACTGGCTGTTTGGCCTGGTGCTGATTCTGATCGGCATATCGGCGCAAACTTTCAACACCACGGCGAACAGCATGGTGCAGCTGTCGACCGAACCCGCCATGCGCGGACGCGTGATGGCGATCCTGCTCGCTTTGGCATTGGGCGGCACGGCCGCCGGTGCGCCCATGGTGGGCTGGGTAGCCGATGCCTTCGGCCCGCGCTGGGCGCTCGGCGTCGGCGCCGCTGCGGGGTTTGCCGCGGCAATCGTAGGAATCCATTACCTCGCCAGGCACCGGCATCTCCGAGTGCGCGTCGACGCCGGCCGACTGCGCTTCAGTATCGACGACTGCGATCCCATGAATGTGTTGCACCGGCCCGGCTATACAGTCAGCGAACAGAAGATCCAATAAGCGAGAAGGTGAGTGCGCATATGTCGAATTGTAATGGTATGTAACACTGGTCAACAGCATCCTTGCGGCCCGCGTTTGTAGCTTAAGACCTCAGGAAATATGAGGAAGTCAACGTAACCTAAAGGTGCCCAAATGAATAAATTAATCGCTACTCTGATCGCTGGTTTGTTTGCTACTTCCGTTTTTGCCCAGACCGCCGCGCCAGCCGCACCGGCAGCCCCGGCCGCAGCCGCGACCCAGGCAGCCAAGGCCGATGCCAAGGAAAAGAAAGCTGACGTCAAGGCCACTGCAACGGAAGCGAAAACCGCTGCCAAGGCGGACGCCAAAGCGGATGCCAAAGTGGCAGACGCTAAAGCCGATGCGAAGGAAACCAAGGCAAAGGCACACCACAAGGCTGTAAAAGCGAAAACCAAGGCCAAGGCAAGCGCTACGGAAGCCAAGGCGGATGCGAAAGAAGCCGCGCCTAAGTAATCGATCCACGTTTAGCAAAAGAGACAGGCTGGTCCTGTCTTTTTTGCTTTTCCCGGCGCCAATGCGCGGGTATGACGCTCATCGCGATCACGGTGAGCGCCGCGGCGACGACGAATGGCTGCCTGTGCTTACATCCGGTTACGGAAAAAACATTTCGTATTGTAGGCAGCGTGCTGCGAGCCGGCGTTAATCAAACGCAGCAGCAGTTAATCTGACATCCATATGCCAACTTAGGGAGATACACCATGTTCAAGCTCAATCGCTCAGGAAAAGCAGTCGTTCTCACCGCACTGGTCGCTGTGTTTTCCAGCGCCGCCGGCAGCGCAATGGCCGACACTACCTGGCAAAAGAACCACCCGCGCCGCGAGCAGGTCAACAATCGCCTGCATAACCAGAACCAGCGCATCAAGAACGAAGTCAAAGAAGGCGAAATCAGCAAGGCGCAAGCCAAGAACCTGCACCAGGAAGACCATGCCATCCGCCAGGAAGAACGCGATATGGCCAAGCAAAACGGCGGCCACATCACCAAGCCGGAACAAGCGGTCCTGAACCAGCAGGAAAACGGCGTCAGCAAGCAGATCGGCAAGTAAATGACGTGAGCGGGCAGGGCATTGCTGGCGTCCTGTCCGCCGGTCAACGTCAATGCAGCCAGGTTGGCGCAATGCTTGACCGGAACTGACGGGTTTTTACAACAGAAGATGGATGGCGGTGCGTACTGCGAAGTTGTCATCCTTTTGTCACATGGCTTGTGCAAAATCGTTATTGCAGGGTTTGCCGTGATGAATAAGCGATCGAATCGCAATTTTTTTACAAGAGTGCTGACATGAGAACGTTTTTAAAGCTGTATCGCTACTACCGGAAAGGCGGCTACCGCGTGTTTCCAGCCGTGAAACGAGCTAACCGCGCCTGGAACCACGGGTTCTGAAGCTCCGTTTTCTTGCTTTCCCCGGTCTTGGCTGAGGTGCTGGCGCCAGAATCAACCGCCAAACCTGACCGGCTCCGCGCCGCCATGTTTCCGCCGCACTACAACGGTCCCCGCAAGCTTGTCATGCCACCCCTGCTTGCGCTTGTCGATCCCGACCCAGATCAGCCCGAGGCACAGAGGGAAGGTCGAGACGAAGTAGCCCAGGTAGCGGATCGCTTCCTGCTTGAAGCTCGGTTTGCCTCCTGTCTTGGCGTCGACGATGCGGGCGCCTATCGCCATCTTCCCCGGTGTTGCCTGCCTCGCCTGCCAGAACGCGATGACCACGGCCGCCGGCAGTATGTAGGAAACCAGGATATTCGCCGGCCCGCTCAGCGTCACGCCGGACGCCAGCTGCTCGCGCCCGTAAATGGCGAACAGTATCGGGAAAATCACGACCAGCATCAGGACCGTGTCAATCAGGCTGGCCCAGACCCTCAGCCAGAATCCGACATATTCGTATTCGATCGGTTCATTCATTTTTTATCCTGTCAGCGATGTCTTGTGGCGATGCTTCAACCCGAGTCCAGTGTATCCCAAGCCGCATTCGCATATGCGCAATCGGCGGTGCTATTTTATTGCCCTGAAAGTTCTCTGCAGTTGCAAGTGCCTGGACGCCTGACGCGCTTCGCTTTGATATCGGAGATAATGGATGCCCCAGTTCACGCGTGAAGGAAACAGAAAATGGCAGGTCGTGGCTCATCGTTACCCGAAGGCCGATACAGCGCCTTCCTTTTCGATATGGATGGCACCATCATCAACTCGATAGCCGCGGCGGAACGCATCTGGGGCGCATGGGCCGTGCGCCATGGCCTCGAACTGGCATCCTTCCTGCCGACCATGCACGGCTCGCGCGCCGTCGACACCATAACGCGACTAGGACTTCCTGGAATAGATCCTGAAGCTGAAGCATCGAAGATTACCGATGCTGAAATTACCGACGTCGAGGGCATTGTCGAGATACCCGGCGCTGCGGATTTTTTGAAATCGCTGCCGGCGAATATATGGGCCGTTGTGACCTCCGCTCCCAGGGACCTGGCGCTCCGGCGCATGAAAGCAGCGGGCATTCCTGTTCCGGCTGTGCTTGTGACGGCTGAAGATGTCGCTGTCGGGAAGCCGAGTCCTGATTGCTATCTGCTGGCGGCGCAGAAGCTGGGTGTGGACGCAAGCAGCTGTCTGATATTTGAAGATGCGTCGGTCGGCATTGCTGCTGGCGAAGCGGCTGGTGCGACGGTACTGGTTGTTACCGAAACCCATGATCGACCGATGGATACTCCGCACTCAACGATCAAGAACTACGAAAAGATATTTGCCAAGGTTGACGAGGATGGTTTCATCTCGCTTGAAGAGCGGGCGACCTAGTTAACAAAAAAGCTGGGCTCAGGCTTTGCAATGACCCATGGAGGAATTTTGACAGTTGGGGCTCGTTGGTGGCTTGCACCAACAAGCGGCCCCCGGATTAAGAGTCCACTGCTCTATGAAATGACTTGTGCCATATTTTGGCTCAATTGAGCTAAAATATGGCTCATGAGTAAAATCAGCGAAGCACTTTTCTCGAAGGCAACCAAGGCCATCCTTGTCAGCGTGTTCGCGCGTCCAGACGGAATGCATCTTCGCGCACTCATGAGTCATACCGGACTTGGCTCTGCCTCGGCGCAGCGTGAGCTGGGAAGATTGACTGAGGCGGGGCTCTTAACCAGGCAAGAGCTCGGCAAAGTGATCCTCTACAAGCCCAACACAGACTCTCCGATTTACACGGAATTAAGCGCGATCATCCGCAAGACCGAGGGCGTGGAACAGGTCCTGAAGGAAATGCTGCTGCCGTTTGAGAGCCATATCAAGGCTGCCTTCATCTATGGCTCAGTTGCCAAAAACGAGGACACGGTTTTCAGCGACATCGATTTGTTTGTGCTCGCCGATGGGATTGGCAGTGCGGATCTTTATCCGAAACTGGTCGAGGCAGAAGAAAAATTAAGCCGAAAGATAGGACTCACTGTCTATCGCCCGACCGAGTATCGGAGGAAACTCGAGGAAAAAAATCATTTCCTCGTTTCCGTCATGGACGGACCCAAGATCCAGCTGATAACCAAATCTGATGCGCAATAAGGAACTCGACAATCTTGTAAAAATTGGGCAACTCAAAGCGGAACCATTTTCCCAATCCGAATTTGATGCCTACCTGCGCAGCGGCAAAGAACGAGTGCAGGATGCCGCATCGCCAGGGGTGTCGCAATCAGGAAAATTCCTCCTCGGTTACGCGGCCGCCTATTCGTTTTCTTTGGCCGTAAAATTTCCTTCTGCATTGGCGCGGTCCAACGTCGCCTAACAATCCCGATTTTTAAATTTCAAGAATTATTCTCAAAAAATCCATTCATGCTGGTTAGCCTGCCTTGATCGTCATACTCGCCGTAACTGATCCCGGTTCCCACGGTTATGTTCTCCTGCGTTTTCATTTCCCAGTTGGCGATGCTTTTTTGATGGTGCGACATGAAATAAGTCGTGACGAAATGAGCGCCAGGAATCTGTTGATGCAAGTTCTCCATGTAGCTGATCAGTTCATCCCAGGATGTCGCTCGCACCAGCGGGTCCGTATAAATGGCGTTATCGGCAAGCGCCTCTGAAAATGTCGCCAGCCTTTCCGCCTTGCTTGTCATTTTCCAGACAGAGGTATATTTTTCCCAAGTCTTCTCAAGATCTGCATGCATGTTTGCTGCTCCTGTCGTGATCAATTTATCGGGATGGCGTAGTGCATGACCGATGCGTCGGAGCTGGGGTTGTAGCCCGCGCCATAGAACTCCAGATCGGCCGTATTGGCATGTCTTCTTCCGCTGCGCGGCAGCCAGGTCGAGTAAATATAGTTGATGCTGTTGTCGATCAAATTGACGGCGCCGTTATGCGCAAATCTGGCATAGGCGCATGCCGGGATTTCAATCGCCAGCATTCCGTCCGGGATATCCGTGAGCGCAGTCACTTCAATCGCGCAAAAATATTCCAGCTCATCGCTGTTCTCTGCGATCTGCCTGACGACGCCGTAGCAAGTGCCGCCAACCGTGTGTTTGATTTCAGATAGCCGTGCAATGAATTGCTGCCAGAGAGGCGGGAGCTTTTCACCGATATTATTTTTCTCTGAATCGGTGCCAAAGAAGCTGGTCCTTAACCCGACAAGGTGCATTTCCTTTTGCGTGTAAATCTCGGGAACGGTATTCATTCTCTTGTTGATATGTTCCAGGTAGTCTTGATCGAACTTTACCTTTTGTGGGAATGGGCGTCGCTTTCCCGCTTTGCGATACTCTGCCGGAGTAGTATCAAACGCGGACTTGAATGCCCGCGTAAAGCTTTCCTGGCTTTCAAAATCCGCTTCCAAAGCGGTGTCGATGATTTTTTTGTCGCTGTTCAGCAGCTGCTCAAGTGCTTTCCCGAGCCTTCTCGAGCGGATGTAGTCCTTGACGGTGTCGCCCGTCAGTCCTTTAAAGATGCGTTGAAAATGCCATTGACTCAGCCCGGCTTCGCGCGCCACGGCATTGATGGAAATCGGCTGCTCAAGATTGGCTTCGATATGGTCGACGCCGCGTTGGATTTGATCGAGATAATTCATCACTCCTCCTTAATGGACGAATGATAAAAGGATTTAAATCCGGGGTTTTGATATTTTGTGCTTGATTTCGATCGGCATGACAGCCGATGCGCAGTCTTGGATATCGAGGGGCAATAGAAAAGGGGCTACGTTTGCACGTAGCCCCTTTAGAATCTTGGCTCCCCGACCTGGACTCGAACCAGGGACCTGCGGATTAACAGTCCGTCGCTCTACCAACTGAGCTATCAGGGAATTGAAGAAGCAGAATTATAGTCTCGAATTCGCTGAATTGTCAAAGCTTTTTCTGAACTTTTCTACATCCCGGAGCAGTCGCTACAACTTCTCCGGGAGCCGAATATTACAGGACTTTTGCGATTGCGGCGACAACATTATCAATATTTTTTGTATTGAGCGCGGCAACGCAGATGCGGCCGGTGTCGACGGCGTAGATCGAGAACTCGTCGCGCAGGCGTTCGACCTGGGCCTTGGTCAGGCCGGAGTAGGAGAACATGCCGCGTTGCTTGGTGACGAAATCGAAGTCGTGGCCCGGAGCCTGTTCCTTCAGTTTTTTCACCAGCAGGTGGCGCATTTCGCGGATGCGCAGGCGCATGCCGGCCAGTTCTTCTTCCCACAGCTTGCGCAGTTCTGGCGAGGCCAGGGCGGTGGCGACTACCTGGCCGCCGTGGATCGGCGGGTTGGAGTAGTTGGTGCGCACCACGCGCTTGAGTTGCGACAGCACGCGGCCGGCTTCTTCCTTGCTGGCGGCGACGATGCTCAGTGCGCCCACGCGTTCGCCGTACAGCGAGAACGATTTCGAGAACGAGTTGGAGACGAACAGCGGGCCGCCGGCTTCGGTGAAGCGGCGCACTACCTGGCCGTCGGCTTCGATGCCGTCGCCAAAGCCCTGGTAGGCCATGTCGAGGAATGGGATCAGGCCGCGCTGGGTGACGACGTCGATGACCTGGGTCCATTCGTCGTCGCTGAGGTCGGCGCCGGTCGGGTTGTGGCAGCAGGCGTGCAGCAGGACTATCGAGCCGCTCGGCATGGCTTGCAGCGCGTTCAGCATGCCGCTGAAGTTGACGCCGCGGGTGGCCGGGTCGTAGTAAGGATAGTTGTTGACGGTGAAGCCGGCCGATTCGAACAGCGCGCGGTGGTTTTCCCAGCTTGGATCGCTGATCCAGACTTGCGCGCTGTCGGCGCTGAAGCGCTTGAGGAAATCGGCGCCCAGTTTCAGCGCGCCGGTGCCGCCGATGGCTTGCACGGTGATCGCGCGCTTCTCTTGGACTACGGCGCTGTCGGCGCCAAATACCAGTTCTTGCACAGCCTTGTCGTAAGCCGCCAGGCCTTCGATCGGCAGGTAGGTGCGCGGCGCCAGTTTTTCAATCAGCAGCGCTTCAGCCTTTTGCACGCATTCCAGCAGCGGCACCTTGCCGTTGTCATCGTAATAGACGCCGACGCCGAGGTTGGTCTTGCCTGGGTTCTGGTCCGCATTGAAACCTTCGGTGATGCCGAGGATAGGATCGCGTGGCGCCATTTCGATGGCGGTAAAGAGGGAGGCTGAAAGAGGTGCGTTCATCGTGATAACATAAAAAGTTGGCTGCAAAAGAGATTTTGTAGCCGGGTTGAATGCTGTGCCGGGTCACGAGACAGATCGCTGATCGGCGCGGATTTACTACCGTCTATTTTACCAAAGGTCGAGGCCCATGGCTGACATATCACAGGTTGCAAGCACCGTCGACGAGTCCAAAATCGTCACTTTTCCCAATTCGCCGTACAAGCTGTTCCAGCCGTTCCAGCCGGCCGGCGACCAGCCTGCGGCCATCGACAAGCTCTCCGAGGGCGTGGAAGACGGCCTGTTTTACCAGACCCTGCTGGGGGTGACCGGCTCCGGCAAGACCTACACGATGGCCAACGTGATCGCCCGCATGGGGCGGCCGGCCATCGTTTTCGCTCCCAACAAAACGCTGGCGGCCCAGCTGTACAGCGAGTTCCGCGAGTTTTTTCCGCACAACGCCGTCGAGTATTTCGTCAGCTACTACGATTATTACCAGCCGGAAGCCTACGTGCCGCAGCGCGACTTGTTCATCGAGAAAGATTCCTCGATCAATGAGCATATAGAACAGATGCGCCTGTCCTGCACCAAATCGCTGATGGAACGGCGCGATGTGGTCATTGTGGCAACAGTGTCGGCGATCTACGGTATCGGTAATCCCAACGAATACCACCAGATGATCCTGACCTTGCGCGCCAAGGACAAGGTCAGCCAGCGCGACGTCATCGCGCGCCTGATCCAGATGCAGTACACCCGCAACGAAATCGATTTCGGCCGCGGCACCTTCCGCGTGCGCGGCGATACCATCGACGTGTTTCCCGCCGAGCATGCCGAACTGGCCTTGCGCATCGAGATGTTCGATGATGAAATCGACAGCCTGCAGCTGTTCGATCCGCTCACCGGCCGCGTGCGGCAAAAGATCCCGCGCTTCACCGTCTATCCCGGTTCGCACTACGTGACGCCGCGCGCCACCGTGCTGCGCGCCATCGAAACCATCAAGGATGAACTGCGCGACCGGCTCGAATTTTTCCGTAAGGAAAATAAATTGATCGAGGAGCAGCGCATAGAACAGCGCACCCGTTTCGACCTGGAGATGATGCAGGAAATCGGTTTCACCAAAGGTATCGAAAACTATTCGCGCCACCTGAGCGGCGCCTTGCCGGGCGAACCGCCGCCGACCCTGGTCGATTACCTGCCGCCGGATGCGCTGATGTTCCTGGACGAATCGCACGTGCTGATCGGCCAGTTGAACGCCATGTACAACGGCGACCGCTCGCGCAAGACCAACCTGGTGGACTACGGCTTCCGGCTGCCGTCGGCGCTGGACAACCGGCCGCTGCGCTTCGACGAGTTCGAAGGCAAGATGCGGCAGACGATTTTTGTCTCGGCGACGCCGGCCGACTATGAAAACCAGCATGCCGACCAGGTGGTGGAGCAGGTAGTGCGGCCGACCGGCCTGATCGATCCCGCGATCGAAGTGCGGCCGGCCCTGAGCCAGGTCGACGACCTGATGAACGAGGCCAATGCCCGCATCAAGAAAAACGAACGGGTGCTGGTCACGACGCTGACCAAGCGCATGGCCGAGCAGCTGACTGAGTTCCTGAGCGATAACGGCATCAAGGTGCGCTACCTGCATAGCGATATCGAAACCGTCGAGCGCGTGGAAATCATCCGCGACCTGCGCCTGGGCACGTTCGACGTGCTGGTCGGCATCAACCTGCTGCGCGAAGGCCTGGATATCCCGGAGGTGTCGCTGGTGGCGATCCTCGATGCGGACAAGGAAGGCTTCCTGCGTTCCGAGCGCAGCCTGATCCAGACCATAGGACGCGCCGCGCGTAACCTGAACGGCACCGCGATCCTGTATGCGGACCGCATGACCGATTCGATGCGCCGCGCGATCGATGAAACCGAGCGCCGCCGCAACAAGCAGATCTCCTTCAACACCGCCAACGGCATCACGCCGATCGGCATCAGCAAGCAGATCAAGGAATTGATCGACGGCGTCTACAGCCCGCAGGAAGCGCGCGAAGAGCTGCATGCGGCGCAGGACCAGGCCAAGTACGAGGCGATGAGCGAGAAGCAGGTGAGCAAGGAAATCAAGCGCCTGGAGAAGCAGATGGTCGACCACGCCAAGAACCTGGAGTTCGAGAAAGCCGCGCAGGTGCGCGACCAGCTGCATGTGCTGAAGCAGCAGCTGTTCGGCGCGCCGGGGGCAGACAATATCGTTTTGTAGCTGCGGGATTTTTTACAGCCTGTGTTTGATCCATCCTGTTTTTGATGCTGTTTTTTTGATGCCGTTTTTTGATCATATATGACTGATTTTCTCCCCGCTTCAATCCGTTCCGCCTTGAGCGGCGTGCATGCTTCCTGGCTCGCCATCCTGGAACACGGCTTGCGTGCCGTGGCCCAGGCCAATCCGGCCTACCTGAAGGACCTGGCCGAAGCCGACTACCTTCCTACCGAGGGCCGCATGTTCGCGGCCTTCACCCAGCCGCTGGAAGCGGTGCGTTATGTGCTGGTGGGCGAGGGGCCTTATCCGCGCGCGGCGAGCGCCACCGGGGTGTGTTTCATGGACGGCGCGGTTGGTTCCCTGTGGTCGGAGAAGGGCTTGTCGAAGCAGGTCAATCGCGCGACTTCCTTGCGCAATTTCATGAAGATGCTGCTGGTGGCCGACGGCCAGCTGGCGCTGGAAAACACAACCGGCGATGCGATGTCTGGCGTGGCGTTGCGGGCCCGGCAGGACGGTTCGCAAGCGATACAGCTGCTGGCTGACCTGCAGGCGAACATGGTGCAGCATGGCTTCCTGCTGCTGAACGCTTCGCTGGTGTTCCGTCCGGATGTGCCGCCGGTCAAGGATGCCAAGGCCTGGCAACCGTTCATGCAGGCAGTGTTGCAGGGGCTGGCGGATGCCGCGGAACAGCGCGGCGCGGGCCTGCCGACGCTGGTGCTGTGGGGGAAGATTGCGGAGCAGCTGAATGCTTATCCGGTGACTGCGCGGTTTCCGAAAGCAGTCGCCGAGCATCCTTACAACCTGAGTTTTATCGGCAACGCCGGCATGCAGGCCCTGTTTGGGCCGATGCAGCTGTTGCGGCGCGCTTAGATCAGGCTCATTTGCCGCAGGTCGATTTCGGCCTGGGTCAGCGGTTTTTCGGCGGCAGGGGCCGGGCTCAGATCCAGCTGCGGTTCGGCGGCAGGCGCCGCGGCTTTCGGCGCCGGCGCCGGTTTGGTCCGTTTGCCGCCGGCCGGCGCGGCGCTGACGCTGGCGCTTGCCAGCCAGCGCTTGAGCATGTCGTCAAACAGCGCCAGCATCGCCTCCGGCAATTCCGGCGTGTAAGCCTGGCGGATCACGATGCCGTCCCACATGGCGGTCAGCAGCAGCGCCGCTGCATGGGCATCCAGCGCCTGGTCGACCTGGCCGCGTTCCTGGGCGGTGCGCAGCATGTCGGCCAGGCCGTCCACCCATTCCGTTTCCGCGGTCTTGATCACCGCACCCACGCGCTTGTTGCGCAAGCCTTCGGCATAAATTTCAGTCATCAGGCCGGCGTCGCTGATTGCGGCGTAGCGGCGGGCAAAGGCGCGGGTGATGGCGGACAGCGCTTGCGGCAGGTCTTCGGTATCGTAAAATTCCGACAACATGGTGCGCGCCTGGCGCCTTTCGTCCTCAGCCATGGCCGCAATGATCGCATCCTTGCTGGTGAAATAGCGGTACACCGCGCCCGGGCCGAGGCCGACTTCGGTGCAGATTTCCTGCATCGAGGTCTGGTGGAAGCCGGTCTTGCGGAAGCACTTTCCTGCGGATTTCAGGATGTCGACGCGTTTCTGGTCAGCTCTCTGCGTCGGGGATTGCGGTGTCTTGGATTTGCGGATGGCCATACTGAGTGCTGCTCAAAAAGAGGACTGTGCGGGAGGGTCGGTATTATAGGTTTAAGCGCCGCTTCCTTGAATATATTTTTGCATTTGACACTATTCCAGCCGCTGTCTACTGTGTTTATATGGCAACTTTCCGCAGCAAATCGAACCCTCCCAAGATGCCCTTATCCGTTGTAATTGTATATATGACAATCGGCTTCAACGCCATGTCCGGCGCGGGATTCCGGGAATCGGGCAATACCTGACGGATTCACTCAAGTTTGGTATACTGTCACAACACTTCGTAATCCAGCATTTGGGATACACGGATAGATAGGTTCAAGAGCGGAGATTACATGCGTCTGACTACAAAAGGCCGGTTTGCGGTAACTGCGATGATCGATTTGGCATTGCGCCAAGGCAAAGGTCCGGTAACTTTGTCCGCAATTAGCGAGCGTCAAGAGATTTCCCTGTCATATCTGGAACAATTGTTCGGTAAATTGCGTCGTCACCAGATTGTTGAATCCGTGCGCGGGCCAGGCGGCGGATACAACCTGGCGCGCAAGGCCGAAGACGTCACGGTGGCGGACATCATCATCGCGGTCGACGAACCGCTGGATGCGACCCAGTGCGGCGGCAAGGAAAACTGCCACAGCCCGGACCACGAGGGCGGCAGCCGTTGCATGACACACGACCTGTGGTCGACCTTGAACGCCAAGATGGTCGAATACCTGGATTCGGTGTCGCTGAAGGATTTGGTGGATCAGCAACATGCGCAGCAGCAGGCGCAGCAGAGGAAGACCCTGGAACAAAATGTGGTGGTGATGCATAGGTCCCACCTGGTCGCTTGATTGGAGCTAGAAAAAGTATGAACGCACCCTTGGAAAAAAGCCTGATAGACACATTGAAGGCGCCTCACTTCCCGATTTACATGGACTATTCGGCAACCACGCCTATCGATCCGCGCGTGGCCGACAAGATGATTCCGTATTTGCGCGAACAATTCGGCAATCCGGCTTCGCGCAGCCACATGTACGGCTGGTCCGCTGAAAAAGCCGTGGAGGATGCGCGCGAGCAGGTCGCCAAGCTGGTCAACGCCGATTCGCGCGAGATCATCTGGACGTCCGGCGCCACCGAAGGCAACAACCTGGCGATCAAGGGCGCCGCCAATTTCTACAAGACCAAGGGCAAGCACATCATCACCGTCAAGACCGAGCACAAGGCCGTGCTGGACGTGGTGCGCGAACTGGAGCGCCAAGGTTTCGAAGCGACTTACCTGCAGCCGCAAGACAATGGCTTGATCACGCTGGAACAGCTGGAAGCGGCGATCCGTCCGGACACCATCCTGGTCTCGGTGATGCTGGTCAACAATGAAATCGGCGTGATCCAGCCTGTAGAGGAAATCGGCGAGCTGTGCCGCCAGAAGGGCATCATTTTCCATTGCGACGCGGCGCAAGCCACCGGCAAGGTCGCCATCGACCTGGAAAAATGGAAAGTCGACCTGATGACTTTCACTGCCCACAAGACTTACGGCCCGAAGGGCATCGGCGCCCTGTACGTGCGGCGCAAACCGCGCGTGCGGCTGGAAGCGCAGATGCACGGCGGCGGCCATGAGCGCGGCCTGCGTTCGGGCACCTTGCCTACCCACCAGATCGTCGGCATGGGCGCGGCTTTTGAAATCGCCCGTGAAGAAATGGATGAAGAGATCGTCCGCATCAAGGCGCTGCGCGACCGCCTGGCGGCCGGCCTGCAAACGATTGAAGAAGTGTACGTCAACGGCGACATGGCGCACCGCGTGCCGCATAACCTCAACGTCAGCTTCAATTACGTTGAAGGCGAATCGCTGATCATGGCGATCAAGGACATCGCGGTATCGTCCGGCTCGGCCTGTACTTCGGCCAGCCTGGAGCCTTCGTATGTGCTGCGTGCGCTGGGCCGCAGCGACGAGCTGGCGCACAGCTCGATCCGTTTCACCATCGGCCGCTTCACGACCGAAGAAGACATCGATTTCACGATTGAACTGATCAAGGCCAAGGTTGCGAAACTGCGCGAGCTGTCGCCGCTGTGGGATATGTATAAGGACGGGATCGATATCAGTACGATCCAATGGGCGGCGCATTAGTAGCTAATTGGGGACAGAGTTTAAGAGCCACCGTAGCGTGGCGAATTACTCTGTCCTCAACTGATTCCCCTGCGGCCGGTGAGAGGTCACTGCCGCGGCTCAAACAAGGAGTAGCAAAATGTCTTATTCAGCAAAAGTTTTGGACCATTACGAAAACCCACGCAACGTCGGCGCTTTTGAAAAGGGCGACGAAACCGTGGGCACCGGCATGGTCGGCGCGCCTGCATGCGGCGACGTCATGAAGTTGCAGATCAAGGTCGGCGCCGACGGCATCATCCAGGACGCCAAGTTCAAGACCTACGGTTGCGGTTCGGCGATCGCTTCGTCGTCGCTGGTGACCGAATGGGTCAAGGGCAAGACGCTGGACCAGGCAATGTCGATCAAGAACACCCAGATCGCCGAAGAACTGGCGCTGCCGCCGGTCAAGATCCACTGCTCGATCTTGGCTGAAGATGCGATCAAGGCTGCGGTTGAGGATTACAAAGCCAAGCACGGCGAGCAAAAGCAGGCAGCGTAAAAGCCAATCTAGCGAAAAGAGATCGACGGCATATGGCAATCACACTTACGGAAAAAGCGGCCAAGCACATCAACCGCTATATCGAACGGCGCGGCAAAGGCATCGGCCTGCGCTTCGGCGTGCGCACTACCGGTTGCTCGGGGCTGGCTTACAAGCTGGAATACGTGGATGAGAAGACTGACGAAGATGCAGTGTTCGAGTCGCACGGGATCCAGGTGTTCGTCGATCCCAAGAGCTTGCCGTATATCGACGGCACCGAGCTCGATTTTGCGCGCGAGGGTTTGAACGAAGGCTTCAAGTTCTACAACCCGAACGTCAAGGATGAGTGCGGCTGCGGCGAAAGTTTCCGGATCTGACGCTGGACCTGCCTGCTTGATCCGCATCACATTGGACCAGATGGATGACCAAGCCTGTTGCACTCCAACAGGCTTTTGTTTTAAGAGCCATGCAAAATCACTTTGAACTATTCCATTTGCCGCAACGCTTCGCGCTGGATAACGCGGCGCTGGACCGCGCCTATCACGAGGTGCAGAACCAGACGCATCCTGATCGTTTCGCCAGCGCCAGCGGCGCCGAGAAGCGGGTGGCGATGCAATGGACGACGCGCGCCAACGAGGCTTACCAGACCCTGAAAAGCCCGTTCAAGCGCGCCGCCTACCTGTGCGAACTGAACGGCGTCGAACTGCAGGCCGAGTCGAACACGGCGATGCCGGCGGCGTTCCTGATGCAGCAGATGGAATGGCGCGAAACGCTGGACGATGCCCGCGCCGGCAAGGACCTGGCGGCGCTGGAGCAGCTGGACCTTGAACTGCGCGCGGCGCGCAAGGCCGACCTGCAGCGCATAGGCGCTTTGCTGGATGCGCAGGATTTCCAGCAGGCTGCGCAACATGTGCGGCAGCTGATGTTCCTGGAAAAATTTGGGGAAGAGATCGGCAATGCGTTCGCCGTTCTCGAATCGTAAGATCAACGCTGTAAGTTCAATATCATCAGTCGAGTACGAGCATGCCTGAAATCTGGTTATTCCTGATCGCCGCAATGACGCTGACCCTGGCGCCGGGGCCGGACAATATCTACGTGCTGACGCGCGGCATCACCCAGGGCCGCAAGGCCGGCCTGGTCGCCGCGGCGGGTTTCAGTTCCGGCCTGATTTTCCATACCATGCTGGCGGTGCTGGGTTTCGCCGCGCTGATCAAGGCGTCGCCGCTGGCGTATTCCTTGCTGCGTTATGCCGGCGCGGCCTATCTGGTCTACATCGGCGTGCGCACCTTGCGTTCGCATTCGGCGATCCAGCTGCAAGGAGCTGCCGAGCCGATGAAGCTGTCGCGCATCTACTGGCAAAGCGTGATCGCCAATATATTGAATCCGAAGGTGACGCTGTTTTTCATCGCCTTCCTGCCGCAGTTCGTCAACGCGGGCGCGGGCCATATCCCGGCGCAGATGCTGCTGCTGGCGGCTATCTTCATCTTGCAGGCGCTGGCCATCTTTAGCGTGGTTGCCCTGTTTTCCGGCATGGTCGGCGCATTCTTCCAGCGCAAGAAATCGGCCGCCGCCACCATGAACCGGCTGGCGGGTTCTGCGTTTATCGCGCTCGGCATCCGCATCGCTTTGCCACAATAAAGTAATAGACGAAAACACCCTATGGCACTTTTACAAATTTCCGAACCAGGCATGTCCACCGCACCGCACCAGCATCGGCTGGCGGTAGGGATAGACCTGGGCACCACCAATTCACTGGTCGCCACGGTGCGCAACAGCATTCCCGAGGTGCTCAACGATGAAGCGGGGCGGCCTTTGCTGCCGTCCATCGTGCGTTACCTGCCGAACGGCAATGCGCATATCGGCTACAAGGCGCAGGCTGCGCAGACCACCGATCCGAAGAACACCATCCTGTCGGTCAAGCGCTTCATGGGGCGCGGCCTGAAAGATATCGCCTACGCCGAAAACCTGCCTTACGATTTCCTCGATGTGCCTGGCATGGTGCAGTTGAAGACGGCGGCCGGGGTCAAGAGCCCGGTCGAAATTTCCGCCGAAATCCTGGCGACTCTGCGCCAGCAGGCGGAAGACGCCTTGGGCGACGACCTGGTCGGCGCCGTGATTACCGTGCCTGCCTATTTCGACGACGCCCAGCGCCAGGCCACCAAGGACGCGGCCAAGCTGGCCGGCCTGAATGTACTGCGCCTGCTCAACGAACCTACCGCGGCAGCGATCGCCTACGGCCTGGATAACGCCTCGGAAGGCGTGTACGTAGTCTACGACCTGGGCGGCGGCACCTTCGACATCTCCATCCTGAAGCTGACCAAGGGCGTGTTTGAAGTGCTGGCGACCGGCGGCGATTCGGCGCTGGGCGGCGACGATTTCGACCACAGGATATTTTGCTGGATCAGCCAGCAGGCAGGACTGGCGCCGTTGTCCGATGAAGACACGCGAGTGCTGATGGTCAAGGCGCGTGAAGCCAAGGAACTGCTTTCCGCCAAAACCGAAGTCAGCATCGACGCCGCCCTGAACTCTGGCGAGCAAGTGCATCTGCAACTGACGTCGGCGATCTTTGACGAGATCACCCAGCACCTGGTGGCGAAGACCCTGACCCCGACACGCAAGGCGCTGCGCGATGCCGAACTGACCGTGGATGATGTCGACGGCGTGGTGCTGGTCGGCGGCGCCACCCGCATGCCGAGCATCCGCAAGGCGGTCGGCGCCTACTTTGAAACCACGCCGCTGGCAAATATCGATCCCGACAAGGTAGTGGCGCTGGGCGCCGCGATCCAGGCTAACCTGCTGGCCGGCAACCGCGCCCCGGGCGACGACTGGCTGCTGCTGGACGTGATTCCGCTGTCGCTGGGCATAGAAACCATGGGCGGCCTGGTGGAGAAGGTGATCCCACGCAATTCGACCATCCCTTGCGCGCGCGCGCAGGAATTCACCACCTTCAAGGATGGCCAGACCGCGATGGCGATCCAGGTCCTGCAAGGCGAGCGTGAATTGGTCAGCGATTGCCGTTCGCTGGCGAAGTTCGAGCTGCGCGGCATTCCGCCGATGGCGGCCGGCGCTGCGCGGATACGGGTGACTTACCAGGTCGATGCCGACGGTTTGCTGTCGGTTTCGGCGCGCGAGCTGCGCTCCGGCGTGGAAGCATCGATCAGCGTCAAGCCGTCTTACGGCCTGGCGGATGACGACATTGCCAGGATGCTGCAGGAATCGTTCGCTTCGGCCGATGTCGACATGCAGGCGCGCGCACTGAAAGAAGAGCAGGTGGAAGCCGAGCGCATCGTGCTGGCTACCGAATCGGCCTTGGCAGCCGACGCTGCCTTGCTGTCGGAGCAGGAACGGACCGACATAGCCGCCTTGATCGACGCCGTGCGCGGGCAGGCGCAGGGCACGGACCACCTGGCGATCAAGGCCGCGGTCGATGCGCTGGCGCACGGCACCGAAGAATTCGCTGCACGCCGCATGGACCGCAGCGTGCATGATGCGCTGACCGGCAAGACGCTGGACCAAGTGTCATAGAAAACCGTACACATTCATAAAGACTCAACCTATTCCCGAGGTAAACCAAGTGCCCCAAATCGTCGTATTGCCCCATCCTACTTACTGTCCCGAAGGCGTCGTGATCGAAGCCCCGCGCGGCCAATCCGTGTGCGACGCCTTGCTCGCGAACGATATCGAGATCGAACACGCTTGCGAGAAATCCTGCGCCTGCACCACCTGCCACGTAGTGGTGCGTGAAGGTTATGCGTCGCTGGGCGAGCTGGACGACAAGGAAGAGGATTTGCTGGATATGGCCTGGGGCCTGGAAGCGACCTCGCGCCTGTCGTGCCAGGCTATCCTCGGCGAGGAAGACCTGGTGGTCGAAATTCCGAAGTACACGATCAACCACGCCAGCGAAAACCACTAAGCCAGAGGACCAGCACCATGACCGACACCATGAAATGGACTGACACATTGCGCGTTGCCGAAGCCTTGTACGATAAATTCCCGGACACCGATCCCGAAAAGATCCGCTTTACCGACCTGCACAAATGGGTGCTGGAGCTGGACGGTTTCGACGACGAGCCAAACCGCTCCGGTGAAAAAATCCTGGAAGCGATACAGGCAGCCTGGATAGAAGAAGCTCGCTAAGAAACTTAAGAAGCGCCGGCGCAAAGAAAAACCCGCTGTGGCTACATCGTAGCGACAGCGGGTTTTTTGTTGACCGAACCGGTATCAGCCGCGGCCTTCCAGGTGGCCGTTGACGACCTGCACCGGATCGCCGACACGCCATCCCTGGCTGGATTGCGGGAAGGTGCGTACCTTGCCGTCATCCATGCGCACCACGACCTGGTAGGTGGTGTTGGTGCGGGTGCGTTTTTCCACTTCATTGCCGGCAAAACCGCCGCCGACAGCGCCTGCTACAGTCGCCAGGGTATTACCGTTGCCATGGCCGACCTGGTGGCCGAGCACGCCGCCCAGCACTGCGCCGGCGGCGATCCCCAGGCCGCTAGGCGGGACTGCGTGCTGGATCGCTTGTATCGATTCAACCCGGCCGCAGCTGTGGCAGACGGATGGTTGCGGCGCCGGTTCCGATTGACGCGGAGCCTGTGCATATTCTGGGCGCGGCGCCGAGCGTGGCTGTTGCTGAGCCTGGACCGGCTGCTGCTGCTGGTAATAGCCGTTCTGGCCCGCCGGCGCACCGTTTGCCTGCGGCAGGGCGCCAGGCTGCTGGCTGTTATAGTCCCCAGGCGCCGCCGACATGGCCGCTACCGGCGCCGGCGTCGAGTTCGAGCTAGGAAACAGGCCGGTCATGGCGGCTACGCCTACCAGGCTGGCCAAGGTAACTGCCACCGCTGCAGCAGCAACCAAAGGGTGAATGCGGTTGTTTGGTTTCGGGCTATCCATCATTACCTCCAGGAATTTTTGTTTGTTGGCTAATGTAATTATCAAAGGTTCAGATAACGAACGCTATGTTGATAATGTGTCAGATGTATCCTTATGTAACGAGTTTAAGCGCTACCGGGAAAAACTGCAAAACAGGCCAATAATTAGAATAATTAGGGTCAGAGTCGAATTAATTCTGGCGACTGCGTAGATTTGTACTCGGTGGTACGTCAAATGGGGCCAGAGTAATTTACGACGATGAAACTGTCGTAAAAAAACTCTGACCCCATTTGACTGCGCAGGTTGACGATTTAGTCTTCGCGGCGCAGGTGCGGGAACAGGAGCACGTCGCGGATGTTGGGCGAGTCGGTGATCAGCATCATCAGGCGGTCGATGCCGATGCCGCAGCCTCCGGTCGGGGGCATGCCGTATTCCAGCGCGCGGATGTAGTCGGCGTCGAAGTACATGGCTTCTTCGTCGCCGGCGTCCTTGGCTGCAACCTGCGCCTGGAAGCGCGCGGCCTGGTCTTCCGAGTCGTTCAGCTCGGAGAAGCCGTTGGCGATTTCGCGGCCGGTGACGAACAGTTCGAAACGTTCGGTGATGCCGGGCACGGTATCGGACGCGCGCGCCAGCGGCGACACTTCGACCGGATAGTCGACGATATAGGTCGGATCCCACAGCTGCGCTTCGGCGGTTTCTTCAAACAGCGCCAGCTGCAGCGCGCCGAGGCCGGCGTGGGCGTGCGGCTTGACGCCGAATTTCTTCAGCTCGGCCTTGATGAACTCGGCATCCTGCAGCTGCGCGTCCTGGTATTGCGGCGCGTATTTGTTGATGGCGCCGACGATGGTCAGGCGCTGGAACGGCTTGCTCAGGTCCAGCTCGCGGCCCTGGTAGGTCAGGGTAGCGGTGCCGTGGGCGTCGATCGCTGCCTGGCGGATCACCTGCTCGGTGAAGTTCATCAGCCATTGGTAATCGACATAAGCCGCATAGAATTCCATCATCGTGAATTCCGGATTGTGGCGCGGCGACACGCCTTCATTGCGGAAGTTGCGGTTGACTTCGAACACGCGTTCGAAACCGCCGACCACCAGGCGCTTCAGGTACAGCTCCGGCGCGATGCGCAGGAACATCTGCATGTCCAGCGCATTGTGGTGGGTGATGAAAGGCTTGGCCGCGGCGCCGCCGGGAATGGCGTGCAGCATCGGCGTTTCGACTTCCATGAAGTCGTTCTTTTCCATGAAGCGGCGGATCGACGACATCGCCGCGGTGCGCACCTTGAACGTGCGGCGCGTGTCTTCGTTGATGATCAGGTCGACGTAGCGCTGGCGATACTTGGTTTCCTGGTCGGCCAGGCCGTGGAACTTGTCCGGCAGCGGACGCAGCGACTTGGTCAGCAGGCGCAGGGTAGTGACCTTGATCGACAGCTCGCCGGTCTTGGTCTTGAACAGCGTGCCTTCGGCGCCGAGGATGTCGCCCAGGTCGTAGTGCTTGAAGCTGTCGTATTCCGCTTCGCCGATGTTTTCCTTGGTGATGAACAGCTGGATGCGGCCGTCGGCCTTGCTGCCGGAAGCGTCCTGCAGGGTAGCGAAGGACGCCTTGCCCATCACGCGTTTCAGCATCATGCGGCCGGCGACCACGACCTTGACTGCGGCAGCGTCCAGCGTTTCGTTTTCCTGCGCCGCGTATTCGGCCTGGATCGCGGCTGCCTTGTGCGTCGGCCGGAAGTCGTTAGGGAAGGCCACGCCTTGCGCGCGCAGGGCGCCGAGCTTGCTGCGGCGTTCCGCAATGATCTTGTTTTCGTCTTGCGGGACAGGTTGCTGCTGATTGTCTGTCGTCATGTCAGTGTCTTTTCAAATGATGCGGTGAAACGTCTGTCTGTGTAGCGGCGGGGAAGGCAATGCCGCGGACACTGCCCGCGGCATGGTTTGCAGCCGGATTGGCAACCGAATTGGCAACTTACACGCCTTGCTTGAGCGAAGCTGCGATGAAATCGTCAAGGTCGCCGTCGAGGATGGCCTTGGTGTTGCCGCTCTCGAAGTTGGTGCGCAAATCCTTGATGCGCGACTGGTCCAGCACGTAAGAGCGGATCTGGTGGCCCCAGCCGACGTCGGTCTTGGAGTCTTCCAGCTTCTGCTGTTCGCTCATGCGCTTGCGCAGTTCCAGTTCATACAGCTTGGCTTTCAGCATGTCCCACGCTTCGGCGCGGTTACGGTGCTGGCTGCGGTCGTTCTGGCACTGCACCACAATGCCGGACGGCATATGCGTCAGGCGCACCGCGGAGTCGGTCTTGTTGATGTGCTGGCCGCCGGCGCCGGAGGCGCGGTAGGTGTCGACGCGGACGTCCGCCGGGTTGACGTCGATATCGATCGAGTCATCCACTTCCGGATACACGAACAAGCTGGAGAATGAGGTGTGGCGGCCGTTGGCGGAGTCGAAAGGCGACTTGCGCACCAGGCGGTGCACGCCGGTTTCAGTGCGCAGGAAGCCGTAGGCGTATTCGCCTTCGACTTTCAGCGTGGCGGTCTTGATGCCGGCGATTTCACCGTCGGACTGTTCCAGTATCTCGACCTTGAAGCCCTTGCGTTCGCAATAGCGCAGGTACTGCCGCAGCAGCATCGATGCCCAGTCTTGCGCCTCGGTGCCGCCGGCGCCGGCCTGGATGTCGATGAAGCAGTTGTTGGGATCCATCGGGTTGCTGAACATGCGGCGGAATTCCATGCCTTCGACCAGCTTGCGCAGGCCTTCCGTATCGGCTTCGACTGCCTCGATGGTTTCTTCGTCCTGCTCTTCGCGCGCCATCTGGAACAGGTCGGTGGTGTCGCGCAGGTCGGCTTCGATCTTGGCCAGCGTCAGCACGATGGCTTCCAGCGATTTCTTTTCCTTGCCCAGGTCCTGGGCGCGCTTCTGGTCGTTCCAGACTTCCGGATCTTCCAGTTCGCCGTTGACCTGGTCGAGTTTCTCTAACTTCGTATCGAAGTCAAAGATACCTCCGTAGTTCGGCTTCGCGGCTGGTCAGGTCCGCAAGCAGGTTTTGTAGGGAATTTAAGCGTTCGGCTTCCATTTTCGGCTCTTTTGCAATCAAACCCTAAATTATACGCCAGCAGCATGGCAGATGGCGCTGCAGTTTGCGTTTGGCCCCTGTTTGACGGCTGTTTTGCGTCAAATATGCACAAATGTGAACCATTGCAACAAGCCGGATATCGAAGCTGCAACCGCTTAGAATGGATTGCACGCTTGATAGTTTACCAGCCCGACCCAGCCGCCCATGTCGATTAAGGCACGAATCCATCGCTGCGATGTTGTTTTGCCATCGTATCTGCCGATGGCCTTGCTGTGCCTGGCGCTCAGCGCTTGCGGCCTGCTGGCGCCGACTCCGGCTCCGCATGGCGAAGTGCAGGGTTCCTCTACCAGCGGCAGCGAACTGGCGCAGTCCGATGTCAACCGTTTCGCTACCCTCGGCATGCGCGACAACCTCGATAGCCTGTACCGGCTGCTGGATAAATTGTACCGGCGCAATCCGGCCGAATGGAAAAAGACTGCCGCCAGCCGCGAGCTGGCGCTCAAGCGCGTGCGCGATGCTATCGAAGCACGCCAGCCATGGCCCGAGCTGCAAGGCAAGCATGACGTCCAGGCGCTGTCGCTGGCGCTGGCCCCGGAGTTCAGCGGCGACCGGGCTGCCGCCTTTATCTACGGCGCGGCCGACATGATCATCGTGGCCCATGGCGGCAAAACCAGGTTCTACCTGATCGACGGCTTCGACGCCCAATACCTGTACAACGCCGCCCGCAACATGGAAATCGCATCGTGGATACTCAACAGCCGGAAAAATGCCGCCGGCCAGCCTTTGCTGCTGTCCAACGATATCAGCGACAGCGAGCGCAACATCAGTTTTGAACGGGAGTTCGGCAAGATCATCGGCCGCATCGATTTGCTGGCCGAGATGACGACCGAGAAATACAAGCGCGCCGGCATCAGCTACATGCAGAACCTGGTGGGCGGCAGTTTCCTGCAGTTTTTACCGGTGCGCTGAGATATTCCCGGCATGTCCTTTTTTGTCCGCTATATGTCTACCCGCAGCATTTCGCAATACCTGGCCGACGCTTAACATGATCCTCAACGATGGCGCTCCGATCCCGGACTGCCAGGATGTCAGATGAGGCTGCAGCATGCTGAGCGTAGGAATACTGGTGTTTGACGATGTGGAAATCCTGGATTTTTCCGGCCCTTATGAAGTATTTTCGACCGCCGCGCGGGTCCACGGGCGAACCGCCCGCAATGGCGCGGCGGCAAACCTGTTTCAATGTTTCCTGGTAGCGCCGGCGATGCGGCCGGTGCGGGCAAGAGGCGGCATAAAGGTGTTGCCGGATTGCGTGCTGACGCCATCGGCGGACCTCGACGTGCTGATCGTGCCGGGCGGCGACGTTTCGGCGATCCTCAATGACGGCGCGGTAATCCGCTGGATTGCAGCCCAGCATCCCGGCACCGTGATTACGGCATCGGTCTGCACCGGCGCTTTCCTGCTGGCCAAGGCCGGTTTGCTGGACGGCCTGGATGTGACCACGCACTGGGAAGACCAGGATGACTTGCAGGCAAGTTTCCCTGCGCTTACGGTCAAGCGCAACGTAGCCTGGGTCGATTGCGGTAAAGTGGTGACTTCCGGCGGCATTTCGGCAGGCATCGACATGAGCCTGCACTTGGTCGAGCGACTGGCAGGACCTGAACTGGCCGCCGCCACCGCCAAACAGATGGAGTATCGATGGCTGCAATAGCCGACCACGCACGCGCTGGAGAAACCACCGTCCCGGTCTATTTCCTGCTGCGCGACGCCACCATGACGCTTGACCTGATGGGTCCGGCGGAGGTGCTGCGTTATGCCAACCGGATTGCGGAACGGGAAGGCCGCGCGGATTTTTTCGACCTGCGTTACGTCAGCGCGGCCAGCACTATCAACATTTCGCTCGGCCTTGGCCTGACCGGCTTCAGCGACCTGCCGGACAGCCTGCCGGCCAACGCCATGCTGATGCTGCACGGCTGCGTCGGCAGCGACGACGATTTCACCAGCGTCAACGACCAGCGCGCCGTGGCCTGGTTGCGCACGCACTGGCAGGAAACCCATCGCCTGCTGTGCAGCTGCACCGGCGCCTTGCTGGCGGGTTATGCCGGCTTGCTCGACGGCCGCCAGTGCACCACGCACCACAGCCATTGCGACGACTTGCGGCGTATTGCGCCGCGAGCGCACGTATTGGAAAACCGCATCTTTGTCGAAGACCGCAATGTCTACACCAGCGCCGGCGTCACCACCGGCATCGACCTGGCCCTGCACGTGGTGGCGCAAATCGCCGGCCATGCCCGCAGCGCTTCGATTGCCCGCTCGCTGGTGATCTACATGCGGCGCGCCGGCAGCGATCCGCAGCTGTCGCCATGGCAGGCTTGCCGCAACCACTTGCATCCGGCGATACACCGGGTGCAAGACGCTGTGATCGGCAATCCGGCCCATGACTGGGACCTGGAGCAGCTGGCGGCAATCGCCTGCACCAGCGAACGCCATCTGACGCGCCTGTTCAGGGAGCACACCGGCAGCAGCCTGGTCGACTACATCCAGCGCATCCGGGTAGCCCTGGTGCGCGAGCTGCTCACGCAATCCAAGCTGGACATGGAACAGGTAGCGCAGCAAGCAGGTTTCAATTCCACCCGCCAGCTGCGCCGAGTGTGGAGCAAATTCGAAAACTTCCCCCCAAGCCAGCAACGCCAGCCCAGCAATTAATTAGGGTCAGAGTCGAATTATTGTTTGCCCGATTAATTCGACTCTGACCCTAATTAGCGAAACAATTCGACTCTGACCCTAATTGATGGGCTGCGGGGCATTGCATTCGGCGTTCGGGAATTACATCGGTTCCGCGTGTTCGACCATCAGCTGCACCTTGGTCACGCCGTTGTATTCATTGGCGTCCAGCCGGAACGCCACCTTGGCCTTGCTTCCCAGTTCATCGGTATGCCCGAACCAGATTGCGTCGTAGCGTGTGCCGTTGCGCTCTAGCAGCAGCTTCAGGTGTTTCTCTTTCAGGATGCGCTGGCTGACCACCCTGAACTCGTCGCAAAACAGCGGCGGCGCGAAACCCTGGCCCCACACCTGGCCGTCCATCAGCTCAATGAACTGGGTGGTGTAGTAGGCATCTTCCAGCGGCCCGTCGGTTTCAACCACGCGCTCCAGCTGGCTTTGTCCCAGCCATTCGCGTCCGACTTTTTCAAAGGCCGCGGCGAAAGCGTCGAAGGCGTCGGCGCGGATGGTCAGCCCGGCTGCCATCGCGTGTCCGCCGAATTTCTGGATCAGGCTGGGGGCGTGCTTGGAAACCAGGTCCAGCGCGTCGCGCAAATGGAAACCGGGAATCGAACGGCCTGATCCTTTGATCAAGCCTTCGCCGCCCGGCGCGAAAGTAATGGTCGGGCGATAAAACTTGTCCTTCAGGCGCGAGGCGACAATGCCGATCACGCCTTGGTGCCATGAAGCGTCGAACACGCTGATGGTGGTGCTGTCCTGCGGCTTGAAATCGTCCAGCAGCGCCAGCGCGGTGTCTTGCATGCCAGCTTCGATATCGCGCCGTTCGCGGTTGATGGCGTCGAGCTGCTGGGCGATGGCCCAGGCGCGGCCTTCGTCGTCGGTGGTCAGGCATTCGATGCCGAGCGCCATGTCGGCCAGGCGGCCGGCGGCGTTCAGGCGCGGGCCCAGCGCAAAACCGAGGTCGAACGGCGTGGCGCGGCGCGCTTCGCGGCCGGCGGCGCGGAACAGGGCGGCGATGCCGGCATGCATGCGGCCGGCGCGCATGCGCTTGAGGCCTTGCGCCACCAGGATGCGGTTGTTGGCGTCCAGCTTGACCACGTCGGCCACGGTGCCGAGCGCCACCAGGTCGAGCAGCACGTCCAGTTTCGGCTGGCTCTGGGCGTCGAACACGCCGCGCCGGCGCAATTCCGCGCGCAAGGCCAGCAAGACATAGAACATGACGCCGACCCCGGCCAGGTTCTTGCTGGGAAATCCGCATTCGGGCTGGTTCGGGTTGACGATGACGCGCGCCGCCGGCAGCGTATCCGCAGGCAAGTGATGGTCGGTCACCACGACTTCGATGCCGCGCCGGTTGGCTTCGGCCACGCCGTCGATGCTGGCGATGCCGTTGTCGACCGTGACGATGATGTCAGGCGATTTTTCACGCGCGGTCAGTTCGACGATTTCCGGCGTCAGGCCGTAGCCGTACTCAAACCGGTTCGGCACGATGAAGTCGATGTTGGCGCCCAGCAGGCGCAAGCCGCGCAAGCCGACGGCGCAGGCGGTGGCGCCGTCGCAATCGTAGTCGGCGACGATCACCATTTTTTTCCTGGCGGCGATGGCGTCGGCCAGGAAGCTGGCGGCGGCGTCGATGTGCAGCAAGCCCGATGGCGGGATGAGGGCGTTCAGTTCGCTTTCAAGCTCCTTGGCGTCGAGCAGGCCGCGCGCTGTATACACGCGGGCCAGGACCGGATGGACGCCGCTCTGGCGCAGGCGCTCGGAGTCGCGGAAGGAGTAGGGACGGGTAGTGATGCGAGTCATGGTGAATGCGATGGCAATAGGCCGGTAAGGGTTGGCTTCAGCCAGAATTTCTTGAGAGAGAGCCTGGTGGCGCTCATTTCAAGCGTATGTCCGCTGTCCGTGACGACCAGGGACAGGCTGTCGAGCCGGCGCTGCTGCATGGCTTGCAGCAAAGGTGCGAAGCATGTGCTTTCCAGGGTTTGCAACTGCTGCAGCCAGTCCGACCATTCGCCGGTCAAGGCCGGCTGGATCAGCTGGCTCAAAGTCAGCAGGCCGTGCTCGGGCCTGGCGGCGATCACCTCGCTCACGCCGACGCCGGCATGCGCCGCCTTGGCATATTGGCCGAGGCCAGCGAAGCCGTCCGGCAGGTTGAATACTTCGCGCTGGCCGGGCGCCGGCGGCTGCGCGACCGCGCCGCCCCACAGCCACAAGGAATTGACGGTTTGCCGTCCCTGCATTTCGCGGCCCTCGTTCAAGGGATGGGCAAACCACAACATCTGCACTTCATTCTGCAATTTGCGCCAAGCCTGGTCGCCGCTGCCTTTCGGCATCCAGATATCGATGTTGTGGCCGCAAGTGGCGTCCGGCGTGGAAGACAGCAAGCCTTGCCAGTCGTCGGCGCGCAGGAACCAGGTGCCGGCATCGCCGTAGACCAGCTCGCGGCCGGCTTCGCCGAACAGCGGCAGCGCAGCGTCGAACAGTTCGCGCGATTCTGCATCGCTCAAGCCGATCTGGCGGATGTCGGTCAGCACCAGGTGGTCGCGGGCGATATGGATATGGGCTGGATGCAGCATGAACCAGGCGCCTTCCGCAACGCCCAGCCCCATGGCGCGCATGGCGGCGCAAGCGAGGGCCGGGCTGTTCTGGCGGTCGGCGGCGGTTGCTGCCGGGCCGAAGCCGGGCAAGGAGAATTGCGACGCCAGCCACATCTCATGCGGCAAGGCTCTTGCAAAATCGTCAAACAGCTGGCGCCGCGGAGCGGTTTTGGCGCGCGTCATCAGGGTGGCGAGGGCAGGCAGTTTCAAATCGCGCAATAAATCGCGCGCCAGTTCCGGCGGCGGCAGGCCGAAGGGCAATAGGATATCTAAATGACTCATGGCGCGATTGTAGGGCATCCCGGGGTCTTGAGTCGATTTGCCTTCACCTGCGCGGATTCCGTACATGGCTAGAGCTAAATCCGCGCTTGGCATAAAATGAACGGATTGCAGCGAATCCCTGCCAGCCTGCCGATGCAAGACCAGACGCCATGAATGCACAAAAACTGCTGACCACCCTGTTTGAATACAAAGCCTGGGCCAACGACACCCTGTTTTCGGCGCTGGCCGCGCTGCCGCCGGAATCCCACGAGCGGGAAAAACACGATGCCGCGCGCATCTTGAACCATGTCTACGTCGTGGACCGGATTTTCGAAGCAAACCTACAGCGCAAGCCGCACGATTACAAGGCGTTGAACACGCCGGCGACGCCGGAGCTTGCCGACTTGCGCGCGGCGGTCCGCGAAACCGACCGCTGGCTGCTGTCGTATGCCGATACCGTATCGGAAGCCGAGCTTGCAGAGGTGGTCGAGTTCACCTTCGTCGATGGTTCGGCCGGCCGCATGTCCCGCGGCGAGATGCTGGCCCATGTGGTCACGCACGGCAACTACCACCGCGGCGCCGTTGGCCGCATCCTGTCGCAGATCGGCGTGCCGCCGCAGCGGGATACGCTTACCGTCTTCCTGCACCGGCCCGAACACCTCCGGGCAGATCCGATCTAAGGGACAGGCCGGCAGCGCTTTCTTGCCCGTTGCGTTGTCCTAGTCGAGTTTTTTCTTTTCCTTGGCCAAATCGTCGGCCGACAGCGGCAGGTAACCGCCTGCGCCGCCTGCCGCACCGGCCAGCAGGCTCTGCCCCGCCGGCGACAATATCATCTTCAGGTAATCCGCCAGCTGGCCGTCGAGGGCCTTGCCGGGCGGCCGGTTCAGGTACAGCTGCAGGTACACGGAGAGCGGATATTTTCCCGCCGCGACGTTTTCAGGAGAAGGCATGACCGCGGCGGTTCCATCGGCCGGCGACAGCGGCAAGATGCGCAGCGATGCGGGTATCGGAGCGTTGCCTGCCGGCGCGAGCAAGGCAATCCCGTAAGGATCGTCGGCGACTGCGGTCAAGACGGCTTGCGCGGTGTCCAGCGCTTCGTAGTGCGCGGCAAAGGGATATTTTCCCAAGTGTGCGGTACGCAAGACAGTAGCGCTGCCGCCATCGTCGCGCAGCCCGTACAAATGGATGCGGCGTTGCTGCCAGCCATCCTCGAGCCCCAGCTGTGACCAGAAATTCAGGTTGCCTGCTGCCGAACCCGCGGTAAACACCCGGGCCAGCTGCTGCATGCTCAGGCCGGGCAGGGGATTGCGCCGGTTGACATAAACGGCGGGCGCTTCCTGCCCGGAACCGGCGTAGCCGATGCGGACCAGGAACGGCGCATAACCCCACGCTTGCCGGAACGCGGCGATTTCGGCGGCGCTTGTTTCATGCGTGACGATGGCCATGGAAGCGGCGCCGGCAGTCAGTGCCGGCAAGCCGGTCGACGAGCCCTTGAGCGCCGTGCCAATGCTTGCTTCGGGCTGCGTGCGGACAAACATGGCGTTGAAACGCTTGAACAGATCGGCCGCGCCATCCGCGCCGGCCAGGAGCAGCCCGGGCGCGGCCGGGACCGATGCGCTGGCGCCGCCTGCCGCCAGTTCGATTTTTTGCAATTCGGCGCGGACTTCTGCCGCCGACAGTGGAATATAGCCGCCGGCCTGGCTGGCGATGATTTCCTGGCCCTGGCGCGACAGCACCAGGCGCAGGTATTCCTTGGCGACCGGGTCAAGCGCTTGTCCCGGTTCGCGCCGCAAATAGAAATACACATAACGGCCGTAGGGGTAGGCGCCGGCAGCCACGTCCTGGCGGCTGCCGCGGGTTTCGCTGCGGCCGTCGCCGGATACGATGGCGAGCTGCCTGAGCGCCGCGTTTTCGTGGCCGATGGCGGCAAACGCGATGCCGGCCGGATCCTGTTCCAGCCGTTTCAGGATGGTTTCAGTGCTGCCCCATTGTTCGTAGGCCGGCGTGAAGGTCCGTCCTTGCAACGGTCCCGACTGCATGTAGGTGCCCATGCCGGTATATTCAGGCGTGCCGAAAGGATGGATGGCGCGTTCTTTCCAGGCGCCGCCGGCGCCCAGCTGGCCCCAGTGGGAGAGGTCGCCGTCCGGGTTGCCGTTGGTGAAGATGCGCGCCACCTGGCTTGCGCTCAGGCGTTCGACCGGATTGGCGCGGTTGACGTAGATGCCGATCGAATACGACATTTCCTGCTGCGCATCGTCGGAAGTATGGGCGATGCGGATTTCCAGCGGCGCCGCGCCGACCGCTTTTTCATAGGCTTCCAGCTCGGCCGCATTGGCGCTGCGTCCCATCGGGCCGTACAGCATCCGTCCGTAGGTCAGCAGCGGCATGGTGGCGGTGGTGCCTTTGACATGGCCGGAAAAACGCAGGCCAGGATGGCTGCCGGCGAACAGGGCATTGAAACGGTCGATCACGAATTGCGCGTGCTCGGCGCCGCCGATGCGGATCGCGCCTTGCTCATCGAGATAGCTGGCGTGGGGTGGCAAGCTCACGCTCTGCGCTTGATACTCTGGCATTTCCTGGTTCGGCGCCGGCGCTGCAAGCGCAGCCCCGGCCAGGAGCGGCAGCGTGCAAGCCAGCAATGCTTTCCTCATCCCGGCCATCCTCAGAAATTCAGCTTGGCGTTGAGCGTAAACTCGCGGCCGGCGCCGATATTGACGAACGGCGTGCCGGTGCAGCAGCTGGCAGTGTAATAAGTCGAATCGAAGATGTTCTTGATGTTGAACTGCCAGTCGACCGACTGGCCGCCGACCAGCGTGTTCCAGGATACGAACGCATCCATCACGCGGCCGTAGGGCAGGTGGTAGACCTTGCCGGTGCCGTCGCCCACCGGCAGGCTGCTGAACACGCGGGCGCCGGCGCCGGCCCTGACGCGGCCTTCGACCGGGCCGAGGCGCGAGACGCCGAAATCGCGCGTCAGGTATAGCGACGCCGAATGCTTCGGCGTATTCGGCAGGGGATTGCCCGCCAGCTTGGGATCGTCAGCGTAGCGCGCTTCGGTGTAGGCGTAGCTGCCGACCAGGCTCAGGTCCTGGCTGATGCGGCCGCTGGCGTCGAACTCCAGGCCGCGCGACCTGGCTTTGCCGGCGTTGCGGGTGTAGTTGATGCCGCCGATGGTTTCCGTGGTCTGGATGTTGCGCTTCTGGATATCGAACAGGGCCACCGTGGCGGTCAGGTTTTCGGTTTCCAGTTTCGAACCGATCTCGTAGCCCTTGGCCAGTTCCGGCGGCAACTCGCCGATCGGCGTCGCAATCGAGGTATTCGGCTTGAACGATTCGCTGTAGCTGGCATACATCGACCAGTCGGGCGCCAGCTTGTAGACCACGCCGGCGCGCGGCGTGGCGCGTCCAGCGGCGACCTTGCTGCCGACGACGAAGGGGCGGCCCTTGCCGGTCAGTTCATTGAAATATTCATAGCGCGCGCCAGCCAGCAGGATCCAGCGTTCATCCAGGTGCATCGAATCCTGCACGAACACGCCGCGCGAGATCAGCTTGTCGGTCTGGTCGCTGTCGGCTGGGCTGATCTTGCTGCCGGCAGGCGTCAGCTGGCCGTAGACCGGATTGTAGATGTTGAACTGGGTGTTGCTCGGGCCGCGGTAGAGGTCGGCCAGCACTCGGTAGTTGCGCATGTAGTCGACGCCGCCGACGATGTCGTGGCGCACTTCGCCCCAGTTGAATTTGCCTTCCAGGTTCAAGGTCAGCGTATGCGCCGACTGCACGCCGTTCTGGGTGGAGTCGACGCGCCGCGTGGCGATGCCGGTGGCGTAGTTGACCGACAGCACGCGCGCCTGCCAGTCGTTGTAGTAGCTGCGGCTGAAGCCGTAGCCGCCGTGAAGGGTCCAGTCGTCGTTGAGCTTGTGGTCGAAGCGCAGGTTGACGGCGTCGGAACGGCCGGCCGACGCATTGTAGGCTTCGTCGAAGCGGCGCTCCTTGGACACGGCCACCGGGTTGCCGGTGCGCGTATCGATGACGGTGCCGCGGTCGATAGGCACCGAATAGTTCATGTGTTCGTAGGCGAACGACAGCGTCGTATCGCGGCCATACCAGGCCAGCGACGGCGCCACCACCGATTGCGTGGTTTCGCCGAAGTTGCGCCAGTAGTTGCTGCGCTCATGGTCGGCGATCAGCCGGTACGCCAGCCCCGAATCGCCGATCGGTCCGGTCAGGTCGACCTGTTCGCTGACGCCGCCGTAGCTGGTGGCGCCGAGCGTGACCGAGCGCTGGCTTTCCAGCAGCGGTTTCTTGCTGACGACGTTGATGACGCCGCCCGGGTCCATGCTGCCGTAGAGCATTGACGAAGGACCTTTCAGCACTTCGATACGTTCCGTGGTCGGCGTGAAATTGCGCGGCTGGACCGACAGCATGCCGTCGCGCAGCATGGAATTGTCGCGGTTGTCGCCGAAGCCGCGCTTGATGATCGCATCCAGCGTGCCGCCCAGCGTATTGCCCATGTGGACGCCGGACACCGTATCCAGCGATTCCGCCAGGCTGCTCGGCTGGCGGTCTTGCAGGAACTGGGAAGTGACGACGCTGACTGCCTGCGGCACGTCGATCAGGGCGGCGTCGCTGCGGCTGCCGACGGCGGCGCGTTTTGGCTGGTAGCCTTTTTCCGCAGTGTCTTCCCGGCTGGCTTTGACGGACACTGTAGGCAGCGTGTTTTCACTGGCTGCCGCACTGGTGTTTGCCTGCGCTTGCGCATTGGCCGCAATGGCGCCGTGCGCCAGCATGGCGGTGCATATTCCTGCTAATTGCTTTCTCAAAACTTTATCCTCGCCTGGTTATTTATTTTTAGTAATAGGCGTCATTATATATAAATGAGAATCATTCGTAATTAAATGAGGTGGATTTTTTTCAAAATACAACGCAATTTGCCAAAATATCAAATCGGCCGCTCTCAGCGAGACGCAAGAGAGCTCTGTAGAATTGCTGGATGCAAGTCCCGCCGGTAAAACAGAATTCTCAAAGAGACCACCAGACCATCGTCAAAAGGAATATTCCAGTCATGAGTTATCACGCATCAAGCAAGCGCTACGACGAAATGCAGTACCGTTTCTGCGGCCGCAGCGGCCTCAAGCTGCCATTGTTGTCCATGGGGCTCTGGCACAATTTCGGCGACACTACCTCGCTGGCGCGCCAGCGGGAAATGGTGCACACCGCGTTCGACCTCGGCATCACCCATTTCGACCTGGCCAACAATTACGGGCCGCCGTACGGCAGCGCCGAAACCAATTTCGGCCGCATCCTGAAGGAAGACCTGCGGCCTTACCGCGACGAGCTGATCATCTCGTCCAAGGCCGGCTGGGACATGTGGCCGGGGCCGTACGGCCAGGGCGGCGGTTCGCGCAAGTACGTGCTGGCCAGCCTCGACCAGAGCCTGCAGCGCCTGGGCCTGGATTACGTCGATATTTTTTATTCGCACCGCTTCGATCCGGAAACCCCGCTGGAAGAAACCATGAGCGCGCTGGCGACCGCGGTACAGCAGGGCAAGGCGCTGTATGTCGGCGTCTCGTCGTATTCGCCGGCCAAGACCGCGGAAGCCGCCAAGCTGCTGCGCGACTGGAAAGTGCCTTGCCTGATCCACCAGCCGTCCTACAACATGTTCAACCGCTGGATTGAAGATGGCTTGCTGGATACCCTGGAGCAGGAAGGCATGGGCTGCATTACCTTTACCGCCCTGGCGCAAGGACTGCTGAGCGACAAATACCTGAACGGCGTGCCGCAGGATTCGCGCATCAATCGCGAAGGCGGCGGTTCGTTGCAGCAGGCTCACCTGAGCCCGGAAAACCTGGCGCGGGTGCGGGCGCTCAACGAGATCGCCAAGACCCGTGGCCAGAGCCTGGCGCAGATGGCGCTGGCCTGGGTATTGCGCGATCCGCGCGTGACCACCACCTTGATCGGCGCCAGCAGCCCGGCCCAGATCCGGGAAAATGTGGCTGCCTTGCAGCGCCTGGATTTTACCAAGGAAGAACTGGCGGCCATCGACGAGCAGGCCAAGGAAGGCGGCATCAACCTGTGGGAGCGTTCGATAAAAGAGCTGGCGCCATAAGCCATAAGGCTGGGCGATGGAGAACTGCTGTTTTGCAGATATAAAAACGGGCGCCAGAGGCGCCCGTTTTTTCTTCTCTCCCTGATGCTGCCCCGCTAAATGAAAACTGCCGCCTGCTGCGTTGACGCCGCCAGCAAGGCCGCCGGAACCTGGCTCGGCTGCCGGCGCTCGGTGCTGGGCGCAACGCTGAATACTTCGCGATAGGTCTTGCTGAAATGGCAGGCCGACTGGAAGCCGCAGGCCATCGTGATGCTGAGTATCGACATGTCGGTCTGGCGCAGCAGTTCGCGCGCCTTGCGCAGGCGCAGCGTCAGGTAATAATGGGTAGGCGACATGCCCATGTGTTCCTTGAACATGCGCTGCAGCTGGCGCGGCGACGAGTTCGACAACTGCGCCAGCTCGTCCAGCGACAAGGGCTCCTCTATGTTCGCTTCCATCAGCGACACCACTTCCACCATGGCCGGGCGGGCAGAGGTCATGCGCACCGTCAGCGGCACCCGCTGCTGGTCCTTGTGGTCGCGCACGTGCTCCAGGATGAATTGATCGGCGATCGCCGCAATCGTGGTTTTGCCGACCTGGCTCGAAATCAGGTTCAGCATCATGTCCAGCGGCGCAATGCCGCCGGTGCAGGTGATGCGGTCGCGATCGACGACAAACAGGTCCGGCGCGAAAGAAATCGCGGGGTAAGCCTGTTTCAGGCTCGACAGGTTTTCCCAGTGGGTAGCGCAAGTGTAGCCGTCCAGCAGGCCGGCCTTGGCCAGGGCGAAGGCGCCGGTGCACAGGCTGCCCAGGGTCACGTCCTGGGTCGCCAGGTATTGCAGCAGTTCCAGCGTGGCAGGGTTGACCGCGGCGTCGATGTCGGTGCCGCCGCAGACGAACACGACATCGGCGGCAGGGCATTGGTCGGCGCGGATGGTGGTCACGGAAAGGCCGTTGCTGGCTGTCACGGGGCCGCCTTCAGGGCTGACCACCGACCAGCGGTACAGGATCGTTCCTTCCAGGTAGTTGGCCATCCTCAGTACTTCGATGGCATTTGAAAATGCCAGCATCGTGAAGTTATTGAGCGGCATGAAAGCAAAATGGGTGAAAGAAGAACTGCTTTTAGACATGACCTGCTCCGTTGGCAAACATCAGCGATGGACAATGTAACGTTGAAACGACTGAACAACAAATGCTTTCGGTTGTGCGTCGCAATAAGCATGCCAAGCCGACCAGATGATTTATTTTCAACGCTTGCGGCCGCCGGAAAAGAGGAAAAAGGCGCTGGCCGCAGACGCAGGATTCGATTTCCCGTGCGTTGCCCGGACCCGTCTTCCCAGGCTGTGCAGGCGCAAAAAAATATTGCCGGCGATCCCGCTTTTTGTGCACGTGATCCATTTCGGCGCAAGCGGCGCGCCGGCCGTCGGACCGGCTCGCAAACAGCGCTTGGCTAAAAGTGACGGCAATGTCGCAAATTGAAAGGTTCCCGTCAGATCAAGTCAATAGCGGGGAAGGGGCTGGGACAAAATGGTGCCAACCAACGGACCACTCACGACACCTTCTTTTTCCCAGGCATATACAAATGACACTTCCTGCATTTTCCCAGTCGCTGGCCGAACGCGACGCCGCGGTCAAGCAAGCCATCGACCTTGAGCTGGAACGCCAGCAAAACCAGATCGAGATGATCGCTTCCGAAAACATCGTTTCGCGTGCGGTGCTGGAAGCGCAGGGCTCGGTGCTGACTAACAAGTATGCGGAAGGTTATCCCGGCAAGCGCTATTACGGCGGCTGCGAATTCGCCGACCGGGTGGAAACCCTGGCGCTGGAACGGGTCAAGCAGCTGTTCGGGGCCAGGTACGCCAATGTGCAGCCGCATTCCGGCGCTCAGGCTAACGGCGCCGTCATGCTGGCGCTGGTGAAGCCGGGAGATACCGTGCTTGGCATGTCGCTCGACGCCGGCGGCCATTTGACGCACGGCGCGCGGCCGGCGATGTCGGGCAAATGGTTCAACGCCGTGCAATACGGCGTCAACCGCGATACTTACCTGATCGACTACGACGAAGTGGAAGCGTTGGCGAAACAGCACAAGCCGCGCCTGATCATCGCCGGTTATTCCGCCTATCCGCGCCAGCTCGATTTCGCCCGTTTCCGCGCCATCGCCGACAGCGTCGATGCGCTGCTGATGGTCGACATGGCGCACATCGCCGGACTGGTTGCGACCGGCCATCATCCAAGCCCGGTGCCGCATGCGCATGTGGTTACCTCGACCACCCACAAGACGTTGCGCGGCCCGCGCGGCGGCTTCGTGCTGACCAATGACGAGGATATCGCCAAGAAAATCAATTCCGCGGTGTTCCCCGGCTTGCAGGGCGGCCCCCTGATGCATGTCATCGCCGGCAAGGCAGTCGCCTTCGGCGAAGCGCTGGAGCCGGAATTCAAGCAATACATCGCCAGCGTGGTGGCCAACGCCAAAGCCTTGGGCGAGGTGCTGCTGGCCGGCGGCGTCGACCTGGTGACCGGCGGCACCGAAAACCACCTGCTGCTGGTCGACCTGCGGCCGAAGGGTTTGAAGGGCACGCAGGTGGAGCATGCGCTGGAACGCGCCGGCATTACCTGCAACAAGAACGGCATCCCGTTCGATACCGAAAAGCCGACAGTCACCTCCGGCATCCGGCTCGGCACGCCGGCCGGCACCGCGCGCGGTTTCGGCGTCGACGAATTCCGCACCATCGGCCGCCTGACCGTCGAAATATTCGATGCCCTGGCGCGCAAGCCGGAGGGCGATGCCGCAGTCGAGCAGCGCGTGCTGGCTGAAGTGCGCGCGCTGTGCAAGAGTTTCCCAATCTATTGAGGAGTCCGGCATGAGCAACCTGCACCAGCAAAGCCTGGTCATCGACGGCCTGAACATTTCCAAATGGGAGCGGCCGGTATTCGAAGACATGAAGAAGGGCGGCCTGAGCGCCGTCAACTGCACCATCTCGGTCTGGGAAAGTTTCCAGGGCACGGTCGGCAACGTGGTCGACATGAAGAACCTGATCCGCGACAACGCCGACCTGCTGACCCTGGTGCGCGGCGTCGACGATATCAGGCGCGCGAAAAAGGAAGGGCGCACCGGGGTCATCCTGGGTTTCCAGAACGCCCACGCGTTTGAAGACAATCTTGGCTATATCGAAGTGTTCGCCGAGCTGGGCGTGCGGGTGGTGCAGCTTTGCTACAACACCCAGAACCTGATCGGCACCGGCTGCTACGAACGCGACGGCGGCTTGTCCGGTTTTGGCCGCGAAGTGATCGAAGAGATGAACCGGGTCGGCATCATGGTCGACTTGTCGCATGTCGGCGGCAATACCTCGACCGAGGCGATCCAGGCCTCGAAGAAGCCGGTCTGTTATTCGCACTGCCTGCCGTCCGGCCTGAAACAGCATCCGCGCAACAAGAGCGACGAGCAGCTGAAATTCATCGCCGACCATGGCGGCTTCATCGGCGTCACCATGTTCCCGCCGTTCCTCAAGCGCGGCAGCAGCGCCAATGTCGACGATTACGTGGAAGCCTTCGATTACATCATCAACCTGGTCGGCGACGATTGCGTCGGCATCGGCACCGATTTCACGCAAGGCTACGGCAAGCCGTTCTTTGAATGGCTGACGCACGACAAGGGCCGCCATCGCCGCCTGACCGACTTCGGCACGGTGATCAATCCCGAAGGTTTCCGCACCATAGGCGATTTTCCCAACCTGACCGGCGCGATGGAACGCGCCGGCTGGAAAGAAAGCCGCATACGCAAGGTGCTGGGCGAAAACTGGCTGCGGGTTTTCGGCGAAGTCTGGAACGATTGAACGTCAAGCAAGATACCGAGGAGTAGCGATGCAACCCCAATTGCCGATTGAAGTCGACGCCAGCACCGGCGTCTGGACCACCGACAAACTGCCGATGCTGTATGTCCCGCGCCATTTTTTCACCAACAACCATACCGCGGTGGAAGCGGCGCTGGGACGCGAAGAATATGCCGAGATCCTGTACCAGGCCGGCCACAAGTCCGCCTATTTCTGGTGCGAAAAGGAAGCCAGGCAGCATGGCATGTCCGGCCTCGACGTCTACAAACATTACCTGAAGCGCCTGTCGCAGCGCGGCTGGGGCCTGTTCTCTTTCACCGAGGTAGATGCGGCCAGCGCCAGCGCCAGCATCAAGCTGCTCAATTCATCGTTCGTGCTGCAGCAGCCGGAAGCCCGCGGCAAGCTCTGCTACATGTTCGCCGGCTGGTTTGCCGGCGCCATGGACTGGGTCTCCGACACCACCGGCAATCCGCTGCGTTCGACCTGCAGCGAAACCCAGTGCGGCGGCGAAGGCCACGACCATTGCGTGTTCACAGTCGCGGCAGTCGCCGCTCAGGGATAGATACAGACCATGCGTTATCCGACTTTGTTTTCGCCGTTGACCCTGAACCAGGTGACCTTGCGCAACCGGGTGGTCAGCACCGCCCATGCTGAGGTGTACGCGGAAGCCGGCGGCTTGCCGGGCGAACGCTATATACGGTATTACGAAGAAAAGGCCAAGGGCGGCCTGGGGCTGGCGATCTGCGGCGGCTCCAGCACGGTTTCCATCGACAGCCCGCAAGGCTGGTGGAAATCGGTCAACCTGACCACCGACAAGGTGATCGAGCCTTTGTCGCGGCTGGCGGAGGCCATGCACCGGCACGGCGCCAAGATCATGATCCAGGCTACCCACATGGGGCGCCGCACGGCATGGCATGGCGAGAACTGGCCGCACCTGGTCAGCCCGTCGGGGATCCGCGAACCGGTCCATCGCGGCAACGCCAAGATCATCGAGATTGAAGAAATCCGCCGCATCGTCGCCGATTTTGCCGCCGCCGCCAAACGCGTCAAGCAGGCCGGCATGGACGGCATCGAGATTTCCGCCGCTCACCAGCAGCTGATCGACCAGTTCTGGAGTCCGCGCGTCAACCAGCGCAGCGACGAATACGGCGGCAGCCTGGAAAACCGGATGCGCTTCGGCATTGAAGTGCTGACCGCGGTGCGGGAAGCGGTCGGCAGCGATTTCTGCGTCGGCCTGCGCATGTGCGGCGACGAGTTCCATGAAGACGGCGTCGATCACGAAACCGCCAAGGAAATCGCGCAAGCGATGTCGGCTAGCGGCCTGATCGATTTCCTGAGCGTGGTCGGCTCCGGCGCCGATACCCACAATACCCTGGCCAACTGCATGCCGCCGATGGCGCTGCCGCCGGAACCGTTCGTCCACCTGGCGGCCGGCATCAAGGCGGTGTCCAAGGTGCCGGTGATGCACGCGCAAAGCATACGCGACGCCGGCCAGGCGGAACGCATACTGTCTTCCGGCATGGTTGACCTGGTGGGCATGACGCGCGCGCAGATCGCCGATCCGCACATGGTGATCAAGATCCGCGACGGCCGCGAGGACGAAATCAAGCAATGCGTGGGCGCCAACTATTGCATCGACCGCCAGTACAACGGGCTCGACGTACTGTGCGTACAGAACGCAGCGACCTCGCGCGAACAAAGCATGCCGCACCAGATCGCCAGGAGCCGCGGCCCGAAACGCAAGGTGGTGGTGGTGGGAGCCGGTCCCGCAGGACTGGAAGCAGCGCGGGTGGCGCGCGAACGCGGCCACGATGTGGTGCTGTTCGAGCGCAGCGATGTCGTCGGCGGCCAGATCAACCTGGCGGCCAAGGCGCCGCAGCGCGAGCAGATGGCCGGCATCGTGCGCTGGTTCGACATGGAAACCAGGCGCCTCGGCGTCGACCGCCGGCTGGGCGTGAATGCCGATGAAGCGATGATCATGGCCGAACAGCCGGATATCGTGGTGCTGGCGACCGGCGGCAGCAATTACACCGGCCAGGTTGCGGCCTGGGGCATTGCCGAGGGCCTGTCGGTCAGCTCCTGGGATATCCTGCAAGGCCGCGTCGCGCCCGGCAAGAACGTGCTGGTGTACGACGGCATCAGCACCCACGCCGGTTTCGGCGTCGCCGATTTCCTGGCCAGCCGCGGCAGCCTGGTGGAAATCGTCACGCCCGACGTCAAGATCGCCGACGATACCGGCGGCACCACTTTCCCGATTTTCTATCGCCGCCTGTATGCGCAAGGCGTGATCCCGACGCCGAACTACTGGCTGGACCGGGTCTACGCCGAGGGCGACAAGAAGGTTGCGGTGCTGCGCAATGAATACACCGAAATACAGGAAGAACGGGTAGTCGACCAGGTGGTGATTGAAAACGGCATCTTGCCCAACGATCGTCTGTACTGGTCGCTCAAGCCGCAATCGCTCAACCGCGGCCAGATCGACGTCAACAAGCTGTTCGCCGCCGAGCCGCAGCCGGCCTTGGCGGAAACCCTGGGCGACGGCCGCTTCCTGCTGTTCCGGGTCGGCGACTGCATCTCCATGCATAACATCCACGCGGCGATCTACGATGCGCTGCGCCTGTGCAAGGATTTCTGAGCATGGACGCCCTGGCTTCTTCCCTCAACCATGCCATCACCGTGCTGTTCTGGCTGTCGGCGGCGGGATTGTCTGCCGGCCTGGCGCGGCGGGCCGCCTTGTGGCGCGCCGGCCGCGACGCTTCGGTATCCTGGCTGGGCCTGCTGGCGATTCCAAAGCGCTATTTTGTTGACCTGCATCATGTGGTGGCGCGCGATCCCTATATCGCCCGCACCCACGTGGCGACCGCCGGCGGCGCGATTGCGGCGATGGCGCTGGTGGCGGTCAATTACGGCCTGATGCTGTATGCCTCGTCCCTGGACACGGCGATCGGCCTGTTTGCGCTGGTCATGCTGGCCGGCGTGCTGTTCGTCTGGCACCGGCGCCGCACGCCGCCGGCACGTTTGTCGCGCGGTGCCTGGATGCGATTGCCCTGGATGCTGGCGGCGTTTGCGCTGGGTTTGCTGGCGCTGGGCCTGTTTCCCTTGCAATTGATGTCAGGCTTGAGCGCGCTGGCGACCGTGCTGCTGCTGGGGGTGGGGGCCTGGACCCTGACCGTGGGCGCGGCCCGCGGCGGGCCGATGAAACACGCGCTGGCGGGCCTGCTGCACCTGGCGTTCCATCCGCGCCAGGAACGCTTCAAGCAAGATTTTACACATGACGGCAAACGCACGCCGGCCACCGCGCTCAAACCGCTCAAGCTGGAGCAGGGCGAGCTGGGCGTCGGCAAGCCGGTCGAGTTCCGCTGGAACCAGCTGCTGGGTTTCGATGCCTGCGTCCAGTGCGGCAAGTGCGAAGCGGCGTGTCCGGCCTTTGCCGCCGGCCAGCCCTTGAACCCAAAGAAACTGATACAAGACATGGTGACCGGCATGGCCGGCGGCAGCGACGCCGATTTTGCCGGCAGCCCGTATCCCGGCATTCCGCTCGGCAGGCATCAAGGCCGGCCGCTGGATGCGATCGTGCCGGGCCTGGTCTCTACCGATACCCTGTGGTCCTGCACTACTTGCCGCGCCTGCGTGCAGGAATGCCCGATGCTGATCGAGCATGTCGACGCCATTGTCGACATGCGGCGCCACCAGACCTTGCAGTTCGGCGCAGTGCCTGGCAAGGGCCCGGAAGTGCTGGCGAACCTGCGCGAGACCGGCAGCGCCGGCGGTTTCGACCTGGGCGTGCGCTACAACTGGGCGATCGACCTCGGCGTGCGGCAGATCGTTCCCGGCCAGGCGGTCGACGTGCTGCTGATGGTGGGCGAGGGCGGTTTCGACATGCGCTACCAGCGCAGCTTGCGCGCGCTGGTCAAGGTGCTGCAGGCCGCGGACGTCGATTTCGCCGTGCTGGGCTCGCTGGAAACCGATACCGGCGACGTAGCCCGCCGCCTGGGCGACGAAGCGACATTCCAGGGCATGGCGCAGCACATGATTGCCCAGCTGTCTGCGTTCACCTTCAAGCGGATTGTCACCGCCGATCCGCATGTGATGCACTGCCTGCGCAACGAATATCCGGCGTTCGGCGGCCGCTACGAGGTTTTTCATCACGCCACCTTCATGGCGGCGCTGGTGAATTCCGGAAAAATCAAGCCGAGGGTTGACTCGGCCGCCGGCAGCGACCAGCGTTTCACCTATCACGATCCGTGCTACCTGGGACGCTACAACGGCGAGATCGAAGCGCCGCGCGAACTGCTCAAGATGCTGGGCCTGCCGCTGCACGAGATGGAGCGCCACGGCATGCGCGGGCGCTGCTGCGGCGGCGGCGGCGGCGCGCCCCTGACCGATATCCCCGGCAAGCAGCGCATTCCCGACATCCGCATCCATGACGCCCGCGCGGTGCGCGCCGATACGGTGGTGGTGGCTTGTCCGAATTGCACCGCGATGCTGGAAGGCGTGGTAGGGCCGCGCCCGGAAGTGCGCGATATCGCCGAACTGCTGGCGGCGGCACTGGAGAATTGACGATGGACATGGCGATACCAAACAGCGTCAGGCGCATCAACCCGCGCCGTCCATTCAGCATCAATGCCGACGGCGTCAAGCGTATCGTGCTGGGTCAGCTTGGCGAAGGTAGCGGCGACGGCAGCCAGGCGCTGCAGCAAAGCCAGCCGCACCAGGCGGCCAAGCTGGTACGCCTGGCCGCCGATGCCGTGACCACAGCTTGCCTGCTGGCGGTGGCGCACAGCGATCGCGGCGCGCTGGATGAACACGCGCGCCAGGCGGTGGCTGCCGCGGCATTGCTGGCTGACGGCGCGACCGAAGTGGTGCTGCTGGTGTTCGGCGACCTGAATGACGATGCCGCCGCGCTGGGTGCTGACCGCTGCGTCGTGCTGCCGCAATACGGCAACCATGTGTTTGCGCCGGAAGCGGAACTTGCGGCGCTGCAGGCTGTGATGGAAACATTGCTGCCGGCCCACGTGTTCATTCCCGATGACGGCGTCGCCGGCAGCGACCTCGGCCGGCGCCTAGGCGCCGCCGGGACTGCCGCCAGCATCGCCACCCATGTGGTCGAAATCAGCAAATGCAGCCTGGCGGCATACCGCCAGCAAGGCAGTGTGCTGGCTCGGCGCAGCCTGGCGCAGGTGGTCCTGCTGGAAACCGAGGTCGTGGACGCGCGTTTGCCTTTCCTCGGGCGCGGCCAGGTAGCTGGCGAGCTGAGCGCGGCCATCGGCATCAAGGCGGAGGCAGCTACATCATCCAGTCCATTCCTGGATCTCGGCGGCAAGACCATGGCGGCATCGCAGATGGAGCTGGATGAGGCCGATTTCATCGTTTCGGCGGGCAACGGCGTTGACGATGTCGCGCTGTTCAATTCGCTGGCAAATGCGCTGGATGCGGCGGTAGGCGCAAGCCGGGTCGCGGTCGACGACGGCAAATTCCAGCGCGACAAGCAGATCGGCGCCACCGGCAAGACCGTCAGCGCCAGCGCCTACCTGGCGTTCGGCATTTCCGGCGCGGTCCAGCACCTGCAGGGCATCAAGGATTGCCGCCATGTGATCGCGGTCAACTTGGACGCCAGTGCGCCGATGATCAAGCGCGCCGACCTCAGCATCATCGGCGACGCCCAGGAATTGATGACAGCGCTGCTGGACCAGGTGCGGCAAGCCCGCAGCATGGGGGACGCACCATGAGCCAGGCTGTCATCAAGCGGATTGCCGTGCTGGTGTCGATAGGCCGCCATCCGGTCAGCGGCGTGCCGCGCTACAGCCGTAACGACGCCGCCGCGCTGGACATGGCCGGCAAGCTGGCGCAGCACGCTGCCGGAACCAGCATCGATGTGATCCATGCCGGCGACGCCGGCAATCCGGCCCTGCCTGACTACCTGGCGTTGGGCGCGGCCAGCGTCACCCTGGTTGAAGCCATGGCGTCGCGGGACGTATTGCCGGCATTGCAATCGCAGCTGCAGGCGCAGTTGCAACCATACGACCTGGTGCTGTGCGGCAGCCGTGCCGAAGGCGGGGCGGCCAGCGGCATGCTGCCTTACCTGCTGGCGGCGCGCCTGGGCCTGCCGTTGCTGGCCGGCGTGATTGCCGTGACGCCGGGCCAGGACCGGGACCGGGACAGCGTCGTCGCCCAACAATACCTGCCCAAGGGCCGGCGCCGCGACGTAGCGCTCAAGCTGCCGGCCCTGATGACAGTCCATCCGCTGGCGCCAAACGGTTTGCGTTATGCCTACGCCAGGTTGCGTAGCGGTGAAATCAGGAAGCAGGCGTTTTCTGCTGCCGTGGCGGCGGCCGGCGACAGTGCCGGGGAATGGACGGTTGAACCTGCCAAAGCCGTGCCGCGCAAGCTGGCCGCGCCTGAAAAGCGCTCCGGCCATGCCCGCATGCAGGCCGCCACCGTGAGCGAGAGCCGCGGCGGCAAGGTGGTCCAGGACGGCAGCGCGGCCGATAAGGCCCAGGTGGTGCTGGCTTATCTGCGCGAACATCGCCTGGTCGATTATTGATTTTATAAATGCGTTTGCAACCGGATTTGCAAAGCGGCGGTTCTATCAATGCAATGCATGGAGAAACAATTGAAAGTATCCAAAGAGATTCAATCACTGGTCGCCGAGCGTCTGCCTGGCCATAGCCTGGACGCACCGTTTTACCTGAGCCCGGAAATCTTCGACCTGGATATCCGGGAGATTTTCAGCAAGCACTGGATCCATGTGGCGGTCGAGCCGGATATTCCCGAGCCCGGCGATTACGTCACGGTCGAGATCGGCCTCAATTCCATCGTGGTGGTGCGCGACGACGATATGTCGGTGCGTGCTTATCACAATGTATGCCGGCACCGGGGCGCACGTTTGTGTTCTGAACATAAAGGTTCTGTGGGCAACCTGGTCTGCCCTTATCACCAGTGGACTTACAACCTGGCAGGAGAATTGATCCACGCCGACCACATGGGCGAGAAATTCGACCGCAGCAAGCACGGCTTGAAGCCGGTGCACGTTGAGAACCTGGCGGGCCTGATATTCATTTGCCTGGCGGAACAGCCGCCGCGGGATTTTGCGGTCATGCGCGACGCCATGGCGCCCTATCTGCTGCCGCACGGGCTGCAGGATTGCAAGATCGCCAAACAGGTCGACCTGATCGAGGACGGCAACTGGAAGCTGACCATGGAAAACAATCGCGAATGCTATCACTGCGCGAGCAATCATCCTGAGCTGACCGCCTCGCTGTTCGAGTTCGGTTTCGGCTACCAGTCGGCACCGGGCAATGCGGAACAGATCGCCGAATTCGATCGCCTGGCCGCGCAGCGCTGCGCCGAATGGGAGCAGGGCGGCTTGCCGTCGGCGGAGATAGAGCGGCTGGACGAACTGGTGACCGGCTTCCGCACCCAGCGCCTGCCGCTGGACCGCGCCGGCGAATCGCAGACGCTGGACGGCAAGGTCGCTTCCGGGAAGCTGCTGGGACAGTTCGAACGCGCCGACCTGGGCGGCCTGTCATTCTGGACCCAGCCGAATTCCTGGCACCATTTCATGAGCGACCATATCGTCAGTTTTTCGGTCTTGCCCTTGTCGGCGGAACGCACCTTGGTGCGTACCAAATGGCTGGTGCACAAGGATGCGCGTGAAGGCATCGACTACCAGCTCGACAACCTGACCGCGGTGTGGAACGCCACCAACGACCAGGACAAGCGGCTGGTCGAACTGTCACAGCAAGGGGCGCGCAGCACGGCTTATCAGCCGGGTCCTTATTCGCCGTTTACCGAAGGCCTGGTTGAGAAATTCTGCAGCTGGTACATCGGCCGCTTGTCGGCCGGCCTGGCTGCCGGTTCAGGCGCGGGCTCGGCAACCGTCATAGCGATCGCCGTGGAGAATTGATTGAAAGCCGAAATATTGCCAGGGCCGGTCATGGATACCTATAAACTGAATCGCCAGGATTTCTGGGACAGCATGCCGCCGCTGTGGAACAGCGATAGCGAAGAGATGCTGGTGTGCTGCCAGGTGCGGGCAGAGACGCACGATGTAAAGAGTTTTTTCTTTGCCGCGCCCGGCGGCGGCGCATTTGCGTTCCAGCCCGGCCAGTTCATCACGCTGGAGCTGGAAATCAACGGCGAAGCGATCAACCGCTGCTACACCATTTCATCCTCGCCGGCGCGGCCTCACACGATTTCGATCACGGTCAAGCGTGTTCCTGGCGGACCGGTCTCGAACTGGCTGCACGACAATCTCAAGGCCGGCGACAAGCTCAAGGTGCTGCGCGCAGCCGGCGAATTTACCTGCGCCGTCCATCCGGCGGAAAAATACCTGTTCCTCTCGGCCGGTTCGGGCATCACGCCGCTGATGTCGATGTCGCGCGCGCATCATGACTTGTGCGACGACCGGGACATCGTTTTCATCCACAGCGCGCGCACGCCGGACGACATCATCTTCGAACGCGAGCTGAGCCTGATCGCCGCCAGCCAGCAGAATTTCCGCACGCGCTTCATCTGCGAGCGGCTCGGCCAGCGGCGCGACTGGTCGGGTCCGACCGGCATGCTGTCGCTGGCGGCGCTGAAGCTGATGGCGCCCGATTTCATGGAGCGGGAAATCTTTGTCTGCGGCCCCGCGCCATACATGAAAGCGGTCCGCAGCATGCTCGACGAAGCAGGTTTCGACCGTGCCCGCTACCACGAAGAAAGTTTTTCCTTCGAGGCGCTGCAACAGGAGAGCGAGCCGCAGGCAACGCCCGAAAACGCACCGGCAGCAACCGGCTTCGCAGTCAATTTCCAGAAAAGCATGCGCCAGATCACCTGCGGTCCGCAGCAGCACGTGCTGGACGCCGCCCGCAACGCAGGCGTCCGCCTGGCATCCTCATGCGCCCAGGGCATGTGCGGCACCTGCAAGGTCAAGCTGGTGTCAGGAACCGTAGACATGCAGCACAAAGGCGGCATCCGCCAACGCGAAATCGACCAAGGCATGGTGCTCCTCTGCTGCAGCAAACCGCTAAGCAACCTGGTCGTAGACAAATAATTAGGGTCAGAGTCGAATTGTTTTTAAAATTAATTCGACTCTGACCCTAATTAAAGCAGCAAAACCGATTGGAATATATTGAAGGGGTTTAGCATGAATCCGATACGAAAATTATGTTGGCTGATCGTCGCGCTGGCGTGCGTGGCTGGTGCGGGAGGGGCGACGGCGGATGGCAAGCCGGGGATCAAGATCGGTTATGTGGAAGGATGGTCGGACAGTGTGGCGACTACTTATGTCGCGGCGCAGATCATCCGGCAGCACTTGGGGTATGAGGTCAAGCTGGTGCCGGTTTCCGCCGGACTGATGTGGCAGGGCGTGGCGCGTGGCGACCTGGACGCTACCATGTCGGCCTGGCTGCCGGTGACGCAGGGTGCGTATTACGAGAAGCTGAAGGACAAGGTGGTGAACCTGGGGGTGAATTATCCCGGCGCCAGGATCGGGCTGATCGTGCCTGCTTACGTGAATGCCGGCAGCATTGCCGACCTGCCTGCGCAGAAGGCAGCGTTCGAGGGGCGCATCGTCGGCATCGATGCCGGCGCCGGGGTCATGACCAAGACGGAACTGGCGATCAAGGATTACGGGCTGGATTACAAGCTGATGCCTAGTTCAGGCAGCGGCATGGTGGCCGAGCTGGAGCGTTCGATCCGCAACAACAAGGCCATTGCGGTGACCGGCTGGGTGCCGCACTGGATGTTCGCCAAGTGGAAACTCAAGTTCCTGGACGATCCGAAAAAGGTCTACGGCGAAGCCGAGCATGTCGACAGCATCGCCAATCCTGGCCTGGAAGCGAAGGCCAGGCCGGTCAACGATCTGCTGAAGCGTTTCTCATGGCAGCCGGGCGAAATCGACAGCGTCATGCTGGCCATCGAAAACGGCGCCAAGCCGGAAGCCGCGGCCAGGCAATGGGTCGATGCGCATCCGCAGCGCGTCAGCCAGTGGCTGCAGAAGTAGGGCATCCAGGCTTTAAAGCAGGGTGACGCGGCGCCAGCGTTGTCATCGGATTTCCTTTGGCGTTACTATGGTTCATCGCCGTGCCGGCATCTTGTCCGGCGGTCGGCCTTGTAGCGCAGTTAAAAGGATGCCCATGGACCTGCTTATTCGTAATGCCACGCTGCCGGACGGCAGGAGCGGAATTGATATCGCCATGGCCGACGGCCGCATCCAGGCAGTCGGCGCGGCGCTCGCGGTCAGCGCCGCCGAGGAGATCGATGCCGGCGGCGACCTGGTGACGCCGCCGTTTGTCGATGCGCATTTCCATATGGATGCCACCCTCAGCTATGGGCTGCCGCGCGTCAACAGCTCCGGTACGCTGCTGGAAGGAATCGCGCTGTGGGGCGAGCTGAAACCGGCGCTGACGCAGGAAGCGCTGGTCGCCAGGGCAATGCAATATTGCGACTGGGCCGTGGCGCGCGGCTTGCTGGCGATCCGCTCGCATGTCGATATCTGCGACGACCGCTTGCTTGCGGTGGAAGCGCTGCTGCACGTCAAGCGCCAGGCGGCGCCTTATCTTGACCTGCAGCTGGTGGCGTTTCCGCAGGATGGACTGTTGCGCAGCCCGAGTGCGTTTGCCAACCTGAAGCGGGCGATTGCCATGGGAGTCGATGTGGTCGGCGGCATCCCGCATTTTGAACGCACCATGGCCGACGGCGCCGAGTCGGTCCGCCTGTTGTGCGAGTTTGCCGCGGAAAAGGGCTTGCGCATCGACATGCATTGCGATGAATCGGACGACCCCATGTCGCGCCATATCGAAACCCTGGCATTTCATGCGCAGCGGCTGGGATTGCAAGGCCGGGTGACCGGATCGCACCTGACTTCAATGCATTCCATGGACAACTACTACGTCAGCAAGCTGTTGCCGCTGATCCGCGAAGCGGGGGTGGCGGCGATCGCCAATCCTCTGATCAACATCACCTTGCAAGGCCGGCATGACAGCTATCCGAAACGCCGCGGCATGACCCGCGTGCCGGAAATGCTGGCGGCCGGCATCGATGTCGCTTTCGGCCACGATTGCGTGATGGATCCCTGGTACAGCCTGGGCTCCGGCGACATGCTGGAGGTGGCGCACATGGGCCTGCACGTGGCGCAGATGACCGGGCAGGACGCGATGCACGCCTGTTTCCTGGCCGTGACGGAAACGCCGGCGCGGATACTCGGCCTGAACGGCTACGGTTTGACGCCTGGCTGCTACGCCGACCTGGTGGTGCTCGATGCGCGCAGTACGATCGAGGCGATCAGGCTGCGTGCCGGCAGAAGATATGTGATCCGGCGCGGCAAGGTGATCAGCCGGTCGCCGGCGGTACAAGCGACGCTGGCGCTGCCAGGCCGGCCGGCAACGGTCGATTTCCGCTTGCATCCCGGCTGAGCGAAGACATGCCTGGAGCAGACTGTTGAAAAGAACCGAAATCATGCGCATCCGATGATTTCGGCAATGCGCTTCGCGTTTGCCGGAGCAGCATTTTTCTCGCGAAGCGACCGGGGACCCTGGACGGTCAGAAAGTCTTGGTCAGCGACAGCACCAGCGTCGTGGCCAGCGGGTTGGATACCTCGGCCTGGCCCGCCGAATTCAGCACGCCGGTGGTGTAGTGGTCATAGACGCCATTCTTGCCCCAGCCTTTGGTGACTGCGCCGGCGACAGTCCAGCCGCCGTCAAACGCCTTGGACAGGGCGATTTTTCCATCCTGGAAACTGTAGGCGGAAAAATTCCTCACCCGCTCGTTACCATAATGCAGCAGCAGGCTGTAGCCGCTGCCGAGGTCGAACGTGCCGTTCAGGTCCAGGTAGCCCGAGCCGCGGCTGTGCTGGCCGCTGCCTATGCCTAGCGTTGCGCTGTTGTAGCCGAAATAGTCAGGCGTGTAAGTCAGCCAGTATTTGACGTTGAACCACTTGTAGGTCAGCGAGGCGACCGCTTCGCCGTAGTTGTATTTGGTTTTTGCAAACGACGCCTCGGCGCCGGGGTAGAGGTAATAGTAGATCTGCCCGGTGTAGGTGAAATCGCCGGCGGTGCCGGTGTAACCGCCGTACAGGTCCCACTCGACCGAACCGCCTTCGATGAAATGATCGCTGACGGTCGACATCCAGGTGCCGGCAAACAGGCCGCTCGGATGCGCGTAGTCGAAGCCGCCCTGGATCGCCGGCTTGCCCCAGGTCTGGCGGAAGCCGCGCGACACGTATTGCGAGGCGATGGTGACGTTGGCGGTGAATGGCGATGCAGGTGCGGCAGCCGGTGCTGCGGCAGCCGGCGCTGTAGCACCGGCGCTGTCGGCGCTCTGGGCCGAAGCGGGCAACTGGAAACCGAATGCGACGGCTGCGGCAAGCCACGGGTAACTGCGGGTCCTGCTGGATTTCTGAAGCATGCTGACAACTCCCCTTTGAGGTATTTTCATTTTGATATCAATCGCCTGTCTTGCCGATTGCGCCTTCGCGATATCGTGATAGCAAGCGATTGCAGCAAACAGGAAACGAGGCTGTGCGGCTCGCTCGGTTTTATTGCTCGCTTCGATACCTGCAGATAATTATTGTCCTGGCAGGAAAACCTAACTCCCTGCAATTGCGACTAAAAATGATGGAATTGCGACATAAAAAAATCGACAGGCGATGGCTAGTCATGGCACGACAAGTGCTTCGTCGTTTTTGATTAAGTGCTTGTCGTAAATCGTCATCCGGCAAAAAACCTTTGTCGCGACTATGTGAATAACGTAAGACGAATTTTTCTCATGGATTTCCCGCCGCCGTAAGGGCGCCGGACAACACGTTGCCGCTTGTCTTCCCAGCCGTGCTGCACATACACTCTGCTGCAGTGGATTTGAAACAAGCGGGCAAGGACGGCCAGACCCGCACGCTAGCGATTTGTTGCAGTGAGGAATGATCCCGGCTGCAATAGCGTCGAATGCACAATCAGGAGACAGGTAATGAAGTCTGCAAAAGTAGTAGTCGACCGTTTGTACAAGGTCTTCGGCAATAACCCGCAGCCAGCCCTGGACATGCTGGAGAGAGGGCAGTCGAAAGACCAGATATTTGCCGAGACCGGGCAGGTGGTCGGCGTGCAAAACGTGTCGTTCGAGGTGCAGGAGGGCGAGATATTCGTGCTGATGGGTTTGTCCGGCTCGGGCAAGTCGACTCTGATCCGGCTGATCAACCGCCTGGTCGATCCCAGCGCCGGCAATGTCCTGGTGGATGGCCAGAACGTGGCGCAGATGACGAATTCGCAATTGATCAAGCTGCGCCGGCGCGACATGAGCATGGTGTTCCAGTCGTTTGCGCTGATGCCGCACCGGACTGTATTGTCGAATGCATGCTTCGGCCTGGAAGTGGCCGGGGTCGGCAAGAAAGAGCGCGAGCGCCGCACCATGGCGGTGCTGGAGCAGGTCGGCCTGGCCTCGTTCGCCAACAAGCTGCCGTGCGAACTGTCGGGCGGCATGCAGCAGCGGGTCGGCCTGGCGCGCGCGCTGGCGGTCAACCCGTCGCTGATGATCATGGATGAAGCGTTCTCCGCGCTCGATCCGCTCAAGCGCAAGGAAATGCAGGACGTGCTGCTGGATTTGCAAAAGGAACAACAGCGCACCATCATTTTCGTCTCGCACGACCTGGAAGAAGCGCTGCGCATCGGCAGCCGCATCGCCATCATGGAAGGCGGCCGGCTGGTGCAGGTCGGCACCGCCCAGGAAATCATCGACCATCCTGCCGAAGAATATGTGCGCGCCTTTTTCGACGGCGTCGACACCAACCGCTATCTCACTGCCGGCGACCTGATGCAGACCGACGCCGTGCCCCTGGTGGCTTCCGCCGGCGAGGTGCAGGCCAACGGCGACCTGTACCGCAGCAGCCGCTCCGACTTTGCCTTCGTGGTGGACGCCGCGCGCAAGGTGCAAGGCATCGTTGCCACGCGCCGCCATGCCGACGCCAGCGGCAACCTGCAGCTGAACGGGCTGGACCGGATCGACGTGATCCACCACCGCAGCAACCTGGAAGATGTGATGGACCGGCTGATCAGCAGCCGCAGTCCATTGCCGGTGGTGGACGGCGACGGCTGCTATTGCGGCGCGATCAGCCAGTCCATGGTGCTCCAAGCTTTGTCAAAATCCCGAGGTTCGCATGTCTGAACATCTTCCGCTGGGACGCTGGGTCGACCAGTTCGTCCACTACATACTCGATAAGCACGGCAACAGTTTCGACAGCTTCGGCAACGCCATCAGCTGGTTTGCCGAATCGATAGAACACGGTTTGCAAGTGCTGCCCTTGTGGCTGCTGATGGGGTTTTTCATCGTGCTGGGCGTCTGGCGCGTCGGCTTCAAGTTCGCGCTGTTCACCGTGGTGTCTTTTTTCGTCATCTATAACACCGGGTTCTGGGACCAGACCATCGTCACCCTGGGGCTGACCATTTCATCGACCCTGATCAGCCTGGCGCTCGGCATCCCGGTCGGGGTCTGGGCCGCCAAGAGCAAGCGGGTGGCGATGGTGGTGCGTCCCATCCTGGACCTGATGCAAACCATGCCGGCCTTCGTCTACCTGATCCCGGCCGCCATGATGTTCGGCCTGGGCCGGGTGCCGGGCATATTGTCCACCGTGATTTTTGCGATGCCGCCGGCGGTGCGCCTGACCGCGCTCGGCATCCGCCAGGTCAACAGCGAGATCGTCGAAGCCGGCCAGGCTTTCGGCTGCACCGGCTGGCAGCTGCTGTACAAGGTGCAGTTCCCGAACGCCTTGCCGTCGATCATGGCCGGCATCAACCAGACCATCATGATGGCGCTGTCGATGGTGATCATCGCTTCCATGGTGGGCGCCGGCGGCCTCGGCAACGATGTGCTGGCCAGCATCCAGCGGCTCGACATCGGCCTCGGCTTCGAGAGCGGCCTGAGCGTGGTGCTGCTGGCGATCATCCTCGACCGCATCACCGAAAGTTTCGGCCGCACGCCGGAAGCCGGCAAGGTGCAGCGCTTTTTCCGGCTGCGCAAATGGTTTCGCAAGAGCCCTGCGCTGGCCGCCGGCTAAGGGCAGGGGAAAAGGGCGGCAACAGATAGCAGCAACAGATAGCAGCAACAGATAGCAGCAACAGATAGCAGCAACGTGATCCGCGCGCCGGAGGTCCGGCGCCGGTAGCCATAGATGGAGGCAGGATGTCTTCGTACCAAGCCGCTTCGAAACCGGGAACGCCGTCAACGCCCATGCTGCCGCCAGGCGCCGCGCCGGCGCCGGTGCTGCACTTCGGTTTCCTGACCTTGCCGAATTTCTCGATGATTGCTTTCGCCAGTGCGATCGAAGTTTTGCGCATGGCCAACTACATCAGCCGCCAGACCCTGTACCGCTGGTCGGTGATCAGCGTCGACGGCGCGCCGGCGCAGGCCAGCAACGGCTTGCCGATTACGCCGACGCTGACCCTGGAGCAGGCCGGCACGCCGGATATCCTGTTTGTCTGCGGCGGCGTCAAGATCCACGAGGCGGTCAACGACAAGCTGAACGCCATGCTGGCCCAGCTGGCGCGGCGCAACGTCAAGCTGGGCGGCATCTGCACCGGCAGCTACGCGCTGGTCAAGGCCGGCCTGATGAACGGCTACCAGTGCGCCATCCACTGGGAAAACATTTCCGCCCTGCGCGAAGAATTTCCGCGCGTGCTGTTTACCGAGGGACTGTTTGCGGTAGACCGCGACCGCCTTACCTGTTCCGGCGGCACCGCGCCCATCGACCTGATGCTGAACCTGACCGCCAACCGCTACGGCAAGACGCTGGCGGCCGAGATTTCCGAGCAGTTCATCCTGGAGCGCATACGCGACGGCGCCTACCAGCAGCATATCCCGATTGCCGCCCGGCTCGGCTTCAGCCGCAAGGAGCTGATCGAAGTCGCCAGGCTGATGGAAACCCACATCGAAGAAACCCTGTCCTTTGAAGAAATCGCCAGGCTGGTGGGCTTGTCGCAACGCCAGCTGCAGCGCATGTTCAAGTATTACCTGGACGTCACGCCTACCCACTATTACCTGCAGCTGCGCTTGCGGCGCGCGCGCGAGCTGCTGCTGCAGACCACCATGTCGATCATGAGCGTGACGGTGGCTTGCGGGTTCCAGTCGTCCTGCCATTTCAGCAAGGCGTACCGCAACCAGTTCGGCCGGTCCCCCAGCAGCGAACGGCACCTGCGCCATCCCTACCTGTCCGCGGTCGACGAACTGCCGCCTTTGCCGGCCTTGCCGCTGGCGGTGGACGAGCTGTTTGACGCCGGCAGGCAATAGCATGTCGCAATCGGTCTAAAGCCCAGCCCGGATGCGATGTAATTTCTTACCTGTACCGGTACGCATGATTTATTCCTGTTGCGTCTGCGTGCATGCCCTTTCCATTCATCTTGTGCCGATGCCTGCATCGGACTGCCGTCTTTGTTTCAGGAGAAAAAAGCAATGAAATCATTCAGATTGATGGTCGCCGGCGCCGGCGTGGCGTGCAGCCTGCTGGCGCCGGTGCAGGCGCAGGAACCGAAATCGTGCCAGACCGTGCGTTTCGCCGATGTCGGCTGGACCGACATCGCCGCCACCACCGGGCTGGCTTCCGCCGTGTACGAGGGCCTGGGTTACCACACCAGCAAGACCATCGCCTCGGTGCCGATCACGTTTGCCGGCGTAAAGAACAAGCAGATCGACCTGTTCCTCGGTTACTGGGCGCCCACCATGGATCCCATCATTGCCCCCTTCGTCAAGGAAAAATCGCTCAAGGTATTGCCTACACCGAACCTGACCGGCGCCAAATACACGCTGGCGGTGCCGACCTATGCTTACGATGCCGGCCTCAAGACGTTCGCCGATATCGCCAGGTACTCGAAAGAGCTGGACGGCAAGATCTACGGCATCGAGCCCGGCAACGACGGCAATGCGCTGATCCAGGGCATGATCAGCAAGAACCAGTTCAACCTGAAGAATTTCAAGATGGTGGAATCGAGCGAGGCCGGCATGCTGATCGAGCTGGGGCGGGCGGTCAAGCAAAAGAAATGGATCGTGATCCTGGGCTGGGAACCGCATCCGATGAATGTACAGCAAAAGATCAGCTACCTGAGCGGCGGCGACGATGTGTTCGGTCCCAATTACGGCGAGGCCAAGGTGTACACCGTGGCGGCCAACGACTATGCGGCGCGCTGTCCGAACGCGGACAAGCTGGCCGGCAACCTGCAGTTTTCCACCGGCATCGAAAACCAGCTGATGGGACGCATCATGGACAAATCCGATCCCAAGGCCGCGGCCAAGGAATGGCTGAAAAAGAATCCCGAGATCCTGGACAAGCTGCTGGCCGGGGTCAAGACCTTCGACGGCAAGGACGGCCTGCCGGCGGTCAAGACCTCGCTGGGGCTGTAACGGCGTAACGTTTTCCGGCTTCCATCTTCATAATCAATAACTGGAGGAGACACAATGTCTGAAAATCGTGGCGTGGTTTATATCGAGCAGGGCAAGGTCGAAATACAGTCGATCCCTTTTCCCAAGCTCGACAATCCGCAAGGCAGGAAAATCGAGCATGGCGTGATCCTGAAAGTGGTTTCCACCAACATCTGCGGCTCCGACCAGCACATGGTGCGCGGCCGCACTACCGCCCAGGCCGGGCTGGTGCTGGGCCATGAAATTACCGGCGAAGTGATCGAGGTCGGTTCCGATGTCGAAACCATCAGGAAAGGCGACCTCGTTTCAGTACCCTTCAACGTCGCCTGCGGCCGCTGCCGCACTTGCAAGGAACAGCACACCGGCGTCTGCGAAACCGTCAATCCGGCGCGCGCCGGCGGCGCTTACGGTTACGTCGACATGGGCGGCTGGATAGGCGGCCAGGCCGAGTATGTGATGGTGCCTTACGCCGACTTCAATTTGCTGCGTTTTCCCGACAAAGAACAAGCGATGGGCAAGATCCGCGACCTGACCTGCCTGTCGGATATCCTGCCCACCGGCTACCACGGCGCGGTGACGGCCGGGGTCGGCCCCGGCGCCACGGTGTATGTCGCCGGCGCCGGTCCGGTCGGCCTGGCTGCGGCAGCCTCGGCGCGCTTGCTGGGAGCGGCGGTGGTGATCGTCGGCGACGTCAATCCGCTGCGGCTGGTGCATGCGCGCAGCGTCGGTTTTGAAACGGTCGACCTGTCCCTCGATGCGTCGCTGGGCGACCAGATCACGCAGATCCTGGGCGTGCCGGAAGTGGATTGCGCGATCGACTGCGTCGGTTTCGAGGCGCGCGGCCACGGCCACGCCGGGGCGCAGTCGGAAGCGCCGGCGACCGTGCTCAATTCGCTGATGGAGGTGACCCGCGTGGCCGGCAAGATCGGCATTCCGGGACTGTACGTGACCGACGATCCGGGCGCCGTCGACAGCGCCGCCAAGCGCGGCAGCCTGAGCATCCGCCTTGGACTGGGCTGGGCCAAGTCGCACAGCTTCCATACCGGGCAGACGCCGGTGATGAAATACAACCGGCAGCTGATGCAGGCGATCCTGTGGGACCGCATCAAGATCGCCGAGATCGTCGGCGTTGAAGTCATCACCTTGGACCAGGCGCCGGCCGGTTACCAGCAGTTCGATGCCGGCGCGCCGAAGAAATTTGTCATCGATCCGCATCGCTTGCTGCAAAAAGCCGCCTGAGCAATATCGGCTTGATGGCCTGCTGACGGCTGTTTTTTACGCCGTCAGGGGCCGCTCACGCAGGCGCCAGCAGCGCCTGGAACTGGTCCAGGATCGCGGCAATCCTGTCGTCGGACAAAGACAGCAGCGCCTCTCCCACATACCACTCGACATGGCTCTGCTGCGGCAAGGCCGCATGCCTGGCTTCGCCGAACAGCCAGACGCCGTGCTCCCTGGCCAGCTGGTCACGCGCGGCATTCGCTGCCTCGCGGCCGACAGGCAGGTAGAGATGCAGCATGTTGCAATGCGGCTGCCGCGGATTGACCTGCCACAGCGGGTAGCGCGCCAGCAGCTGGTACAGCTCCCGGGTGCGCTGCAGGTAGGCCGGCATGCGCGCCAGTTTTTCATCGAAGCGCATTGCCGCCGCCACTACATAGGGTGAGCGCTGGTAGACGTTGCCGCCCAGCCGTTTCATCCATGCCGAGGTGCGGCCGATGAAATCGCGGCTGCCCAGCAGCATGGCGCCGCCCAGGCCGCCGATGCCCTTGTAGAACGAAACGTAAGCGCTGTCGAAGCCGGCCGCCACGCTGTCCAGCGGTTTGCCGTAGCCGGCAGCTGCTTCCCACAGGCGGGCGCCGTCCAGGTGCAGGTGAATGTGTTGTTCGCGGCAATATCGCTTGACCGCCTCCAGTTCTTCCCATGCCGGCAGCTGGCCGCCGATTTCACGCATGGGCAGCTCGTACAGCGCAGCTCCCAGGCGGTCAGGGATGGCTTTCAGGTCATCGACCGTCCATGGCCGGTGCGGATTGCCGACATTGAGCGCGGTGAAATGGTCGAGCAGCTGGTAATTGCTGCTTTCGTGCAGCAAGACATGCGCGGTGGGATGCAGCGCCACCAGCGGATTGTTCCTGTCCTGGCCGGCGATGCGAAGCGCGACGGCCTGGGCAAGCGTCCCGGTAATCACGAAGCGGGCCGCCTCGAAACCAAGCAGCGCGGCAACCTTGTTTTCGAAATCCTGGAGCAGGGCGCCTTCGCCGTAGCTGTCGTGCTGGATGCCGTGCGCCTGGCACCAGGCGGCCATCTCGGCAAAATCCTGGGCGGCAGGACGCGGTGCGGCGCCGGAAAAGAAGGTATGGCATTGATTGCGCAGATCGGCGTTTGACATGGTGTGCGGCTCAGGCCCGTGGGCCAGGGTTAGGAAGGGGATTGCCATCTTACCCGGATTCGGCATGCCGGCTGAACATGTCTAATTGGTAATATTCCGGGATTCGGCTTATGCCCTACAAGAAAATGTCATCGCGCCGCACCCGTGACTTGGCCGTAAAATTAAATATTGTCGTGCTTGTCGGAAAAGGACAAACACTTGTCAGCTACGGAAAATAGGCCGGCCTGTGCAAGGACAAAATGATGCAAAGGAATAGCACTGCAACCGATTGCCGATTGAGGCTTGAATTGTGGCTTGAATTGTGGCTTGAAGCGAAGCCCGGATCGGGGCTGTTGCGCTGTACCCTGGCGTTGTCGTGTCTCGTGCGCTGCTTGCCGTTGGCCGGGAAAAATACTTCAACCCACCCAGGAGTTGTCATGAACGTTAGCACCATGTTTTGCCAGTGTATCCAATCGGGTTTCCTATGAACATCAGCACATTCGATTTATTCAAGGTCGGCATCGGCCCCTCCAGTTCGCATACGGTGGGACCGATGATTGCCGCCAATCGGTTTGCTGCGCATTTGCACGATAGCGGCCTGCTCGATGCGGTGCATGCGGTCAGGGTCGAGCTATACGGTTCGCTCGGCGCGACCGGCAAGGGCCACGGCAGCGACAAGGCAGTGCTGCTTGGACTGGAAGGCAACCTGCCGGACAACATCGACCCGGACCACGTCGAGCCGCGCCTGGCGGAAATCCGCAGCACCAGGAAACTGCTGTTGAACGGCAGCCATCCGATTGGCTGCGTGGAGAAAGAGCATGTGCTGTTTTTCCGCCGCGAAGCCTTGCCGCAACATCCGAACGGCATGCGTTTTGTCGCCCTGGATGCTGCCGGCAGCGTGATCGCGGAAAAGGAATACTACTCGGTCGGCGGCGGTTTCGTGGTCAGCAAGGAAGGCCAGCGCGTCAACCTGGTGCAGGCGGGCAGCGTGCAAAGCGAAGGCGAGCTGCCGTATCCGTTCCATTCCGGCGACGAGCTGTTGCGCATGTGCGCTGAAAGCGGCCTGACGATTGCCGCGCTGATGATGGAAAACGAAAAGCATTGGCGTTCGGCGGAAGAAGTGCGGACCAAGCTGCTCGGCATCTGGGACGTGATGGCGGCGGCGGTCAAGCGCGGCTGTTCGATAGACGGTGAATTGCCGGGCCCGATGCGGGTCAAGCGCCGCGCTTCCGAACTGTACCGGCAACTGAAGGAGCGTTCCGAGGAATCGTTCACGGATCCTTTGTCCATGCTGGACTGGGTCAACCTGTATGCGATGGCGGTGAATGAAGAAAACGCCGCGGGCGGGCGGATCGTCACCGCGCCCACCAACGGCGCGGCGGGCGTATTACCGGCGGTGCTGCATTACTACACCAAGTTCATTCCCGGTTCGAATAAAGACGGGATCATGACCTTCATGCTGACGGCTGCAGCGATCGGCCTGATCTACAAGGAAAACGCTTCCATCTCGGGCGCTGAAGTCGGTTGCCAGGGCGAGGTCGGCGTCGCCTGTTCGATGGCAGCGGGAGCATTGGCGGCGGTCCAGGGCGGCACGCCAGAGCAGATCGAGAACGCTGCCGAAATCGGCATGGAACACAACCTCGGCATGACCTGCGACCCGGTCGGCGGTCTGGTGCAGATTCCCTGCATAGAACGCAATGCAATGGGCGCGGTGAAGGCAATCAACGCCGCCCGCATGGCCTTGCGCGGCAACGGCAAGCATTATGTGTCGCTGGACAATGTGATCAAGACCATGATGCAGACCGGCGCCGACATGAAGACCAAATACAAAGAAACATCACGTGGCGGTTTGGCGGTAAATGTCATCGAGTGCTGAGTAGTCGGCGGCAATAAACAGCGGTTCCGGAACTTTGAGGAGTGTATGAGCAATTATTCGATATTCAGCCTGATCCGCAACGGGCTCTCCTACCATGAGAACTGGCAGCGGGCCTGGAAAAGTCCGGAACCGAAAAAGGAATACGACATTGTCATCGTCGGCGGCGGCGGCCATGGCTTGGCTACTGCCTATTACCTGGCCAAGGTGCACGGCTTGCGCAATATCGCGGTGATCGAAAAAGGCTGGATAGGCGGCGGCAACACTGCCCGCAACACCACCATCGTGCGCTCGAACTACCTGTGGGACGAGTCGGCCATGCTGTATGAAAAAGCCATGCAGCTGTGGGAAGGCTTGTCGCAGGACCTGAACTACAACGTCATGTTCAGCCAGCGCGGCGTGATGAACCTGGCGCATACCCTGCAGGACGTGCGCGATACCGACCGCCGCATCAACGCCAACCGCCTCAACGGCGTCGACGCCGAATGGCTGACGCCGGCGCAGGTCAAGGAAATCGTGCCGATCATTAACCTGAACAGCCACTATCCGGTGCTGGGCGCTTCGTTCCAGCGGCGCGGCGGGGTGGCGCGGCACGATGCGGTGGCATGGGGCTTTGCGCGCGGCGCCGATGAGCGCGGCGTGGATATCTTGCAGAATTGCGGCGTCACCGGGATCCGGCGCGAGAATGGCGCGGTGACCGGGGTGGATACCGTCAAGGGTTTCATCAAGGCGAAGAAAGTAGCGGTAGTCGCCGCCGGCCATTCCAGCGTGCTGGCGGCGATGGCGGGCATCCGCCTGCCGCTGGAAAGCCATCCCTTGCAGGCGCTGGTGTCGGAACCGATCAAGCCGATCATCGATACGGTGGTGATGTCGAATGCGGTGCATGCCTACATCAGCCAGTCCGACAAGGGCGACCTGGTGATCGGCGCCGGCGTCGACCAGTACACCGGCTACGGCCAGCGCGGCAGCTACCACGTGATCGAAGGCACGCTGCAGGCGATAGTCGAAATGTTCCCGGTGCTGAGCCGGGTCCGCATGAACCGGCAGTGGGGCGGCATCGTCGACGTTTCGCCGGATGCCTGCCCGATCATTTCCAAGACCCCGGTCAAGGGTTTGTACTTCAACTGCGGCTGGGGCACCGGCGGCTTCAAGGCGACGCCGGGTTCGGGCTGGGTGTTCGCCCACACGATTGCCAACGATAATCCGCACCCCCTGAACGCACCGTTTGCGCTGGACCGTTTCTACAGCGGCCACCTGATCGACGAACACGGCGCCGCCGCCGTCGCCCACTAATTTCCGCCATCTGCCTGGAGATCCATCATGTTATTGATTACCTGCCCTTGGTGCGGGCCGCGCGCCGAGAGTGAATTCCATTGCGGCGGCGAAGCCGACATCGCGCGTCCGCTGGACACCGAAAACATCAGCGACGAAGCCTGGGGCGACTATCTGTTCATGCGCAAGAATCCGCGCGGCGTGCACCGCGAGCAGTGGCTGCACAGCCATGGCTGCCGGCGCTGGTTCATGGCCGAGCGCGACACCGTCACTTACGAGTTCCTCGGTTACAGCAAGTTCGGCGAAAAGACTGAAGCAGGGAGCGCAACATGAGCAACCGCCAAACGCATCGACTGCAGGGCGGCGGCCGCATAGACCGCGGCGCGCCGCTCAGCTTTACCTTCAACGGCAAGAGTTACCAGGGTTTCCAGGGCGATACGCTGGCCTCGGCGCTGCTGGCGAACGGCGTGCATTTTGTGGCGCGCAGCTGGAAATACCATCGTCCGCGCGGCATCGTCACCGCCGGCGTGGAAGAACCGAATGCGCTGGTGCAGCTGGAAACCGGCGCTTACACGGTGCCCAACGCCCGCGCCACCGAAATCGAGCTGTACCAGGGCTTGAGCGCGGCCAGCGTCAACGCCAGCCCCAGCATCGAGAACGACCGGATGGCGGTGAACCAGCTGTTTGCCCGCTTCATCCCTGCCGGTTTCTATTACAAGACATTCAAGTGGCCGCGCAGCTGGTGGGGCAAGTACGAAGAAGTAATACGGGAAGCGGCCGGCTTCGGCAAGGCGCCGACCGAACTCGATCCCGACCGCTACGAAAAGACCTACGCGCATTGCGATGTGCTGGTTGCAGGCGCCGGTCCGGCCGGCCTGGCGGCGGCCTGGGTGGCTGCCAGCTCCGGCGCGCGGGTGGTGCTGGTCGACGACCAGTCGGAACTGGGCGGCAGCCTGTTGTCCGGGCCGGCGGTGATCGACGGCTTGCCAGCCGCCGAGTGGGTGGCAAGGATCAGCGCCGACCTGAGGCGTTTGCCGGAAGTGACGATCTTGTCGCGCAGCACGGTATTCGGCTACCAGGACCATAACCTGCTGACCGTGACCCAGCGCCTGAGCGAGCATTTGCCGCTGGCGGCGCGCGGCCTGGTGCGCGAGCGCCTGTGGAAGGTACGCGCCAAGCACGTGATACTGGCTACCGGCGCCCATGAGCGGCCGATCGTGTTCGGCAACAACGACCTGCCCGGCATCATGCTGGCGTCGGCGGTGTCGACCTATATCCACCGCTACGGCGTGCTGCCGGGGCGCAAGGCGGTGATCTTCACCAATAATGACGATGCTTACCAGGCTGCGCTGGACCTGAAGGCCAATGGCGCTGAAGTGACCGTGGTCGACCCGCGCCCGGCCGGCAACAGCAGCTTGCCGGCTGCCGCCAGGCGGCATGGCGTCAACATCATCAACGGCGCCGTGGTAGTGACCGCCAGCGGCCGCCGCCATGTCAAGATGGTGGAGGTGGCGCGTCACCGGGAAGGCGTGCCGGGACAGTTCATCACCTCGGTTTCCTGCGACCTGCTGGGCGTGTCGGGCGGCTGGAATCCGGTGATCCACCTGTTTGCCCAGTCCGGCGGCAAGGCCCACTGGAGCAACGAAAAGGCCTGTTTTGTGCCGGGCTCGGCGATGCAAAAGGAAACCAGCGCGGGCGCCGCCAACGGCGATTTCAGCCTGGGCGGCGCCTTGCGCGACGGCGCTTTGGCGGCCCGGCAAGCGATCCTTGCAGCCGGGCTGAAGCCGGTAGCGCTGCCCAGCTGGAAAGTGGCGGAGCTGTCCGAAGCCGCCATCATGCCTTTGTGGCTGGTGGGCGACCGCAAGCAGGTGGGGCGCGGTCCCAAGCAGTTCGTCGATTACCAGAACGACGTTTCGGCGGCGGACATCTACCTGGCGGCGCGCGAGGGTTACCACTCGGTGGAGCACGTCAAGCGGTATACCGCGCTTGGCTTCGGCACCGATCAGGGCAAGCTCGGCAATATCAACGGCATGGCGATCCTGGCTGAAGTGCTGGGCAAGACCATCCCGGAAACCGGCACCACCACCTTCCGCCCGAACTACACGCCGGTGACCTTCGGCACCGTGGCCGGGCGCGAGCTGGGCGAGTTCCTGACGCCGATCCGCAAGACCTGCATCCATCCTTGGCACCAGGAGCAGGGCGCCTTGTTTGAAGATGTAGGCAACTGGAAACGGCCTTGGTATTACCCGCGCGGCAAGGAAGACCTGCACGCCGCGGTGGCGCGCGAATGCCTGGCGGCGCGCAACAGCGTCGGCATCCTGGATGCCTCGACCCTGGGCAAGATCGATGTGCAGGGGCCGGATGCGGTGACCTTGCTGAACTGGATCTACACCAATCCGTGGAACAAGCTGGAAGTCGGCAAATGCCGCTACGGCCTGATGCTGGATGAAAACGGCATGGTGTTCGACGACGGCGTCACGGTGCGCCTGGGCGAACAGCATTTCCTGATGAGCACCACCACCGGCGGCGCGGCGCGCGTGCTGGACTGGATGGAGCGCTGGCTGCAGACCGAATGGCCGCACCTGAAGGTCAGCCTGACTTCCGTGACCGACCACTTCGCGACGTTTGCAGTGGTGGGGCCGAATGCCCGGCGCGTGCTGCAGAAAGTGTGCAAGGACATCGATTTCTCGAATGAGAAATTCCCGTTCATGTCGTTCCGCGAAGGCAGCATCAACAGCGTGTTCACCCGCATCATGCGCATCAGCTTTTCCGGCGAACTGTCGTATGAGGTCAACGTGCCGGCCAACATGGGACGCGCCATCTGGGATGCGATCATCGAAGCCGGCCGGGAATTCGACATCACGCCATACGGCACCGAGACCATGCATGTGCTGCGGGCAGAGAAGGGCTACATCATTGTCGGCCAGGATACCGATGGCTCGGTGACGCCATTCGACCTCGGCATGGGCGGCCTGGTCGCCAAGTCCAAGGATTTCCTCGGCAAGCGTTCGCTGATCCGTTCCGACACTGCGCGCAGCGACCGCAAGCAGCTGGTCGGACTGCTGAGCGAGGACAAGGATTTCGTCTTGCCGGAAGGCAGCCAGATCCTGGCGGAGCCGAGCAATGAACCGGTCGCCGCCATGATAGGCCACGTGACGTCCAGCTATTTCAGCCCGATCCTGCAGCGCTCGATTGCATTCGCGCTGATCAAGGGCGGCCTCGGCAAGATGGGGCAGGAAGTCAGCATTCCGCTGGCGAACGGACGCAATCTCGCGGCCAAGATCAGCAGCCTGGTGTTTTACGATGCAGAAGGAGTCCGTCAACATGTTGAATGAAACCCAGCTTTTCCAGGTGCAGCAGGAATCGCCGTTCACCGAACTGACGCAAATGCTGGCGCCGCTTGCGGCGGGCGCCAACGCCGCCGTCAGCATGGAGGAGAAACCCTTCCTTGAATTGATCAACCTCAAGGGCGGAGCGGATTCCACGGTATTGCAGAAAGCTGTCAAAAGCCTCACAGGCGCGGTTTTGCCGTTGCAGCCGAACACGGTAAGCGACAGCGAACAGTTCACCATCTACTGGCTGGCGCCCAACGAATGGCTGATCCAGTCGAAGCAGCCGCGCCTGCCGGCGCTGTGCGCCGACCTGGCCGGCGCGCTGGCGGGAGAGTTTGCTTCCGTGGTGGATGTCAGCAGCGGCAACACCAGCCTGGTGCTCAGCGGGGCGAAGGCGCGCGAGGTATTGCAGAAGGGTTGTCCGCTGGATTTCCATCCGGCTGTGTTCACGCTTGGCCAATGCGCCCAGAGTCATTTCTTCAAGGCCGGCGTCTTGCTGCGGCCGCTGGCCGACGATGCGTATGAACTGGTCATCCGGCGCAGCTTCGCTGACTATTTCGGCCGTATCCTGCTCGACGCTTGCCAGGAGTATCTCCGATGAAGAATGAAAACATCGCTAGCGGCGTCCGCTGGCAGATCTTCGTCGAAGCCTTGTCGACGATCACGCGCATCGGCCTGCATCCGCATGAGCATGAAAAGCCGCAGCCGGTGGAGCTGGATATCGAGCTGTCCTACCGCACCGGCGGCGGCCAGCACGATGACGACGCCGCTTCGGTGATCGACTACGATCATTACTGCGGCGTGGTTACCGCTTTCCTGCAGGCCAAGCCGCATACCCGGCTGCTGGAGACGCTGGCGTCGGAAGTCGCCAGCCTGTCGTTCCGCGAATTTCCGATGCTGGATGAAATCCGGGTTGCGATCCACAAGCCGAAGATCCGTCCCAATACCGCGCGGCTGGGCGTGGCTTCGAGCTGGACGCGCTGGAGTTATGAGACGCTGCTGATACAGCAGCCGCTGGAAAGCAGCGTCGCAGCCTGACATTGGCATGATGGCAGTAATCTTCCGATGGCAAGCCCGCATGCGCGGGCTTTTTTTATGCGGCACTGCGGAATAAATTAGACTGGTATTTTTCGCGGTAACGCTGCAAGTTGCCCGGGATTCGTCTACCATTTGTCATGAGCCGCACAATTCAAACCACGATCCCACCGGATAATTTCCCTTTCCAAAAAGCATCTTCCCCAGCAGAGATATCGGTCGCCGGCAAACCGCGTCGATAGACATTGTGATAATGTCGCTGCCACCGAATTTTCATTAGCGTACCCAGGAGACCATCAATGAGCACCCCTACCACTCTTTCTGCGGCCGAGCAGGCCCTGCGCGACGCTGCGCTCGAGTACCATCGCAGCCCGACGCGCGGCAAGATCGCCGTGGTGCCGACCAAGCCCCTGTCGAACCAGCGCGACCTGTCGCTGGCGTATTCGCCCGGCGTAGCCTATGCCTGCCTGGCGATCCACGAAGATCCGGAGATGGCGGTGGAATACACCTCGCGCGCCAACCTGGTGGGCGTGGTCACCAACGGCACCGCGGTGCTGGGCCTGGGCGACATCGGGCCGCTGGCCGGCAAGCCGGTCATGGAAGGCAAGGGCTGCCTGTTCCACAATTTCGCCGGCATCGACGTGTTCGACATCGAACTGGCCGAGCGCGACCCGGACAAGCTGGTCGAGATCATCGCCGCGCTGGAGCCGACGCTGGGCGGCATCAACCTGGAAGACATCAAGGCGCCGGAATGTTTCTATATCGAGAAGAAGCTGCGCGAACGCATGAAGATCCCGGTCTTCCACGACGACCAGCACGGCACCGCGATCATTTCCTCGGCAGCCTTGCTGAACGGCCTGGAGCTGGTCAACAAGAAGATCGGCGAAGTCAAGCTGGTGGCTTCCGGCGCCGGCGCTGCCGCGATTGCCTGCCTCGACCTGATGGTCGAGCTGGGCGTCAAGCGTGAAAACATTTTCGTCTGCGACTCGCGCGGCGTGATCCATGACAAGCGCGAAGACAAGCTGGATGTGTCCAAGCAGCGCTATCAGCAAACCACTGCCGCCCGCACCCTGGCCGACGCGATTGTCGGCGCCGATGTATTCCTCGGCTGCTCGGCGCCCGGCGTGCTGACCCAGGACATGGTCAAGGCCATGGGTTCACAGCCCATCATCCTGGCATTGGCCAACCCGGAACCGGAAATCCGCCCGGAGCTGGCGCTGGAAGCGCGGCCGGACTGCATCATCGCCACCGGCCGTTCGGACTATCCGAACCAGGTCAACAACGTTTTGTGCTTCCCTTATATTTTCCGCGGCGCGCTCGATTGCGGCGCCACCAGCATCACGGAAGCGATGAAGGTCGCATGCGTACGCGAGATCGCCGACCTGACCAAGGCCGAGATCAGCGAAGAAGTGGCTTCCGCCTATGCCGGCCAGGAGCTGCATTTCGGTCCTGAATACCTGATCCCGAAGCCGTTCGATTCACGCCTGATCCTGCGCATCGCGCCCGCGGTCGCCCGCGCCGCCGAAGAGTCGGGCGTGGCGACGCGTCCGATCAAGGACATGGAGGCTTATCGCCAGTCGCTGATGCGTTTCGTCAGCCATACCGGCATGTTCATGCGTCCGGTGTTCGTCGCGGCGCGCGGCGAACCGCAGCGTATCGTCTACGCCGAGGGCGAGGACGAGCGCGTATTGCGTGCGGTGCAGATCGCGCTCGAAGAAAAGCTGGTGCGGCCGATCCTGATCGGCCGTCCGGCGGTGATCGAAGCGCGCATCAAGCGCGCCGGCTTGCGTTTGCAGGCAGGGCGCGATTTCGAGCTGATCAATCCGGAAGACGATGTGCGTTTCCGCCAGTACTGGGAAACCTACCACGAGATCAAGGCGCGCGACGGCGTTACGCCGGAGATGGCGAAATCGACGCTGCGCCGTTCGAACACCACCATCGCCTCGCTGCTGGTCAAGCTGGGCGACGCCGACGGCATGCTGTGCGGCCTGGTCGGGCGTTTCGACAACCACCTGGAACATGTGAGCGACATCATCGGCCTGCGTGACGGCGCCAAGTGCTTCGCCACCATGAACGGCCTGGTGCTCGACAAGCATACCTTGTTCATCGCCGACACTTTCGTCAACGACGATCCGGACGCCGAGCAGCTGGCCGATATCGCGGCGATGGCGGTGGAAGAGGTGCGGCGTTTCGGCGTGCCGCCCAAGGTGGCGTTCCTGTCGCATTCGATGTTCGGTTCCAGCACGCGGCCGTCGGCCAAGAAAATGCGCGCCGCGCGCGACCTGTTCGTCAAGCGCATGCCGGATGTCGAAGCCGATGGCGAGATGCACGGCGACGCTGCCTTGAGTGCAGAGGTGAGGGCGCAGTTCCTGCCGAAATCCACGCTCAGCGGCGATGCCAACGTGCTGGTGACGCCGAACCTGGACGCCGCCAATATCCTGTTCAATGTGTTGAAGATGACCGGCGGCCAGGGCGTGACGGTGGGGCCGGTATTGCTGGGCGCGGCGGCGCCGGTGCACATCCTTAATCCGTCGGCGACTGTGCGGCGGGTGGTCAACATGACCGCGCTGGTGGTGGCGAACGCGATCTCTGCCAAGCAGGGAGCATAAGCCAGCGGGGGACAGGATGCCTGATCCTGTCCCCCGCTCAATTCAACACAATACAATGCAATGCTGTCAGTCGAACAGCTCTTGCCAGAAACTCTCTTTCTTCTTCGGCCGGCGGTAATCGCCGTACTGCGATCCGTGCTGCTCCTGACGGTATCCGGGCTGATGCCGGACCGGAGCTGCGGGCTGCGCCCTGGCGCTTGCCAGTTCATGCGCCGATTGCTGGACGATCTTGTCCAGTTCGCCGCGGTCCAGCCAGACGCCGCGGCAGCCGGGGCAATAATCGATTTCGATGCCCTGGCGCTCGCTCATGGCGAGCTCCTTGTCTTTACATACGGGGCAATGCATAGTCACTCTCCATAATATTCAAACGTAACCCTGGCAGGCCGTGCAGGCTCTGCCGCGGATTTACTCTTTGTTGACGAATCCCAGCAGCTGCAGCAGGCTGGTGAACAGGTTGAAAATCGAGACGAACAGGCTGACGGTCGCCATCACATAATTGGTCTCGCCGCCGCGCACGATATTGTTGGTTTCAAACAGGATCATGCCCGACATCAGCAGCACGAACACCGCGGATACGGTCAGCGACAAGGCCGGGATGCTGAAGAAGATCGCTGCCAGTGCGGCCACGAAAGCCACCAGCACGCCAACCGTCAGCATGCCGCCCATGAAGGACAGGTCGCGCTTGGTGACCAGCGCACAAGCGGACATTCCCAGGAAAATGATGGCGGTGCCGGCCAGCGCCATCATCACCGTCAAGCCGCCGTTAGGCAGGCTCAGGTAATGGCTGACGATCGGTCCCAGGGTGTAGCCCATGAAGCCGGTCAGGGCGAACACCAGTCCCACGCCGAGCCCTTGGTCACGATACTTTGTGACCAGGAACAGCAAGCCGAAATAGCCGACCAAGGTAATGATGATGCCCGGTGCGGGCAGGCTGAACGCTATCGAGGCGCCGGCGACGATGGCGCTGAAGCCCAGGCACAGCGACAGCAGCAGGTAGGTGTTGCGCAGGACCTTGCGCGCAGCGCCGTCCATCACCGTGGTGGCGGCATGCCTGGCGCTACTGTTTCTAAGAGTGTTGTAGCGGTTGTTCATGGCGGTCTTTCGTAACATTAGATAAGGGCTGGTTCGCTGGTCGGCACCGTGTATCTGGTGTGCCGGATCGATTTGGCGCGCGACAGCAGGCGGTCGATGGCTTGTGCGGCGCGATGCGCGGCCTGGTCGACCATGGCCGCGACATCGTTTCCTTTTTCGGTGATCACCACGGTCGGCAGGCCGGGCAAGGTCAGCTGGATCTGGCAATGCTTGTCGATGCCGCCCTTGGGGCCGTTCTGGTCGCTGATGCGCACTTTCATTGCCTGGATGCTGTATTGCCTCCTGTCGAGCGCCAGGCTCAAGCGATGGATAACGTACTCGCGCAGCCTGCGGCTGAGTTTTACACCTTTGGTAGCGACGATGGCGATAGTCGGTTTCATCAAAGACTCCAGTTCGTTTCAGGAGAAATCATCATAGCGCCGCGACATGAACTTAAAAAGCGAAGATAATCGAAGAATTACTTCGGAAAAACAGAACAATGAAGACATCGGGACTGAATTTCCGCCACCTGCATTATTTCTGGGTGGTGGCCAAGGAGGGCAGCGTCACGCGCGCCGCCGAACGGCTGGGACTGGCGGTGCAAACCGTCAGCGCCCAGCTGTCGCTGCTGGAGCAGGCGATAGGAAAGTCGCTGCTGGCGCCGCAGGGGCGGCGGCTGGTATTGACCGAAGCGGGACGCCTGGCGCTGGGTTACGCCGACCAGATCTTCCTGCTGGGCGAACAGATGCAGGAGGCGCTTGCCGCCGTCGAAGACGAACCTACCTTGCGGCTGGCGGTCGGGATTTCGGATTCGCTGCCGAAACTGATCTCGTCGCGCCTGCTGGAAGCCGCGCTGCGCCTGCCGCAGCGGGTCAAGCTGGTGTGTTTCGAGGACAAGTTCGAGTCGCTGCTGGGCGACCTCACCATGCACAAGCTGGATGTGGTGCTGACTGACCGGCCGGCGCCGTCCGGCGCGGCATTGCGCGTGTTCAGCCATCTGCTCGGCGAAAGCGATATCGCGCTGTTCGGCAGCAAGGAGCTGGCCAAGCGCTACCGCGCAGGATTCCCGGCCAGCCTGAGCGGCGCGCCCTTGCTGCTGCCGACCCGCAACAACGTGATCCGCGGCCGCATCGATCATTGGTTCGAGACGCATGAACTGCGGCCGGATGTGGTCGGCGAATTCGATGACAATGCGCTGCTGAATACGTTCGGCCGCAACGGCCTCGGCCTGTTCCCGGCGCCGTCGGCGCTGGCCGCGGACGTCGAGGAGCAGTTCGGCGCGGTGCTGATCGGCGAGCTGGACCAGGTGCATGAGCAGTTCTATGCGGTATCGAATGAGCGCAAGATCAAGCATCCGGCGGTGGAGGCGATCCTGTCGGCGATACACGGCAGGGTGTTCACCCCGGCCAAGCGCAAATGAGTTAGTCCCCCGACAATGCGCGCCGGTGCTCGCCGGGGCTGCTCCCCGTCCATTTCTTGAAGGCCCGGTGGAAGGCGCTGGAATCGGCAAAACCGAGGCTGATGGCGATATCTTCTATGCTCTTGGCGGAGCCGCTCAGGTAATTGATCGCCAGGTCGCGCCGCAGGTTGTCCTTGATCGCCTGGTAGGATTGCCCCTCCTGGCTGAGCTTGCGGCGCAGGGTCGAAGCCGGCGTGTTGAGCTGTTGCGACAGGCTGTCGAAATCCGACCATTCCGTCAGCGGCAGCTGGCGCAGCCGGCGGCGGATGGTCGCCGCCAGGCTGTCGTGGTTGCTGTATTTCACCAGCAGGTTGCCGGGCGCTTCGCGCAGGAAAGGCTGCAGCGTGCGCTGGTTCTGCACGATCGGCAACGCCAGGCAGGCGGCGTCAAAGGTGATGCTGGTTTGCGGCTGGCTGAAACGCGCCTGGTCGCAAAAGCGGATCTTGTAGTCCAGGCTGGCCAGCGGTTCCTTGCAGCGGAAGTCCGCCGACAGCAGCTGGATGCGGCGTCCGATCAGCCAGCTGCCGATGCCGTGCACGATCATCAGGAAGGCGCCGTAGGCGAACATGCGGCGCGGACGGCCGCTGTCGCTGATGGCGATGCGCGCCAGGCCGTCTTGTTCTGTGAGGGCGGCCGACATGTCGTCCAGCACCAGCCGCAGGAAATCCAGCATGCGTTCCAGGGCCTTGCCGAGATTGGCGCTGTGCAGGGCGCTGCGGCACAGCATGTTGAAGCTGCCGACCCGCATCGGGTGGCTGTCCATGCCGAAGAATTCGTCGTCCATGGCATGCGCGATCAGGTACCACAGCCGGCCGTAGTTGGCGGCGGCGACCCGGGCGTGCGGTTCGTGCAGCCAGCGCGGCGCGATGCCGGCCTGGAGCAGCAGCGATTCGGTATCCATGCCGCGCTGGCGCATGCTGTGCAGCGCTTCATCGACAAAACTGATCGCGATCGTACCCTTTTCCCAGTCTTCCATATGACCACCTCTAAAACCTACTGCGCGGCTCAATCTCGGGGCGGCGATGCTCACCGTACTTTCGTACGGCTGCGCTTCTCACCCCGACCTTGAGCCGCTCGCTACGGTTTTAGAGGTGGCCATAATTTCATTTGCTCGGTATTGCAATTCCGATCAAGCCCGCTGATCGCTTTTAACATGGCCGTCAGCCACCAAATATTCTAGACTTGACTACAGCAATTCTATTTCTGACAACAACAAGAGCCGATTAAGCCTGCCATTTTAGGTTAGAGGAGAACACTCATGCCACCTGCTTTTCCAGGCGATGCTGCAATTGCGCACGCCAGCATTCCTGAATATGCCAGGTTTTATGCGGATTTCAATGTCGACAGCATTGCCGCCGAGCTGTCCGGCAGCTTGCAAACCGGCATCAACGCTTGCGTCGAATGCTGCGACCGCCACGCCACGCCTGGCCGTATCGCGTTGCTTTGGGAAGGCAAGGATGGCCGCAGCGCCAGGTATACCTTCGCCCAGCTCATGGAATTGTCGGGCCGTTTTGCCAATTTCCTGAAAGAGCGGGGCGTCCAGCCCGGCGACCGTGTGGCCGGATTGCTGCCGCGTACGCCGGAACTGCTGGTCGCGATCCTCGGCACCTGGCGCGCCGGCGCGGTGTACCAGCCCCTGTTTACCGCTTTCGGCTCGAAATCGATTGAATACCGGGTGGCCGCCAGCGAAGCCAAGCTGATCGTTACCGACGCCGATAACCGCCACAAGCTGGAGGAAGTGCCGGATTGCCCGCCGATCATGACCGTAGCCGATGAAACGGCGGCCGGCGATTTCAATTTCCGGGCAGAGATGGCGCGCCAGCCGGCCGAGTTTGCGCCGGTGATGCGCAAGGCTGACGACGCTTTCATCATGCTGTTCACCTCCGGCACCACGGGGCCGGCCAAAGGCGTCGCGGTGCCGCTGCGGGCAATGCTGGCGTTCTACGTCTACACGCGCTACGCGCTGGATGTGCGGCCGGAAGACGCTTTCTGGAACATCGCCGATCCCGGCTGGGCCTATGGCTTGTACTACTGCGTGACGGGGCCGATGCTGATGGGGCACGCGATTACCTTCTATGAGGGTTCGTTCACGGTAGAAAGCACCTACCGCCTCATCGACAAATACAAGATTACCAATCTCGCCGGGTCGCCTACCGCGTACCGGCTGCTGATCGCCGGCGGCGCCGAGGCCGCGGCGCCGGTCAAGGGCCGGCTGCGGGTTGTCAGCAGCGCCGGCGAACCGCTGAATCCCGAAGTGATCCGCTGGTTCGGCGAACACCTTGCCTGCCCGATCAACGACCACTACGGCCAGACCGAAACCGGCATGGTGCTGTGCAACCACCATGGCTTGCGGCACGAGGTGCGCATGGGTTCGGCCGGCCTCGCCATGCCCGGGTACCGGCTGGCGGTGCTGGACGATGACGAAAACGAACTGGGAGTGGGCCAGCCAGGCGTGCTGGCGGTGGACCGCCAGCATTCCCCGGTGTACTGGTTCCAGGGTTATTGGCAGCAGGATGCCGCAGATAACGAGGGCCGCTATTACGTCACCGGCGATACGGTCGAGAAAAACCAGGATGGTAGCATCAGCTTTGTCGGGCGTGGCGACGATATCATTACCTCTTCCGGTTACCGCATCGGACCTTTCGATGTCGAAAGCGCATTGCTGGAGCACGCGGCGGTAGTGGAAGCGGCGGTGGTCGGCAAGCCCGATCCCGAGCGTACTGAACTGGTCAAGGCTTTTGTCGTCTTAAGCAAGGACTGCCAGGCCAGCGCGGAACTGGTGGCCGAGCTGCAGCAATACGTCAAGCACCGGCTGGCGGCGCATTCCTATCCGCGCGAAATCGAATTTTTAACTGAACTGCCCAAAACGCCGAGCGGCAAACTGCAGCGCTTCATCTTGCGCAACCAGGAAATCGCCAAGGCTAAAACCTAAAGAAGAAAAGAAGAGAAAACCATGCAAATCGAAAATAATGTATTCCTGATCAGCGGCGGCGGTTCCGGCCTGGGTGCGGCTACCGCCGCCATGCTGGTGCAGGGCGGCGCCAAGGTGGTGATCGCCGACATCAACCAGGAAGCCGGCGCCGCACTGGCGACGCATCTGGGCGCCAACGCCCGTTTCGTGGCGACCGATGTGTGCAGCGAGGCCAGCGCCGCGGAAGCTGTCAACACGGCGCTCACCGTGTTCGGCGGCTTGCACGGCCTGGTCAGCTGCGCAGGCGTGGCGCCGGCCAAGCGCATCGTCGGCAAGGAAGGGCCGCATGCCCTGGAAGATTTTGCGCGGGTGATCCAGATCAACCTGATCGGCACGTTCAACATGATGCGGCTGGCCGCGGATGCGATGAGCAAGGGCGAGCCGAATGCCGACGGCGAGCGCGGCGTGATCATCAATACGGCTTCGGTGGCCGCCTTTGACGGCCAGATCGGCCAGGCTGCCTATGCTTCGTCCAAGGGCGGGGTAGTGGCCTTGACCTTGCCGGCGGCGCGCGAACTGTCGCGCCACGGCATCCGTGTGATGACGATTGCGCCCGGCATCATGGAAACCCCGATGCTGCTCGGGATGCCGGAAGAGGTGCAGGAGGCGCTCGGAAAAATGGTGCCATTCCCGCCGCGGCTGGGCAAGCCGGCCGAATTCTCGGCGCTGGTGAAGACCATCGTCGAGACGGTCTACCTGAACGGCGAAGTGATCCGCCTCGACGGCGGCATCCGGCTGGCGCCGAAATAACGGCGCAGCGCGGTTTGCAGGAAACGCGGGCGGCTGGGCGTGAGCTTAGCTGCCTTGCCGTTTGACGATTTCTTTATTGAAGAAGTCATAGATGCCGTTCTCGCCCATGCGGCGGGCATCGGCCAGCTCGCCGGCCTTGGTCGAGTACAGGATCTTGTTGTCCGGGCTGAGCAGGACGGCGGCTGGAATCCCCTTCTTGATCGGGTTGCCGTAAGACTGGGCAACGTCGAGGTTCTTGTCGAAATTGCCGACGTCGATTTTCACCAGAACAAATTTGCCGTCGATCAGCGACGCGCTTTTGCCATGGATCGCCTTGTCCAGTTCGCGGCAATCGGTGCACCAGTTGGCGCCGAACACCAGGATCACCTGCTTGTGGCTGGCCTGGGCCTGGCTCAACGCCTGGCTCAGGTCGGCCTTGGCGTCGGCCTTTTCATCGTAGGGCAGCGGGGCGGCGGCTACCGCCTGCGCCAATAACAGTCCCAGGCAGAGGGCGAAGAGTTTTTTCATCATGCAATCCTGTTCAGGTTGGGTATTTTACGGATACGGCCGTATGTCGAATAGTATATTTCGTTTTGGTAATTGGCGGCGGCGCCTCGATTTTGACTGAACGATAACTCGTTGCCTGGATCAGAATCAGCGGGAAAGCTCCGTGAGTTTGCCAATTTATGGCAAACTGCGGGCTGATTTCGGGAGCCTCGTTTGAGCATCTTAAAAAATTTACCGTTTGAGTGGCTGGTCGGCATCCGCTATACCCGTGCGGGCAAGCGCAGCGGCCGCAACAGTTTTATTTCCTTCATCTCGCTGATTTCGATGGCCGGCATCGCCCTTGGCGTGGCGGCGCTGATCGTGGTGCTGTCCGTGATGAACGGCTTCCAGAAAGACGTGCGCGACCGCATGCTGTCGGTGCTGGCCCATATCGAAGTGTTCGACGCTTCCGGCTCCATGCCGAACTGGGAAGAGGTCGCCCAGCAAGCGTTCAAGAACAAGGAAGTGATAGGCGCGGCGCCCTATGTCGACGCGCAGGCCATGCTGGTGCGCGACAGCGTGTTGCGCGGCGTCGCGGTGCGGGGCGTGCTGCCGGCCGAAGAGCCGAAGGTGTCCGACGTGGCCAGCAAGGTCAAGCGCGGCAGCTTCAACGACCTCAAGCCGGGCGAATTCAATATCGTGCTGGGCATAGAGCTGGCGCACGCCTTGAGCGTCGGCATCGGCGACAAGGTGACGCTGATGGCGGCGCAAGGGCAGGTGACCCCGGCCGGCGTGATTCCGCGCCTGCGCCAGTTCACCGTGGCCGGGATTTTCGAGGCCGGCCATTTTGAATACGATTCGACCCTGGCCTTCATCCACCTGGAAGATGCGGAAAAGATGTTCCGCCAGGATTCGCCGTCCGGCGTGCGCCTGAAAGTCACTGACATGCTGCAGGCGCCGCAGATCGTGCAGCAGCTGGCGACCACGCTGCCGCCCAACCTGTACCTGCGCGACTGGACCCAGCAGAACAGCAATTGGTTCGCCGCGGTCAAGACTGAAAAACGCATGATGTTCATCATCCTGACCCTGATCATCGCGGTAGCCGCCTTCAACCTGGTGTCGACCCTGGTGATGACGGTGACCGACAAGCAGGCTGACATTGCGATCCTGCGCACCCTGGGCGCATCGCCGGGCTCGATCATGAAGATCTTCATGATCCAGGGCGCGCTGGTGGGCCTGGTCGGTACCGCCATCGGCGTCGGCGGCGGGGTGCTGGTGGCCCTGAATATCGACGTTATCGTGCCGTTCATCGAACGCATGCTGCATGTGCAGTTCCTGCCCAAGAGCGTGTACGTGATCACCGAATTGCCGTCAGACCTGCGCTGGCCGGATGTCTGGACCATAGGCGGGGTCGCCGTGGTGCTGGCTTTCCTGGCCACCCTGTATCCGAGCTGGTGGGCCGCCCGGGTGAAACCTGCTGAGGCATTGCGTTATGAATAATACAAACAATTCCATCGTCCTTTCCTGCCGCAACCTGGGCAAGACCTTTACCCAGGGCAGCTACTCGGTCAAGGTCTTGAACGGTATCGATATCGATGTCGCCAAGGGCGAGCAGGTCGCCATCGTCGGCGCTTCCGGCTCCGGCAAGTCAACCCTGCTGCACCTGCTGGGCGGCCTCGATGCGCCGACCGCCGGCAATGTCAGCCTGCTGGGCAAGGACTTTACGACGCTGGGCGAAAAGACGCGCGGCGACTTGCGCAACAATGCACTGGGTTTTGTTTACCAGTTCCATCATCTGCTGCCGGAGTTTTCCGCGCTGGATAACGTCGCCATGCCGTTGATGATCCGCCGCCTCAAGCGCAGCGATGCGCAGCAGCAGGCGCGCGCGATCCTGGCGCGGGTCGGCCTGGCCGAGCGGGTGATCCATGTGCCGGGCGAACTGTCCGGCGGCGAGCGCCAGCGGGTGGCGCTGGCGCGGGCGCTGGTGACCCGGCCGGCCTGTGTGCTGGCCGACGAACCGACCGGCAACCTGGACCGGGCTACGGCGCAGATGACGTTCAACCTGATGCTGGAACTGTCGCAGACCCTCGGCACGGCATTCGTGATCGTGACCCATGACATCGAACTGGCGCGCCGCTGCGGCCGCATCCTGCGCCTGTCAGAGCGCGGGCTGGAGCCGTACCGGGATTAAACGCCCGATGTGCAGGGAGTCAGGAAGCCGGCGTCGCGAGATGGCCGGCTTCCTTGTTTTGCAGGCTGCCGAAAAACAGCGCGTACTGGCGCGTGAACTGGGCGCCGAAGAAAAAGATCTGCGCCGAATAGTAAATCCACAGCAGCAGCGCGATCACCGAGCCGGCCGCGCCATAGCTGGAGGCGACGCCGCTGTTGCCAAGGTAGATGCCGATCAGGTATTTGCCCAGCACGAACAGGGCGGCGGTGCCGATCGAGCCTATCCAGACATCGCGCCATGGCAGTTTGACCTGCGGCAGCATCTTGTAGATCGAGGCGAACAGGCTGGCGATCACGGCAAACGAAAACAGTTGCGACAGCGGCGAGACAACCACCGTCACGCTGATCCACATGCCGCCCAGGTATTTGGCCAGCAGCGCCAGCGCCGCGCTCACCACCAGCGAGGTGAGCAGCAGGAAGGCCAGCACCAGTATCAGCCCGAACGACAGCAGCCGGGTGCGGACCAGGCCAACGAAGCCGGAGTGGCGCGTGACCGGCACGTACCAGATCTCGTCCAGGCTATCTTTCAGTTCGGAGAATACGGTGGTGGCGCCGACCAGCAGCACCGCCACCGCGATCAGCGCCGCCAGCGGCCCCGAACGGTTGCTGTGGGCCGCCGCCAGCAGCAGCTGGATGGCGTCGGCGCCGGTCGAGCCGATCAAGCCGGAGAGCTGGCCGACAATCTCGCCGCGCGCCGCCTGCTCGCCGAATACCGCGCCGGCAATCGCGATCACCAGGATCAGCATCGGCGCCATCGAAAACAGGGTGTAGAAGGCCAGCGCCGCGCCCTTGCTGCCGCAGCGCTGCTTGAACCATTCCTGCAGGGTGCCGGCCAGCATGGCCTGGATCCGTTGCCGCTCGGGGAGTTTGATCATGCAGTCGCCTTTTTGGAAATTTACCGGCCGAAGCGGGAGTGCTCATAACGCGGATCGGGGCCGTTTTCCAGCTTGCGCACGATGCCGCTGTCATCGAAATACACGGTCATCTGCGAGTTCCAGACGCCGGCTTCCTTGTAAGAGTAATTCCAGCCGTTCAGCTTGACCCGGTCGTAATAGATGGTTTCGTACGGTTTGCCGATGGTGCGCAGGACGTCGGCCTGGTTGAACTGGTTGACCTTGATGGTAGCGAATTTTTCCAGGGTCAGTACTTGCTCGTAAGAAATCAATCGATGGTCCGGGCCGATTTTCGCCATGTACGTCGCCTGGCCGAACGGGCCGCGCGAATATTCCAATAATACATCATTGCCGTCTTGATAAGATCCGGTCGGCTTTCCCAGGCGCGCCAGGACTTGCGCCTCGGGTTCGCCGGGATTGACCGGCGGCGCCAGCAGCGAGGCGCAGCCGCCGAGGCCCAGCAGCAAACCGGCCAGGAGGAGGGGAAAGGGTTGCTTCATTGCGATACTCCCAGATAAATTGTTGTTGGTGCGACGCTAAGTATTTGAATCAGCAGGATTTTTGCTATATACTGCGCGTCTGGTCAAGTTTGACCGGATTTTTTAATTGTTTGTTCACGGTGCATAGGGTTACGTACTCTGTACACCGCTTGTGAAAGGTAAAGCATGACTATCGAAAAAACAGCCAAGGCCGCTATTATCACTGATAATGCGCGCGGTCAAAACGACACCGGCTCCCCGGAAGTGCAAGTTGCGCTGCTGACAGCCCGTATCAACGACCTGAACGGTCACTTCAAAGCCCACGCCAAGGATCACCATTCCCGCCGCGGCCTGATCATGATGGTTAACCGTCGTAAAAGCCTGCTGTCCTACCTCAAGGGTAAGGATCTGAACCGTTACCGCTCGCTGATCGAAAAACTCGGCTTGCGTAAGTAATAGTAGTGCGCGGCTCATCGTCGGCCTCCGGTATTTTCAGCGGCATCCTGTTTCGATATTTCGTGACGATGTCCTTGGTCCGTCGATAAGTTGAAAAAATGCCTGTATCAGTTTCTGATGCGGGCATTTTTGCTTTTGGCAGCGGCTTCTTTGCGGCTTATCTGCACAAGTTTCAAGAGGTTGGTACTAAGCAAGGAGACGGCAATTCATTCGCAGCAGCCAGCGATGAATCGTCAGTGGTGAGGTGAACGACAGCGCCTGAAAATCTGTCGGCAAAATGAAAGGATATATTGTGTTTAATAAAGTTACGAAGACATTCCAGTATGGTCAGCATCAGGTCACGCTGGAAACCGGCGAGATCGCTCGCCAAGCCTCCGGCGCAGTGCTGGTATCGATTGAAGATACCGTTGTGCTGGCTACCGTGGTGGCACGCAAAGATGCCAAGCCAGGTCAGGATTTTTTCCCATTGACCGTTGATTACGTTGAAAAGACATACGCAGCCGGCCGCATCCCAGGCGGTTTCTTCAAGCGCGAAGGCCGTCCTTCCGAAAAAGAAACCCTGACATCGCGCCTGATCGATCGTCCGATCCGCCCGCTGTTCCCGGAAGGTTACCTGAACGAAGTGCAAGTCATCATCCACGTGCTGTCGGTCAATCCTGAAATCGATCCAGACATCGCTGCAATGATCGGCGCCTCGGCTGCCCTGTCGGTTGCCGGCATTCCTTTCGCCGGCCCGGTCGGCGCTGCGCGCGTCGGCTACATCGACGGCCAGTACGTGTTGAATCCAACCACTTCGCAGCTGACCAAGTCGGCCATGGACCTGGTGGTTGCCGGTACTGAAACCGCGGTGCTGATGGTTGAGTCTGAAGCCAAGCAATTGTCGGAAGAAATCATGCTGGGCGCGGTTGTATTCGGCCACGAGCAATCGAAGGCAGTCATCAACGCCATCCACGAACTGGTGCGCGACGGCGGCAAGCCTGAAGTCGAATGGAGCCCGGCGCCCAAGAATGAAGCGCTGATCGCCCGCGTTGCGCATTTCGGCGAAGCCAAGCTGCGTGAAGCCTACCAGACCAAAGACAAGCAAGCCCGCACCACCAAGCTGAAAGACGCTACCGCGGAAGTCAACGCGGCATTGGCTGCTGAAGCTGCATCGATCGGCGGCACCGCACCTGACTCATCCGAAGTCAGCGGCATCCTGTTTGACCTGGAAGCCAAGATCGTCCGTTCGCAGATCCTGGAAGGCGAGCCACGCATCGACGGCCGCGATACCCGCACCGTGCGCCCGATCACGATCCGTACCGGCGTCCTGCCGCGTACCCACGGTTCGGCACTGTTCACCCGCGGCGAAACCCAGGCGCTGGTAGTCGCCACGCTGGGCACCGCGCGCGACGAGCAAAAGATCGACGCGCTGATGGGCGAATACTCGGACCGCTTCATGCTGCATTACAACATGCCACCGTTCGCTACCGGTGAAACCGGCCGCGTGGGTACGCCTAAGCGCCGCGAAATCGGCCACGGCCGCCTGGCCAAGCGCGCACTGCAGGCAGCACTGCCGGCGCCGGAAGATTTCAGCTACTCGGTGCGCCTGGTATCGGAAATCACTGAATCCAACGGTTCGTCGTCGATGGCTTCGGTCTGCGGCGGCTGCCTGGCGCTGATGGACGCCGGCGTGCCGATGCAGGCGCACGTTGCCGGCATCGCCATGGGCCTGATCAAGGAAGGCAGCAAGTTCGCCGTCCTGACCGACATCCTGGGCGATGAAGATCACCTGGGCGACATGGACTTCAAGGTGGCCGGTACTGCCAACGGCATCACTGCCCTGCAGATGGATATCAAGATCCAGGGCATCACCAAGGAAATCATGCAGGTCGCGCTGGCGCAAGCCAAAGAAGGCCGTATCCATATCCTCGGCAAGATGCAGGAAGCGGTGCCGCACGGTAAAACCGAGCTGTCCGATTTCGCGCCGCGCCTGATCACCATCAAGATCAATCCGGAAAAAATCCGCGACGTGATCGGCAAGGGCGGCGCAGTGATCCGCGCCCTGACCGAAGAAACCGGCACCCAGATCGATATCAGCGACGAAGGCGTCGTGACTATCGCTTCGGTGGATGCCGCTGCAGGCCAGGAAGCCAAGCGCCGCATCGAAGAACTGACGGCTTCGGTTGAAGTCGGCAAGGTCTACGAAGGTACGGTCTTGAAGCTGCTGGACTTCGGCGCGATCGTGCAAGTGTTGCCAGGCAAGGATGGCTTGCTGCACATCAGCCAGATCGCCAATGAGCGTGTCAATGCAGTTGCCGACTACCTGAAAGAAGGCCAGCAAGTGCGCGTCAAGGTTCTCGAAACCGACGACCGCGGCCGTCTGAAGCTGTCGATGAAGGCAGCCCAGTCTGAAGAGGGCGGCGAAGCTGCTCCTGCGGCAGCACAGTAATCCAGTGCTGTAAGTAGCACGGGAAAACGCCCGGGATGCAAATGCATCCCGGGCGTTTTTATTTTCAGCCGATAAAAAAAGCCGCTCGGGGAATTCCCTGGGCGGCTTTTGTACTGTCGGCTTGGCGCTTAATCGAACACTGGCGACTCCACGCCCAGGATCTTGTGCAGCTTCGGCGATGTGGTGGTGTACTGCATGTGGATCTTCTTGTCCGGGAAGATGTAGGGCGCAGCGCCGAATGCGGCCAGCGCGGCTTCATGGAAGCCCGACAGGATCAGCTTCTTCTTGCCCGGATAGGTATTGATGTCGCCCACCGCAAAGATGCCCGGCACATTGGTTTCGAACTTTTCGGTATCGACCACTTTCAACTGCTTGCGCTCGATATCCAGGCCCCATTCGGCGATAGGGCCGAGTTTTGGCGACAGGCCGAAGAACACCAGCAGGGTATCCAGCGGCAGGCGCCGGGTGACGCCGTCCGGGCCGGTGACCTTGATCTCGCTCAGCTTGCCGTCCTTGGCTTCGTGGCCGGTGACCTGGCCGACCAGGAACTGCATTTCGTAGGCTTCGCACAAGGCTTTCATCTTGGCGACCGAAGCCGGCGCCGCGCGGAATTCTTCGCGGCGGTGCAGCAGCACCACCGATTCGGCCTTGCCGACCAGGTCCAGCGCCCAGTCCAGCGCTGAATCGCCGCCGCCGCAGATCACCAGGTTCTTGCCGTGGAACTGGGCCGGATCCTTGACACGGTAGAACAGTTGCGTGTTGTCGAACTGGTCGATGCCGTCGACCTTGATGGTGCGCGGCTGGAACGAACCGACGCCGGCCGCGATGAAGATGGTCTTGGTGATGAAGCGGGTGCCGGCCGAGGTTTCCAGGTCGAAGCGGTTATCTTCGCGGCGCGCTACCAGCGTCACTTCCTGGTTAAGGTGGAAGGTCGGTTCGAACGGCTCGATCTGCTTGAGCAGGTTGTCGGTCAGTTCCTGGCCGGTGCAGACCGGGACCGCGGGAATGTCGTAGATCGGCTTGTCAGGGTACAGCTCCACGCACTGGCCGCCGACCACCGGCAGGGAGTCGATGACATGGGCCTTGATTTCCAGCAGGCCGAGTTCGAAGACCTGGAACAGGCCGACCGGACCGGCGCCGACGATGACGGCATCGGTTTCGATCACGCTGTTGGCAGGGTTGAGTGCTGGTGCGAGTTTGACGGTGGTATCCATACGACGATCTGATTCCTGTTTCAGTTGGGTCCCCCAAAACGCCCTGCCGGTTCTGGCTGCGACGGCGATTGGATGAAGGTTTTCGCGAATTTCCGTGCGACGGCGAATACTTGTTGCACTGTGGCTGGGGACAATGGCCTGGCTTAAATCGGCGCTTGGCGCCACGCCCGCCCGGCAAAGGGCGGGTTCCTGCTTAACGTTGCAAGAAGTCCAATTTTTCCTTGACGTCTTTCCATTCCTCGGCTTCGGCCAAAGGAGCGATGGTCTTGGTGATCGACGGCCAGTGGCGCGACAGCTCTTCATTCAATTTGATGAAATGCAGCTGGTCCGCCGGCACATCTTCTTCAGCATAGATGGCGTTGACCGGGCACTCGGCGACGCAGACCGCGCAGTCGATGCACTCGTCGGGGTCGATCGACAGGAAATTCGGGCCTTGGCGGAAGCAATCAACCGGGCATACATCCACGCAGTCGGTATAGCGGCAGCGAATGCAGGATTCGGTCACAACGTGGGTCATAACAACAGTCCTATCTGTAAATAATGTTCTTGAAGCGGATATCGAGGCGGCGGCGGGTAGCCCGGAGCAAGTGCTGCCCTTGATATATACCCAGTCGCAAAGCCTTGTATTTTAAGGTAATTCGGGTTTTCCCACAAACAGCTGTTATATAGAATCCATATAAGCAAATGTGAAATTCACATTAGCTGCAATTGCCGGTATTTCCGCAGTTTTACCACATCCGCCGGAAGCTTTTTGAGGCGGGGCCAGGATTGCTTGCGTCGGCTTGGCAAAATGGCTATCGTGGACGCCTTTGTTGCTACGGAATAATTATGTCATCTTCCAACGAAAGCTCCACCAAAGCGATTTTTTACGCCCTGGGCGCCAATGGCGGCATCGCACTGGCGAAGTTTGCCGCCTCGATCTATACCGGGTCGGGAGCGATGCTGGCAGAGGCGATCCATTCGCTGGCCGACTGCACCAACCAGGTGTTTTTGCTGATCGGCCTGAAAGAAGCCAAGAAACCGGCAAATTCGTCGCATCCCATGGGTTATGCGCGGGTGGTGTATTTCTGGGCAATGATGGTGGCGCTGCTGCTGTTTTTTGTCGGCGGCGCGTTTTCGGTGATGGAGGGCATCGAGCACCTGAAGCATCCGCAAGCCATCAGCACCCCTTGGGTAGCGCTGGGCGTGCTGGGCATATCGGTGGTGCTGGAAGCGTTTTCCCTGCGCGGCGCGATGGTGGAGATCCGCAAGATTTCGCATGGCAAGCCGTTCATGCAGTGGTTCCGCGAAACCCGGCAGTCGGAGCTGATGGTGGTGGCGGGCGAGGATATCGCCGCCCTGGCCGGGCTGGCGCTGGCGTTTGTCGCGGTGCTGATGACAGTGGTTACCGGCAATCCGCTGTGGGACGCCTGCGGCACGATTGCGGTCGGCCTGCTGCTGATGATCGTCGCGGTGATGGTGATCCGCGAAGTCAAGGCCATGGTCACCGGCGAATCGGCGGCGCCCGAGGTGCACGCCGCCATCAAGGCGCATATCGAAGCCGACGCCGACGTAGCGGCCGTCAGGAACCTGATTTCCATGCAGTGGGGCGAGCAGGTCATGGTCGCGGTGCAAGCCGTGATGCGGCCGCAACCCTCCGACGTGGCGCTGGTCGATGCGATCAACCGCATCGAAGCCTCGATCCAGCAGCGCTGGCCGCAGGTGCACTGGTGTTTCTTTGAACCGGACCATGCGCTGGCGGCGCCGGCCGCTGCCGAGGCCTGACATTTCATTAGGGAGCATTGCCATGGACTTATGCTTTCTGCGTTTTCCACTTGCAGCATTGACAGCGTTGACCGCTGCCGCCGGACAGCCGGCGCTGGCGGCCGGCATGCCTGCAGCCGTTGATCCGGCCGTTCACTTCAACGCCGTCGGCATCCGCAACAGTTTTAACGGTTTGTCGCGCGAAGACCGGCGGGACTTGCTGGCGGCGCCGGAATCGGAATCGTCGTCGCAGGGCGGCAGCCGCAGACAGGCCGTGAACAGGGCGCAGCGTTGCGAGGGGCTGGAGCAGCAGCTCAAGGGAGCCGCGCACCGCGAGCCGATAATCGCTCCCGATTTTTATCCCTACGCGGACCTGTCCCGGACCTATCCTGGCCAGCCGAATCGCGAGCCTAACGGCGCCAGGCCCAACTATGCCGAGCCGAACGGCAGGGATCGGGGCAATACCTCATTGATGGACGTCTTTTTCGCATCGAAGGACAAGGAGTCGCGCAGCCAGCGCCGCGATCTGGAAATGCGTTACGCCGATGTGTGCGGCAAATGAGACCGCTGCTGTAAGATGCAAGATCGGTCCAGGCAATCCCGAGGTTTTGCCGGCCACTCATCGCCATGTCATTAATCAAAAACCATGATCATTACTTCACTGCTCGACACAGATTTGTATAAATTCACGATGATGCAGGTGGTGCTGCATCATTTTCCGGCGGCCGAAGTGGAGTATCGCTACAAATGCCGCAACAAGGGCATCGACCTGCGGCCCTACGTCGATGAAATCCGCGATGAAATCGCCGGCCTGTGCCGTTTGCGCTTCCAGGAGCAGGAACTGGCTTACCTGGGCAGCATGCGTTTCTTCAAAAGCGATTTCGTCGATTTCCTCAGCCTGTTCCACTTGCAGCAGAAATACATCAGCGTGCAGCCGTCGGCAGCGGACAACGGCGAGATAGATATCGTGGTCAAGGGACCTTGGCTGCACACCATCCTGTTTGAAGTGCCGGTGCTGGCGATTGTCAACGAAGTCTATTTCCGCGCGACCCAGAGCGCGCCGGACCACGCCGAAGGGCGGCGGCGCCTGCAAAGCAAGATGGCCCTGATCCGCGACGACCCTGCCATGGCCGGCTGCAAGGTGGCCGACTACGGCACGCGCCGGCGCTTTTCCCGCGGCTGGCACGAAGAGGTGGTGCAGACCTTGCAGCGCGACTTTGCCCAGCACCTGGTCGGCACTTCCAACGTCCATTTCGCGATGAAATACGGCATGACGCCGCTTGGCACGATGGCGCACGAATACCTGCAAGCCTGCCAGTCGCTCGGTCCGCGGCTGCGCGATTCGCAGATCTACGGCTTTGAAATGTGGGCCAAGGAGTATCGCGGCGACCTCGGGATCGCCTTGTCCGACGTTTACGGCATGGCGGCTTTCCTGCGCGATTTCGACCTGTACTTCTGCAAGCTGTTCGACGGCGCCCGCCACGATTCAGGCGATCCGTTCGAATGGGGCGAACGCCTGATCAAGCATTACCAGGACAACCGGGTCGATCCCTCGACCAAGACGCTGGTGTTTTCCGATAGCCTCGATTTCGGCAAGGTCAATGCGCTGTACCTGCGTTTCAAGGACCGGACCAGGGTAGCGTTCGGCGTCGGCACCAACCTGACCAACGACCTCGGCTACACGCCGTTGCAGATCGTCATGAAGATGGTGCGCTGTAACGGCCAGCCGGTCGCCAAGCTGTCCGATACGCCGTCCAAGAACATGTGCGATGACCAGGCTTACCTGAATTACCTGCGCCAGGTTTTCGAGATCGCCGAGCCGGTTGCCGCGGCAACATAGTGTGGTGTCTTTGTTATTTTTTTGATATTGATTCCAGGCTAAAATAGCCGGCTTCGATCGATCACCTTATCTGGAAGATTACATTGCACAAAAAAATACTCGCTATCTTGATTGCTTTGCTGCCCATGGCGGCGCAGGCAGCGGAGCTGGACGGCGCCCAGCTGTCGGCCTGGTGGGGCGTGCCTTTCATGGGCTTGCTGCTGTCGATTGCGCTTGGCCCGCTGCTGGTGCCGGCTTTCTGGCACCACCATTACGGCAAGATTGCCGTCGCCTGGTCACTGGCTTTCCTGATTCCCTGCGCCCTGGCGTTTGGCGTGCCGACAGCCGCCGCCGGCGTAGTGCATGCCTTCCTGGCTGAGTATTTCCCTTTCATCATCCTGCTCACGGCCCTGTTCGTGGTGGCCGGCGGCATATGCTTGCGCGGCAACCTGCATGGAACGCCGGCCCTGAACACCGGGCTGCTGGCGATCGGCACGGTGCTGGCCAGCCTGATGGGCACCACCGGCGCTTCGATGCTGCTGATCCGGCCGCTGATCCGGGCCAATGACAATCGCAAGCATGTGGTGCATATCGTGGTCTTCTTCATTTTCCTGGTGGCCAATGCCGGCGGCGCCCTGACTCCGCTCGGCGATCCGCCCTTGTTCCTGGGATTCCTGAAGGGCGTGGATTTTTCCTGGACCGTCAAGAACATCTTCGGCGAAACCATGTTCATGTGGGGCTCGCTGCTGGTGATTTTCTATTTGCTGGACCGCTTTTATTTCCATAAGCGCGAAGAGGAATTCGCGCCGTCGCTCGACCCGACGCCGGACGACGCCAGGCTGCGCTTCGAAGGAAAATTCAATTTCATCCTGCTGGCCCTGGTGGTGCTGCTGGTACTGATGAGCGGTTTCTGGAAACCGGGCGTCAGCTACGACATCTATGGCACCACGGTAGAGCTGCAGAACCTGCTGCGCGACGGCTTGCTGGTGGCGGTGGTGGTGGTCTCGCTGTGGCTGACGCCGAAGGTCGCCCGCGAAGGCAACGATTTCACCTGGGGACCGATCCTTGAAGTCGCCAAGCTGTTTGCCGGCATTTTCGTCACCATCGCTCCGGTGATCGCCATGCTGCGCGCCGGCGAGCAGGGCGCTTTCGGCCTGGTGGTCAGCGCGGTCACCGGCGCCGACGGCCAGCCCAACAATGTCATGTATTTCTGGGCTACCGGCATACTCTCGTCTTTCCTCGATAATGCGCCGACCTACCTGGTATTCTTCAATACCGCTTCCGGCGATGCGGGCGAACTGATGACGCGGCTGGCGGCGACGCTGGCGGCGATTTCCTGCGGCGCCGTGTTCATGGGCGCCAACAGCTATATCGGCAACGCCCCGAACCTGATGGTGAAAGCCATCGCCGAAGAGCGCGGCATCCGCATGCCTTCTTTCTTCGGCTACATGGGTTGGGCCTGCGTGGTATTGTTGCCGTTGTTCGTGATAATGACGTTTATTTTTTTCCATTGATTTTTCCCCGTTAGTGGCGGAACCATGAAACCAAAGATATTGATGGCGCGCGCCGTGTTTCCCGAAGTGATCGCCGGCTTGCAGCAACACTTCGACGTCGAAAGCAACCAGGAAGACCGCATCTTCAGCGCGGCCGAGCTGGCGCAAAAACTGAGCGACAAGGATGGCGTGATCGCCACCGCCAGCGAACGCATCTCGGCGGAATTGCTGCAAGCTTGCCCACGCCTGAAGGCGGTGTGCAACCAAGCGGTCGGCTATAACAATATCGATGTCGCGGCGGCCACCAAGGCTGGCGTGATGGTGACCAACACGCCGGATGTGCTGAATGAAACCACCGCCGATTTCGGCTGGGCCTTGCTGATGGCAACTGCGCGCCGGGTGACGGAGTCCGAGCACTGGCTGCGCGCGGGACACTGGAAGCAGTGGCGCTACGACAGTTTCCTGGGGGCGGACGTACATGGCGCCACGCTCGGCATTATCGGCATGGGACGCATAGGACAGGCGATTGCGCGGCGCTCGCTGGGCTTCGACATGCAAGTGCTGTATCACAACCGTTCACGCCTGGTGCCGGAGCTGGAAGTGCGCGCCAACAACGCGCGCTATGCCGGCAAGGAAGAATTGCTGGCAGCGGCCGACCATGTGATCCTGGTGCTGCCGTATTCGAAGGAATCGCACCATACTATCGGCGCGGCCGAACTGGCCTTGATGAAACCGGGCGCGACCCTGGTCAACCTGGCGCGCGGCGGCATCGTCGACGACCTGGCCTTGATCGCGGCATTGCGCGACAAGAAAATCGCCGCTGCCGGACTCGATGTATTCGAGAACGAACCGGCGCTGCATCCCGGTTTCCTGGAGCTGTCGAATGTGGTGCTGACGCCGCATATCGCCAGCGCCTCCGAGCCTACGCGGCGCGCGATGGCCGACTGTGCGGCGGTCAACCTGCTGGCGGCCTTGCTGCCGACAGCGGAGCGCAAATGGCCGCCGAACCTGCTTAACCCGGAAGTGCTGGGCCGGGTTACGCTGAGTTAGGCCGGCCCGGATCCTGCCTTAGTCTTTCAAGTCTTCGACCAGGTCGATGTATTGTTGTTTTGCATCGTCCTGGCCAGTGCCTTTCAGCTCATTCCATGCATCCCATTTGGCGCGGCCGACAAAATCGGTCATGCCAGGGCGTTCGCCGGTGACATCGCCGCTGCTGCCTTGTTTAAACAGGGCGTACATCTTCAGCATGGTCATGTTGTCAGGACGCTCGCTCAATGTTTTTGAGTCGGCCTGGGCTTGTTCGAATTGGGCTTGGAGGTTCATGGGGATCTCGTATCAAGGAAGAGGGAAAAATCGGCTCAGTCAGGGGTGACCGCGCCGACTACTGCGGAACCTGCTTTGACAGTGCCTTCAACTACGGTAGAAGCAACGCTTACAGCCGCGCTGCCGACACTGACGCCGGCGCCGACCACGCTGGTGGTCACGCTGACCACCGTACAGGCGTCGAGCAGCGGCACGGCAAGCAGCAGCACCGTTGCCAGCCGCAGCGGGTTCAGGCCAGGCAGGCTGAAATGGCTCATCAAGGCGCCGTAGGACTTATACGCCCAGCAGCTCAACTTCAAAAATCAGGGTGGCGTTCGGTGGAATCACGCCGCCGGCGCCGCGCGGACCGTAACCCAGCGCTGCCGGAATGATCAGTGTGCGCACGCCGCCGATTTTCATGCCTTGCACGCCTTCGTCCCAGCCTTTGATGACGTGGCCGGCGCCCAGCGGGAATTCGAACGGATCGCCGCGGTCCTTGCTGGAGTCGAATTTCTTGCCGGCGCTGCCGTCGGGATTTTGCAGCCAGCCGGTGTAATGCACGGTCACGTGGTTGCCGGCTTTTGCTTCAGCGCCATCGCCAACGGTGACATCTTCATATTGCAGGCCGGAAACGGTAGTGGTGGTCGACATGGGTGTCCTTTTAAAGTAGTTGATAGTGCCAGGCTGCGTGCCAAAGCCAGCCGCCGGGCAGGGTAATGCAGTGTAAACGAAAATCCGGCCGTCAACCCGGGCCGCGCGGCAATCTAGTGTGTTGCTTCGGCTGGCCGGCAAAAGCCATTTAAATCCGTGGCTGCGATTCATGCGCGGTAAAATAGTTGTTTTCGCTTCTCTGGGTTTCCCCCATGTTCGTTGTCATGCCAGTTTTTGTTCGCCGTTCTGTCCGTTGTTCCGTACTGGCCGCCTGCGGCCTGCTGACTGCATTTTCCACTTTCGCCGCCGCGCCGGCAGCGGCCATCGGCAACGCCGTGGTCGTGCTCAATTCGCGCGACGCCACCATCACCTTGCTGGACCAGGCGACTTATAAGGAAATCAATACGTTCCCGGTCGGCAAAGAGCCGCACCACCTGATGCCTACGCCGGACAACAAGTCGCTGATCGTGGCTGCCGCCACCGGCAATTCCCTGCTGTTCCTGGACCCGAAAAGCGGGCAGCTGCAGAGCCAGGTCAAAGATATTGTCGACCCTTACCAGATCGGTTTTTCACCCAACCAGAAATGGTTCATCGCCAACGGCCTGCGCCTCGACCGCATCGATATCTACGGTTACGACGGCAAGGACCTGAAGCTGGCCAAGCGCTTGCCGCTGCCGTCCATGCCTAGCCACATGGCGTTTACCGCCGACAGTGCGTTGGCGTTCATCACCCTGCAGGGCAGCGATGAGCTGGCAGCGGTCGACCTGGCGACGCAGAAGGTGAAATGGACCATGCCGATCGGCAAGCAGCCGGCCGGGGTCTACATGACGCCGGACAACAAATACCTGCTGGTAGGGGTGATGGGCAGCGACTACGTGGCCGTGGTCGACTGGCGCACCCAGAAGATCGTCAAGAAGATCAAGACCGGCGACGGCGCCCACAATTTCCGTGCGCAAGGCGACAATCGCCATGTATTCGTCTCCAACCGTGTGGCCGGCAGCATCAACCTGCTCGACCTGAACACCCTGGAAAGCGTCGGCAGCATCGCTGTCCCGGGCGGCCCGGACTGCATGGAGATCACCGCCGACGGCAAGACCATGTGGGTCACCCAGCGCTGGCTGAAGAGGGTGTCGGTAGTCGACCTGGGCACGCGGAAAGTGATCAAGACGATTCCTGTGGGGCGTTCGCCGCATGGCATCTATTTCAATAACCGTGCTTCCGAATCGTGATGCGCATGTTCCCCGCAACCAGGCGTAGCTGGCTGACGGCGGCACTGGCGCTGGCGGCCCTGGCGCCGGCCACGCTGGCCTTGGCGCAGCCGCAAACGGCCAAGGCATGCAGCGGCACGGTCTACCTGAGTTTCGACACCGGCAGCCAGTCGCAGGCCGAATACATCGCACAGACCCTGAGGCGGCATCGCATCAAGGCCACGTTTTTCCTGGCCAATGAAAAAACCGTGAATGGCGATTACACCTTGGACCCGAGCTGGGCGCCGTTCTGGAAATCGCTGGTGGCTGACGGCCACGCTTTCGGCAGCCATACTTTCGACCATGTGTACGCCAAGCGCGACCTGGCGGACGGCAAGATCGAAGTGAAACCGCAGTTCGGCGCCAGCGCCGGCAAGCTGCTGGCCTGGACGCCGCAGCAATATTGCGATGAGCTGAACCGCGTCGACCAGCGTTTCCAGATGCTGACCGGCAAGCACATCGACCGTTTCTGGCGCACGCCCGGCGGCCATCTGACGCCGCATACGCTGGCGGCCGGCGAGGCTTGCGGCTACAAGCATGTGGCCTGGGCCGCGGCCGGTTTTTCAGGCGACGAACTGCCTAGCGATAAATGGCCGAACCAGGTGCTGCTGGAGCGCACGCTGAAAAATCTGAAGGACGGCGATATCGTCATGGCGCACCTGGGAATCTGGTCGCGCAAGGATCCGTGGGCGCCGGCGGTGCTGGAGCCCTTGATCAGCGGCCTGGAGAAAAAAGGATTTTGTTTTGCGACGTTGCGCGACCATCCGGCCTACCAAGGCAGCCTGAAAGGCCCGGTCGCGGAAATCAAGGCGGGAAAGGCGCATAAGGCTTCATGATAAATACATTGGTAGACTGGTTCGCCGGCGTCCAGGCATGGCTGTTCCAGTCGGTGGTGCAGCCGCTCATGTTCCATGCCGGTTTCAGCGAATACCTGGAAGATGCTTTCGACGGCACCGAATGGTTCCTGATCGGCGTCTGCGAACTGGTCCTCCTGTTCCTTATCCTGCGGCCGCTGGAAGCGTGGATTCCGGTGCACAGCTTCAACGACCGGCGCGCGCGCTGGATCGATTTCCTGTATACCGTGCTGTACCGCCTCGGCGCTTTTTCGGTATTCGTGTTTTTCCTGGTCGATCCCCTGGTGGCGAAAGTCGCCGAGCTGCTGCACCTGCAAGGGATCAACCCGTTCAACCTGGAAGACCTGCTGCCCGGCATTACCGACCGGCCGCTGGTCACCTTCCTGATGTACCTGGTGGTGCTGGACCTGTGCGAATACTGGTACCACCGCGCGCAGCACAGCTTCGGCTGGCTGTGGGGTTTGCACAGCCTGCATCACAGCCAGCAGAACATGAACCTGTGGAGCGACGACCGCAACCACTTGCTCGACGGCCTGATCCATGACGTCGTGATGGCGCTGGTGGCGCTGGCGATCGGCGTCGAGCCGGCGCAATACGTGCTGCTGGTGTCGATCACCCGCATGCTGCAAAGCCTGCAGCACGCCAATGTGCGGATCCACTTCGGCCGCCTGGGCGACGCCATCGTCGTTTCGCCGCGCTTCCACCGCTGGCACCACGCGGTCGGCGTCGGCCACGAGAGCAAGGGCAAGGGAACACTGGGCGGCCATAATTTCGGCGTGCTGTTTGCGTTCTGGGATGTTCTTTTCCGCAGCGCGCATTTCGGCAAGACTTTTGAACATACCGGCGTGCGCGACCAGCTGCCGAGCGCAGGCAGGCCGGTCCGCGACTACGGAAGCGGCTTCTGGTCGCAGCAGTGGCTGGGCCTGAAGCGCATGGTCGAATTTTCCAGAAGGCGGTCCAGCTGATGCGCCCGGTACTGGTAGCCTTCGGCCGGGCTTTGCTGTCGCAGCTGCATTACCGCATGCTGATGCTGACTTTCCTGCCCTTCGTGCTGTCGATCGTGATCTGGGGGCTGGCCTTGTGGTGGGGTTTGCAGCCGATGATCGACTGGCTGCAAAAGAATTATTTTGCCGGCAACGACGGCTGGGGCATTGCCAATTATGTGCCGGCCTGGCTCGGCCTGGGCGCGCTCAAGACCGTCATCGTGCCGTGGCTGGCGCTGTGGGCTTTGCTGCCGCTGATGATCCTGACCGCCTTGCTGTTCGTCGGCGCGTTTGCCTTGCCGGCGACCGCGCGCCACATCGGCCGCCGCCATTTCCCCGACCTCGAATTGCGCCACGGCGGCTCGCTGCTCGGCAGCGCCTGGACTTCCTTTACCGCCTTCCTGCTGTTCTGCGTGCTGTGGCTGGTGACGTTGCCGCTGTGGCTGATCCCGCCTTTCGCCTTCCTGGTGCCGCTGGTGCTGTGGGGCTGGCTGACGTACCGGGTGTTTGCCTACGAAGCGCTGGCGGCGCATGCCGACAAGGACGAAATGCGGGCGCTGCTACGGATCCATCGCTGGCCGCTGCTGCTGATCGGGGTGATCGCCGGCGCCCTGGGCGCGGCGCCGACCGTATTGTGGCTGGGCGGCGCCTTGTGGCTGGTGGTGTTTCCCCTGCTGGCGGCCGGTTCCATCTGGCTGTATGTGCTGGTATTCGTGTTTACCGGGCTGTGGTTTGAATATTATTGCCTGGCGGCGCTGGCCAAATATCGGGCGGCGGGCCAGGCTGCTATCATTATGGCTGAACGCGGCGAGGGCCAGGTGATCCACCAGTTGTCCGATACGCCCTAGGGTTCATGTGCCGGTAAAGATTCGGGGTTAAGATCGGCATGGAATGCCTTGACGTCATTAATTATCTTTCTGCCAAATACTTCTATCCATCTTCAGCTGAACGGCGATCCCCATGGCAATCGGACTTATCATCATCGGCGACGAAATCCTGTCAGGCAGGCGAGTCGATAAACACTTTCCAAAAATACTGGAAATGCTCACTGCCCGGGGTTTGCGCCTGGACTGGGCGGAATACATAGGCGACGATCCGGCCCGTATCACGGCCACCCTGAAACGTACTTTCGACAGCGAAGACATCGTGTTCTGCACCGGCGGCATCGGCGCCACGCCGGATGACCACACCCGCCAGTGCGCCGCCGCGGCGCTGGGCGTGCCGCTGGTGCTGCATCCCGAGGCACGCGAGAAAATCCGCGAACGGATCGCCGACACCGCGCGCGACGCCGGCCTGGCGCTGGATTACGATACGCCGGACAACCTGCACCGGCTGAAGATGGGCGAGTTTCCGCAAGGCGCCTCCATCATCCCCAATCCGTTCAACAAGATCCCCGGCTTTTCGGTGCCGCACCAAGGGGAGGGCGCCCATTATTTCGCGCCGGGTTTCCCGGTGATGGCCTGGCCCATGTTCGAGTGGGTGCTGGACACCTATTACGCAGACCGCTTCCACCAGGACCCGCAGCTGGAACAGTCGGTGCTGGTGTTCGAGGCGATGGAATCGACGCTGACGCCATTGATGGAAGCCATCGAGGCGGAGTTTCCGCTGGTGAAGGTGTTCAGCCTGCCGCACGTAGGCGATGCCGGCACCCGGCGCCACATCGATCTCGGCGTCAAGGGCGAACCGGTGCAAAGCGCGGCAGCGTTCAAGAAAATGCTGGCAGGCCTGGACCAGCTAAAGGCAGATTACCGGCCGGCATGACACCGGCCCCATCGGATTCCTACCCCACTCATTTTCCCACTTAACCAAAGCGTTTGCCGCCGGCGATCGGCGGCAATCCGCTGCTATCTGATTGACATCATATGTTCGGATTCCTTTTCAAGCGCGCAGACCGTACCGACCGCAAAGCGCCGCAAGCCGCCGTTGCTCCACAGGCCGCATTGCGCGCCGAGGCCAGGCAGGTATCGGACCAGGCCCGGCAGCAAGCGTTGCAGCAAGCGCAGGCTTTGACTGATGAAACAGCCGCGGTGGCGTTCATTCTGCAATCCGCGTTTGCCGATGCCCGTTTGTGCGCGGCGCAGTTGGTGCAATCCCCCGCGGCCCTGGAGCAGGTTTTGCAGGCATGCCGCAACACTGACCGGCGCGTCGCCAAGCTGATGCAAGGACGGCTCGACAGCGGACGCCAGCAACAGCAGGTTGCCGAAAAGGCAGCCGCATCGGTGGCGCAGGCGCAGCGCTTGCTGCAGGAGCAGCAGCTGATGCCGAACCAGGTGGCAGAGCTGGACCGGGGCTGGGACGCCAAGGATGCGCCGGCTGGATTGCAGCAGCAATTTTCGCAAGTGCGCGCGGCGCTTGCCGAGCGCCTGGCAGCCCAGGCCGATTTGCAACGCAGTGCGATCGGTGTCCTGGCCAATGCGCGCGCATTGCACCTGCAGCTCAAGACAGCCATGGCCGCCGAGCCGCAGAACCAGCAGGAACTCGACACGCTGGAAGCGCAGATGGCGGCTTGCGCCAGCCATGCCGAGGCGCCGGCCTTGCCGCGCCACCTGGCGGCCGAGTTTGCTCAGGAAGCCCAAGCGTTGCGCAAGCTGCTGTCGGATTTGCAGCAGCATCAATCCGCCTTGCAGGCGCGCAGCGATTTGCTGGCAAGCTGGGAAAGCACCGCCGAAACGCTGGATGCGGAGACATTGAAGGCGGGCTGGTCAGCCTTGTCCAGATTGCCGGCGGCATTGTTTGACGATAGCCTGGAACAACGATACCAGGCACTGCTGAAGCAATATACGGTGGCAGCGCCAAGCAAACCGGAAAGGACTCGCCCGCCGGCAGCAACGGCAGAGGCAAGCGAGCGCCCGCAAATCGACGCAACCCTGGACGGCCTTGAGAAAGCGCTGGAAGACGGCGCGCTGCAAGCGGCGATGGATTTCGACAAAACGCTGCGGGCCGTCGATTTCAAGCAGCACAAGCCGAGCGCGGCGCAAAGCAGCCGCCTGGCGCAAGCGCGCGCCGAGCTGGCGCGGCTGCAAGGCTGGGCGCGCTGGGGCGGCAATGTTTCGCGCGAAGAATTGACCAAGGCCGCGCAAGAGTTGCAACAGCAAGCGCTGGCGCCGGCCGAACTGGCAAAAAAAATCGGCAGCCTGCGGGCGCGCTGGAAATCCCTGGATGTCAGCTCAGGTCCGGCGCCCAAGACCCTGTGGGAAGGTTTTGACAGCGCGTGCACCAGCGCCTATGCGCCGGTGGCGGCGCATTTCCAGCAGCAAGCCGAACAGCGCCAAGCCAACCAAGGCAGCGCGCGCGCCCTGATCGACGAAGTACAGCAGTATGCGCAGGCGGTCTTGCCGGCAGAACAGCCGGCCGGGGCGGCAGCGGACTGGAAAGCCATCGCCCAGTTTTGCCAGCAGAAACAGCAAGCCTGGAAAAACCTGGGGCCGATCAACCGTGGCGAAAAAAAGACGCTCGATAGCAGTTTTGTCGCAGCCATCCAGACCTTGCTGGCGCCGCTGGCGCAACAGCAGGCCGGCGAAATCGCCAAGCGCGAACAGCTGATTGCCGAAGCGGCGCAATTGCCTGCCAATCAGCGCGATACCGCCGAGCGCGTGAAAGAATTGCAACAGCGCTGGCAAGAGCACGCCAAGGCGCTGCCTTTGCCGCGCCAGGATGAGCAGGAACTGTGGCAGCGTTTCCGCAGCGCTTGCGACGCCATCTTTGCCCAGCGCAAGGAAGCGGCGTCCAGCGCCGATGCCGAGCGGCGCGATAACCTGCGTTTGCGCGAAGAACAATGTGCGGCGCTGGAAGCCGCAGTGAACCAGCCGGCGGCAGAATTGCCGAAAATCCTGCAGCAGGCCCAGCAGGAATGGTCGCGCGGCGGGCAGGTGCCGCGTGCGCTCCAGGCCCAGGTTGAAGCACGTTTCCAGGCCGCGCTCGGCGCCCTGCAGGCGCAGCTCGAGCAGGGCCGGCGCCAGGCCGCTTTGGCGCAAGCCGATGCCCTGCGCGACAAGCTGGTCTTGTGCCAGCAGCTTGAAACGCTGATAGCGGCTGCCGAGAATCCGCTCGAAGCCGACTGGCGCAACCGCTGGCAGGCATTGCCGCGGCTGGCGCCAGCCTTTGAAAAGGTTGTCGCGGCGCGTTTCGAACGTGGCTTGCAGAACGCCGGCGGCTACGCTGCCACGCTGGAAAGCCAGCGCTCGGTATTGCAGCAAGAGTTGCTGCTGGCGGAAATCCTGGCTGGCGTCGATAGCCCGCCGGCGTTGTCGCGCGAGCGTTTGCAGTTGCAGGTGGAAGTATTGCAAGCATCGCTGAAGGCGGGCGGTTCGGCGAAAAACATCGAACAACAGCTGTTGCATATTTGCAACCTGCCAGCCTTGATGGATGAAGCGGCGCTGCAGCGGCTGTTGAAACTGGTGGCCCAGGTCAAGCCCGCAGCGGATAAATAAAAGGCGCCGGGCAAAAAAATACCCCGGCTGGCCGGGGTAAATACCGATACCGCTATCGCGGGTACCGAGGAGATTCAGGCTGGCGCGCCAGGCACGCCAGTTTTGCAAATTACTTCTTGGCGCGGGCGGCAGTCTTGGTAGCAGCTTGCGACAATTGGTCGACAGCGCTGTTGACGTTGGTTTCCAGCGCTTCAACAGCTTGCTTGGTGCTCTTGGCGAACTGTTCGTAACCGGCGTTGGCGCTGCCGATGGCCGATTTGACGAAAGCAACTGCGCCTTCTGCGCCAGGAGGCACGTTCTTCGACGCCTGGTCAACGAATTCGATGACTTTACGCTTGGTTTCTGCAACTTGCGCTTCAGCCGACTTGGCCAGTTCAGCTTGCGTGCTGGAAGCGATGCTGGCGAAATGACGGCCGTAAGCGATTGCTTTTTCAGTGTTCGGCTGGGCCAGCGCTGCGCTCAGCGAGAAAAATTCCTGTGGATCTTTAGCCGAAAACAGCTTCTGGGTAGTAGCGTTCGAATCTTCCAGCGAAGCCTTGGCGGCGTTCAGGTTGAGGTCGATCAGCTTTTCCACGCCGGCAAACGCCTTGGTCGTGAAATCGGTGAACAGGGCCAGATTGGATTCAAAATTGGCTTTGGCGGCGGCTGAAAATTGTTCTGCAACGGTAGACATGGCTTCTCCTAAGATTCGATGCTATAAAAACGAAAAGGGCGATAGGGCAATTCAAGGGTGGCTAAGATCTAGCCGTTGATTGCGCCTGCCAGTGGTCTCGATGAGCATTGTGCGACGCAACAATTTCATTTTAAATTATTCTGAATCCGTGTCAAGAGATTTTTTGTGCGCTGCAATATATTGTTTATATCGATTTGAAAAAAGCTTATGAAATCAATTTATTAGCGCATTATTTGTTGTTGTTTCGAACACTCTACCGCGGCTGCCAGCCGATGGTAGACTGACCGTTTTACCGGATCCGCGCCGTCTATCTTGAAAGTCTTCTACAGCGACCATTTCGTACTGCCCCTGCCAGCCGGACATCGTTTCCCCATGCAGAAATACCGGCTTATCCACGAAGCTGCGCTGGCGGCCGTCGGCGATATCGATTTCCATGAGGCGCCGACCACCAGCGACGGCGTGCTGGCCCTGGCCCACCATCCGCGCTATATCAGTGCGGTCAGCGCCGGCACTTTGCCGGAGAGTGTGCAAAAAGCCATCGGTTTTCCATGGACGCCGCAGATGGTGGAGCGTTCGCGGCGTTCCGCCGGCGCCACCATCGCCGCTTGCCGCGCCGCGCTGACCGATGCCGGGCGGATCGCGGTCAACCTGGCAGGCGGCACCCACCACGCGTTTGCCGACCAGGGCGCCGGTTTTTGCGTCTTCAACGATGCGGCGATTGCGGCCCGGCTGATGCAGGCGGAGCGCCGGGTGCAGCGGGTCGCCATCGTCGACCTCGATGTCCACCAGGGCAACGGCACGGCCTCAATCCTGGCCAAGGACGATTCGATTTTCACCCTGTCGCTGCACGGCGCCCGCAATTATCCGTTCGATAAGGAAAACAGCGACCTCGACGTGGCGCTGGCGGACGGCACCGGCGACCAGGCTTACCTGAGCGCGCTGCAGGAGGCGCTGGTGACCATGCTGGGACGCTTCTCGCCGCAGCTGATCATTTTCCTGGCCGGCGCCGATCCGCATGAAGGCGACCGGCTGGGGCGCCTGAAGCTGAGTTTCGACGGCCTCGCCCGGCGCGACGCCATGCTGCTGGAGACTGCCGGCCGCCATGCGATACCGGTAGCGATCGCGATGGCGGGCGGGTATGGCAAGAATATACAAGACACGGTAGCGATCCACCTGCAAACTATCTCGCTCGCAGCACAGTTCGCGCGCCGGCAAGGCGCCGTCCAGCCGCCTACCTCACCCGGATAATCCATGCATTCAGCCAGCCTTTCCACCGCGCCGCCAGCCCATCGCCTGCTGGCGGCCATGCCCATGGTATTCGTGCTGCTCTGGAGCACCGGCTTCGTGGTGGCCAAGTTCGGCTTGCCGTATGCGCCGCCGCTGACCTTCCTGCTGCTGCGCTTCGCCGGCGTGCTGCTGGTCCTGCTGCCTTTGGTGCTGCTGATGCGCGCCCCTTGGCCGGCAGGCCAGGTCCGGCATATCGCGATAGCGGGGATCTTGCTGCAGGGCGGTTACCTGGCCGGCGTCTGGTGCGCCATCAAGCTGGGCATGCCGGCCGGCGTGTCGGCGCTGATCGTCGGCATGCAGCCGATCCTGACTGCGTTCGCCGCGCCCTTGATCGGCGAATCGGTGCGGCCGCGCCAATGGCTGGGATTATTGCTTGGCATTTGCGGAGTCGGGCTGGTGGTCGCCGCCAAGGTCAGCCTGATCGGCCTTTCCTGGCAAAGCATCTCGCTGTGCCTGCTGGCTTTGGTTTCGATCACGCTCGGCACCTTGTACCAGAAACGCAAGTGTCCGCATTTCGATTTGCGCACCGGCACCATCATCCAGTTCGCCGCCTCGATCGCGGTGCTGCTGCCGTTCGCGGTTTTCTACGAACACCTGGGGCCAAGCCTGGATACGGTGCAATGGACGCCGCGCTTCATCGGCGCTTTGCTGTGGTCGATACTGGCCTTGTCGATCGGCGCGATCTTCCTGCTGTTCGCGCTGATACGCAAAAGCGCGGCAACCCGCGTCACCAGCCTGCTTTACCTGACGCCGCCGACCACCGCGCTGATGGCCTGGCTGATGTTTGGCGAAGTATTCAACCTGCTCGGCATCGTCGGCATGGCGGTGGCAATACTGGGCGTGGTCTTCGTCATGAAAAAATAAGCGGGTTCAAACCGGCAGCAGCATCACCAGCTTGAGTTCCGGCCGGTTGGCCACCCGCAGGTTGACTTGCCGGTACGACAGCTGGCCCAGGGCCGGATGGCTGAAGCGGCGTTCGCCGCCTTCCTTTTCCACTACGTCATGCAGGTTCCAGGCGCGTTTGAACGCGCTGCTGGCGGCGCTCAGGCGCGCCACCAGCTGGACAATCTCCGGTTCGTCCAGGTACATGCCGCAATCGGCCCGGAATTCCGCAGCCAGCCGGCTGGCCCGTTGTTGCCAGTCGCTGATGAGTTGCGCGGCTTCCGGGGAGCAGTAGGTGTATTCGAGCAGGTTCCTGCTGGCGCTTTTTTTATCCAGCCAGCCGACGAACAGTGTCTTGGCGGCGCGGTTCCAGGCGATCGCATTCCAGTGGCGGTCCAGCAGGTAGGCGGGGGTCTTGATGGCGCCGGTGACGGCCAGTATTTCAGCCGGGATTTCCTGGGCCAGCGCGTCCTGCGCCTGCGGATCTTTTTTGCCCGACAGTTCAAACAGATAAGCGCGCTTGGCGCGCGACAGCTGCAACGCTTCGGCGATCCGTGCCAGCGCCGGCGCCGACACCGACACGGTGCGCCCTTGTTCTATCCAGGTATACCAGGTGACGCTGATATCGCACAGCTGGGCCACTTCTTCGCGCCGCAAGCCGGGGGTGCGGCGGCGCGTGCTGCCGCCCAGCCTGAGCGCCGCGGTCGGGAGCTGGGTGCGCTGGGTCTTGATGAATTCGCCCAGTGCTTTGCGTTTGCCGGTCTGGTCCATGTTTATCCTGTTATTCGTAGTACTAGTATAAGCACTAGTCTTGTAACAGGATAAAAAATAATTAGACTGGATCCTGCCTGAAACGACATGGCCTATTCCCGAGGAGAAAACCGATGACCGCAGCACGCAACCACGACAAAGTAGTTTCCGAACAATTCGGCAGCACCGCTGCCGCCTACCTGACCAGCACCGTCCACGCCCAGGGCGCGGACTTGCAGCAGCTGGTAGCCTACGCCGGCAAATTCCCGCAAGGCAAGGCGCTCGACGTCGGCTGCGGAGCAGGGCATGCCGCGTTCGCGATTGCGCCGCATACCGGGGTAGTGATCGCCTACGACCTGGCTGCCGAAATGCTGGACGTCGTGCAGCAGGCTGCCGCCGAGCGCGGCTTGAAAAATCTTCACGTACAGCAAGGCAGCGCCGACCGCCTGCCGTTTGCCGATGCTTCATTTGAGCTGGTGTGTACGCGCTTTAGCGCGCATCATTGGACCAGGCTGCCAGAAGCGCTGGCTGAAATGGCGCGGGTGCTGAAACCGGGCGGCACATGCATTGTGATCGATACCGCTGCACCGGAGGACGTGTTGAGCGACACCTATTTCCAGTCGATCGAATTGCTGCGCGACACCTCGCACGTGCGCAATCGCAGCGTGGCGGGCTGGCGCCGGTTGCTGGCCGAAGCCGGATTGCGTCCGGCCGCGGACAACAGCTGGAAGCTGCCCTTGCAGTTCGATACCTGGGTGGCGCGGATGCGTACGCCGCCGGAACGGGTGGCGGCGATCAAGTCGTTGTGGGACAGCGCGCCGTCGGAAGTGGCGGCTTATTTTGAGCTGCAGGCCGACTACTCGTTTTCGATAGACGTCGTGCAGCTTGAATGTTACAAATAGTCAGAATGTCTGGATCAGGAGTTACGGTAAAATCTATCTCGCAAATTCTGGTCCAGACATCGAAAGTCGTTTAATTTAGTGCGCTAACCCTCTAATTCTCTTGCGATTTCTTAGATATTTGCCTACACTTCCACAAAGTTATAGATCGCCGCATATTGGAGCCGCAAATGGGCAAATCCGCGTTAATTGTTTTTTTGTCACTATTCCTCGTGCTCGCGAACGCGCCCGTTGCTCTTGCTTCAGCCCAAACTAAACACAGCACTGCAAAAAAAGCCGCTAAAAAACCAGCGGCTACAGCTGCTTCTACCGGCAAAAAAGCGGTAGCCAGATCCGGTTCCAGAAAACATGCCGTGATCGCGGCGCGCGGCCGGAGCGATACGGCATCGTTCAATAAAAATGAAAAGCTGGTGAAGAAAGTAGTGATGGTCCATGGCCGTCGCAAAGTCACTTACCAGCGCATCGCATTCGCGCCTGCAGTGCCGGCTTTGCCGCCGGTCTTGTCTGCCGGCGAGCAGGCCGGACTGAACCTGACGCGCGATCCGCTCGAACTGAAATCGAGCGTGGCGCTGGTGCTGGACCAGAACAGTTCGGAAGTGCTGCTGGATAAAAATTCCCAGATTGCATTGCCGATCGCGTCGCTGACCAAGCTGATGACCAGCATGGTGGTGGTGGAGTCGAAACAGGACATGAACGAAGTGCTGACCGTGACCGATGACGACATCGATCGCGAAAAGCACAGCGGCTCGCGCTTGCGCATCGGTTCGCAGCTGACGCGCGCCGACATGCTGCACATCGCCTTGATGAGTTCCGAGAACCGCGCCGCATCCGCGCTCGGCCGCTCCTATCCTGGCGGCTTGCCCGCTTTCGTGCTCGCCATGAACGCCAAGGCAAAAGCCCTGGGCATGACCGAAACCCACTATGTCGATTCGACCGGCCTGTCGCACCTGAATGTCGCCAGCGCCCGTGACCTGTCGCGCCTGGTCATGGCTGCCTACCAGCATCCGTTGATCCGCCAGTATTCGACCGATTCCAAATATGTAGTGGAGCCGGGCGGGCGGCCGCTGCAATACTCGACATCGAACCACCTGGTCGAAAATCCTGAATGGCAGATTGGTTTGCAAAAGACCGGATACATCAACGAAGCAGGCCGCTGCATGGTCATGCAGACCACGATCGACGGCCGCCAGTTCGTGATGGTGTTCCTCGATTCGCGCGGCAAGTATTCGCGCCAGGCAGATGCCGACCGGGTCCGCAGGTGGCTCGCCGACGCGCATCCTGCCGCCCTGACGCGAGTAAAGATCGCCGACGGCCAGACCTAGGGTTTACCCGGGACGTAGACCAGACCGGATTATCATCCGGCATAAAAAAAACAGAGTTTATTCATTGCGAATAAACTCTGTTTTTTTTTATGCCTTGCCTGGGCGGTTACGGCTGCTGCGAGGTGTATCCGAGCACCGCGGAAATCTGGTTCGCGGTGCTGATCAGGTCCTCCACCCATTCTTCCTGCAGGCGATCGGCCGGCGCCGAGATCGACAGGCCGGCCACCATCTTGCCGGAATCGTCGCGGATGCCGGCCGCCATGCAGCGCACGCCAAGCTCCAGCTCTTCATTGTCGCGCGCATAACCGAGCGCGCGCACCAGGCTCAATTCGCGCTCCAGCTTGCTGAGGTCGGTGATGGAATTCTTGTTGTGTCCTGCCAGCCCGGTGCGGGTGGCGTAGGCGCGCACCATTTTCGGATCGTCGATGGACAGGAACAGCTTGCCGGTGGATGTCAGGTGCAGCGGCGCCCGGCCGCCGATGGCGCGCACCACCTGCATGCCCGAGCGTTCGGAAAACGCCCGGTCGATATAGACGATTTCATCGCTCTGGCGCACCGACAGGTTGACCGTCTGGTTGGTCTTGCGATGCAGGCCGCGCATGAAATCAAGCGCTGCTTCGCGCACGTTGAGGCGGCTCTTGACGACATTGCCGAGTTCCAGCAGGCGCATGCCAAGGCGATAGCTGCCCGGCTCGGAGCGGTCGACAAAACGCTTCACCACCAGGTCGTTGAGGATCCGGTGCGCGGTCGACGGATGCAAGCCGGTGACGGCCGATAGTTCTTTCAGGCTTACCGGATCAGGGTAGAGCGCCAGCGTATCGAGCAGTGAAATCATGCGCTCTATGACCTGGATCGAAATCTTGTCGGCGTCGTCGGTAGTGGCTGGTTTCATTGGAGTAATGGTGCATTGCAATGGAATGTTTATATCATAATGTGAAAAGTTGTGCTTCGTTATTGTCGTCGATTAGAGTGCATTCACGAGCCGGCGCGCTGGCGGCGCGCGGCGAAAAAGCATTTAGCGTGCAGCGCAGCAAGGCTGTTAAAATTCGCTAACGCAAACCGGCGTTTCCATCACAGCGAGCCTAGTACCGCACTGGCTTGCCATCAGATCCAGCACAGCATGAGCGAAAACAAGCAATCATCGCGGTCGCAAGACGCGCCGCAGCAGCCGATCAGCGAATTCAAGAGCACCAGCGGATTCAAGAGGATTTTTTCAGCTTTCTTCTATTCGGCGGAAGGTTTCAAGTCGGCCTGGAAAAACGAACATGCATTCCGCCAGGAGCTGATGATCGTCGTTCCCGGCATCATCGTCGCCTTGCTGCTGCCGGTGACGGCGCTGCAGAAACTGCTGCTGATCGCGGTGCTGGTCTGGATCATCATCATCGAGCTGATCAATTCGGCGATCGAAGCGGTGGTGGACCGGGTCTCGCTGGAGCGCAATCCGCTCTCCAAGAACGCCAAGGATTTCGGCAGCGCCGCAGTGCTGCTGACCTGCGTGCTGGCGGTCGCCACCTGGGCGGTGATCCTGTATCCCGTCCTGTCCCAAGGCTAAATCCCGCAAAGAAAGCTTTTCGGTTTTCTGTTGCCCACGTTTGCACGTTTGTGTATATTTACACTTGTTTGTGCATGATATGGGCGATATGAACACGACCAACCTACTTCTCAAAGAGCGCCACGCATTCATCCGGCAACGCCTGCTGGCTGACGGCCGGGTGCTGGCGCTGGACCTGGCGCAGCAGCTTAACGTCTCGGAAGACACCATCCGGCGCGACCTGCGCGACCTCGCCGCCGCCGGTTTGTGCACCCGCGTATACGGCGGAGCGCTGCCGCTGCCTCCCGCGCCGGGGCCGCTGGCTGAACGGCGGGCCCAGGCGCCGGAGCGCAAAGCGCAGCTGGCGCGGGCGGCGGTGTCGCTGGTGACGGCCGGCAACGTGCTGTTCATCGACGCCGGTTCGACCAACCTGGAGATTGCCGCGGCATTGCCGGAGCTGCCGCTGACGGTCGTCACCAATGCCGCTGCAGTCGCGCTGGCGCTGCAAGAACGGCCGGCGATTGAACTGATCATGATCGGCGGCCGGGTCGACCGCCGCAGCGGCGCCAACCTGGGCGCGGCCGCGCTGCGCGACGCCGAGCGCATGCGGCCCGACATTTTTTTCCTGGGCGGCTGCGGGGTCGACGCCACCGCCGGCGTCACCTGCTTTAACTACGAAGAAGCCGAATTCAAGCGCAGCCTGGCTGCCGTCAGCAAAGCAGTGCTGGTGGCCGCCACCAGCGAAAAATTCGGTACTGCCGCGACTTATGCGGTGCTGCCTGCCGCCCACCTTACCCACCTGGTGCTCGAATCCGACACCGACAGCAGCCAGGCCGGCGAGTTTGCCCGGCAAGGCGTGCAACTGCTGTATGCCGACGCTGACTACCTGAAAGCCCAGCCATGAACCATATCGGTCCCAAGCAGCGCCTCGCTACCCGCCTGGCCTTCCTTAGCGCAGGCCTGGCCATGGCGGCCTGGGCGCCGCTGGTGCCGTATGTCAAAGCGCGGCTCGGGCTGCAAGAAGCCGAGCTTGGTTTGCTGCTGCTGTGCCTGGGTGTCGGCTCCTTGCTGGCCATGCCGCTGACCGGCGTGCTGGCGGCGCGCCTCGGCTGCCGGCGCGTGGTCCTGGCGGCCGGCGGCCTGGCTTGCCTGGCGCTGCCTTGCCTGCCGCTGGCGGCCAGCGCGCCGCAGCTGGCGCTTACCTTGTTCATCTTCGGCGCAGCCATAGGCACCCTCGATGTGGCAATGAACATACACGCCGTAATGGTGGAAAAAGCCAGCGGCGACGCCCTCATGTCCGGCTTCCACGGGCTGTTCAGCGTGGGCGGATTCCTCGGCGCCGGCGGCATGGCGCTGCTGCTGTGGAGCGGCTTGAGCCCGGCGTGGGCCAGCCTGGCGGCGGCGCTGGTGGTGGCGCTGGCGCTGGCGGCGGCCGGTCCGCACCTGTTGCGCGAGCCGGAACCGGGCGAGCGCGGAAGCTTGTTCGTGCTGCCGCATGGCGCGGTGATCTTTATCGGCGTGCTGTGTTTTATCGTATTCCTGGTGGAGGGCGCGATCCTCGACTGGAGCGCGCTGTTCCTGACCGCCAGCCGCGGCCTGGACCCCCGCCAGGGCGGACTCGGTTATGCCGCTTTTGCCATCGCCATGACCAGCGGCCGCCTCAGCGGCGACCGCATCGTCAAGCGTTTTGGCGGCAAGCGCGTATTGCTGCTGGGCGGCCTGTGCGCTGCCGTCGGTTTTTTCGTGGCGGTGTTTGCGCCGACTGCCAGCATGGCCTTGCTCGGTTTTGTCTTGATCGGGCTGGGCGCATCCAATATCGTGCCTATCCTGTTTACCGCGGCCGGTAGCCAGCCGGCGATGCCGGCCAGCCTGGCGATTGCCGCCATCACCACCATCGGTTACGCCGGCATCCTGGCCGGCCCCGCGCTGATCGGCTTTGTGGCGCACGCCAGCAGCCTGAGCATTGCCTTCGGCGGACTGGGCTGCGCATTGCTGCTGGTAGCCTCCAGCGCGTATCTTGGCGTGGCTAGCGGGACTGCGGGCAGGTCGCGCTGAGAGCGGCGGCCAAGGCAGCTGCCGTCGCGCCGCGCGGCAACGCGATTCCTCACAGCTTGCAAAGCTATATGCTAATTCAGCGGGAATAAGCGTCCCCTTTATTCGGCTGGCCAGTCCATACATATCTGTTTTTTGCATAAGGAGAGAAGAAAGAATTCGTTTTGTTTTCCAGGCCGCCTCATTAATCTGTATTCCTCAAAACAAAAAACATCTACAAACAAGGGAAGCAGAACATGTTCAAGAAAATAGTCAGGTCGGTCATCGCCATCGCCTTGGTAGCCCAGGGTGCGCAGATTGTCCATGCGGCTGATTTTTCGCTGCTCAATGTTTCTTACGATCCGACACGCGAGCTGTACCAGGAGTACAACAAGGCTTTTGCCAAGTACTGGAAAGACAAGACCGGCGACAACCTCACCCTGAAGGCGTCGCATGGCGGCTCCGGCAAACAGGGGCGCTCGGTGATCGACGGCCTGGAAGCCGACGTGGTGACCCTGGCGCTGGCCTACGATATCGACGAGATTTCAGAAAAAGCCAAGCTGCTGCCGGCCGACTGGCAAAAGCGCTTGCCGCATAACAGCACGCCGTATACATCGACCATCGTGCTGCTGGTGCGCAAAGGCAATCCGAAGGGCATCAAGGACTGGGATGACCTGGTCAAGCCTGGCGTATCGGTCGTGGTGGCCAATCCGAAAACTTCCGGCGGCGCGCGCTGGGCCTACCTGGCCGCATACGGTTATGCGCTGAAGAAGAACAATAACGACGACGCCAAGGCGCGCGATTTCATCTCGCGCCTGTACAAGAACGTACCGGTGCTCGATTCCGGCGCGCGCGGTTCGACCGTCACCTTCGCCGAACGCGGCGTAGGCGATGTGCTGCTGTCGTGGGAAAACGAAGCCTACCTGGTGGAGGCGGAATTCGGCAAAGGCAAGTTCGATACGGTGTTTCCGTCCCTGAGCATCCTGGCCGAACCGCCGGTGGCGGTGGTCGACAAGGTGGTCGACAAGCGCGGCACGCGCAAGATTGCGCAAGCCTACCTGGAGTACCTGTACTCGCCGGAAGGCCAGGAAATCGCCGCCCACAATTATTACCGTCCTATCGATCCTAAAGTCGCCGCCAAGTACGCCGGCAAGTTTCCGAAGCTGAGCCTGTTCACCATCGACGACACTTTCGGCGGCTGGAAAAATGCGCAGAAGGTCCACTTCAGCGACGGCGGCGTGTTCGACAAGATTTATCAGCCTGGCGTGAAATAAACAGGCTGACCGGAATGAATCAACTGCCCTGCCTGGCGGGGCGGTTTCTAGATTGCTACAAATGACTATTTTGTTATTGGCCGGCAGCCCGTCGGCGCCTTCGCGCTCTACCCGTTTATTGCATTACACAGGTGAAAAACTGGCGTTGCTGGGGCATCGCTACAGCAAGCTCGACGTGCGCGACCTGCCGGGCGATGCACTGCTGCGGGCCGATTTCAGCCACGCGGCGATCCAGGCTGCGCTGGAGCAGGTAGCGCAAGCTACCGCGGTGGTAGTGGCGACGCCGGTCTACAAGGCCTCGTACAGCGGCGTGCTGAAAGCGTTCCTCGACCTGCTGCCGCAGTTCGGCCTGACCGACAAGCTGGTGCTGCCGCTGGCCACCGGCGGCAGCCAGTCGCACATGCTGGCGCTGGATTACGCCTTGCGCCCGGTATTGTCGTCGCTGGCGGCGCGCCATGTACTGCCCAGCATCTATGCGACCGAAGCGCAGGTGCAATGGTCAGAGCAAGAAGGATTGAGCCTGGACCAGGCCATCTTCCAGCGCATCAGCGAAGGCGTGCAGCAGTTGTCGGACAGCTTGCTGGCGCTGCGTAAAACCGGCGCCAGCCATTTCGATCCGATTCCGTTTTCGCAGGTGCGATGTAGCGTGTAGCAGAAAATCCGGCCGAATCAGCTAACTAGGACAACACACCCCGCCCAGCGTTCTGTAAAAAATCCGCCTTGACTGGCGGGGGGGAGCGTTTTGTCTAAAAAAACAGGAAGCAAGCAATGACAGTCTCGACCAGCAACAAACACACAAGGCGCCACGTGCTGGCGCTGCTCTCCGCAATCGCCGCCGGCGCGTTCGCGACGGGCTTGCCGCAACCGGCGCAGGCGCAGGACAAGCAGGTGCTGCGCATCGGTTACCAGAAAGCCGCCAGCACCCTGGTGCTGCTGAAAGCCCACGGCACTTTGGAAAAGCGCCTGGCAGCGCAGGGCATCGAGGTCAAATGGGCGGAATTTGCCGCCGGCCCGCAATTGCTGGAAGCCTTGAACGTCGGCTCGGTCGACTTCGGTTATGTCGGCGAAGCGCCGCCGATCGTGGCGCAGGCCGCCGGCGCCGATTTCGTGTACAGCGCCTATGAGATCCCGACGCCGGAAGCGGAAAGCATCCTGGTGCCGAAGAATTCGCCGATCACTTCGCTGGCGCAATTGAAGGGCAAGAAAATCGCCTTCAACAAAGGTTCTGACGTGCACTGGCTGGTCATCAGCCTGTTGAAGAAGGGCGGCGTCGCCTACAGCGATTTCCAGCCGATCTACCTGGCGCCGGCCGATGCCCGCGCTGCCTTTGAACGCGGCGCGGTCGACGGCTGGGCGATCTGGGATCCGTTCCAGACGGCGGCGATCAAGCAGATCGATGCGCGGGTGCTGGCGAGCGGCAGCGGCGTCGTCAGCCACCACCAGTTCTTCCTGAGCGCGCGCAAATATGCGGAAAAGAACCAGGCGGTAGTCAATGCGATCCTGGAAGAAGCCGGCAAGGAAGGGCAGTGGATACGGACCAACTACAAGGAAGCGGCCACCCAGCTGGCGCCGATCCAGGGACTGGAGCCGGACGTGATCGAAACCGGCCTCAAGCATTACGCGCACATCTACAAGCCGGTTGACAGCAAGGTGCTGGACGAGCAGCAGAAGATCGCCGACACCTTCTATGCGTTGAAACTGATTCCCAAGAAGATTTCGACGCGCGACGCTGTATTGCCGGCCACCATATCGCCTGCCAAATTGGCAGACAAATCCTGAGGCCTGACACATGTCTATCTCTTTGTTTTGCCGCCGCTCCCTGCAGAAAATCCGCCGCGCAATGGCGCTGCCGCTGCTGGCCGCGCTGCTGCTTGCGTCGCCGCTGATCCAGGCGCAGCCGGCAGCCAGGGAGCCCGAGCAGATACGCATCGGCTTCCAGAAAAGCGCGGTCAACCTGGTGGTGCTGAAACAGCGCGGCACGCTGGAACAGCGCTTCAAGAACAGCAAGATCGTCTGGCTCGAATTTCCCGCCGGTCCGCAGCTGCTGGAAGCCCTGTCCGCCGGCAGCCTGGATTTCGGCCTGACCGGGGACGGCCCACCGGTATTTGCGCAGGCGGCCAACAAGGATCTGCTGTACGTCGGCGCCGAGCCGCCGAAGCCGGAGAGCTCGGCGTTGCTGGTGCAGCCCGCGTCGGACATCAAGACGCTGGCGGATTTGAAGGGCAAACGCATCGCTTTGCAAAAGGGTTCCAGCGCGCAATTCCTGCTGGTGCGGGCCGTCAGGAAAGCCGGCCTGGCCTGGACCGACATCCAGCCGGTCTACCTGGCGCCGGCCGATGCCCGCGCTGCGTTTGAACGCGGCAGCGTCGACGCCTGGGTGATCTGGGATCCGTATTACGGCGCCGCCGAACTGAGTTTCAAGCCGCGCGTCCTGAGCACCGGCAGCGGCCTGTCGAACAATAATTCGTTCTACCTGGCGGCGCGCGGTTTTACCGAAAACTATCCCGGCACGATACTGAGCCTGCTGGATGAACTGACCAAGGCCGACCGCTACGTGCAGCAAAACCGCAAGGAGGTAGCGCAGCTGATTGCCGACGTCAGCGGCCTGAACCTGGCGACGGTGCATCTGTTCCTGCGCCGCCGTCCCGATCCGTCGCCGACCGCCGTGCTCAGCCCGGCCCTGGTGGCCGACCAGCAGCGGGTGGCGGACAGCTTCAAGGAACTGGGCCTGATTCCGCGCGCGGTCAAGGTGGCCGATATCGTCTGGCATCCCAAGAACGCGCCGCTGGCGCAGCGGTAAACACATACATATACGGAAGCAGTCATGAACGTTTTCTGGTTTATTCCTACCCACGGCGACAGCCGTTATCTCGGCACCTCCCAAGGTGCGCGCCCGGTCAACTTCGATTACATGAAGCAGATCGCGGTGGCGGCCGACACCCTCGGTTACGACGGTGTGCTGCTGCCGACCGGACGCTCTTGCGAAGACGCCTGGGTAGTAGCATCGAGCTTGCTTGGTTTCACCCAGCGCCTGAAATTCCTGGTGGCGATCCGGCCCGGCCTGAGCACGCCTGGCCTGGCGATCCGCATGGCCTCGACTTTCGACCGGCTGTCGAACGGCCGCCTGCTGATCAACGTGGTCACCGGCGGCGACCAGGCCGAGCTGGAAGCGGACGGCTTGTCCGCCGACCATGCCGAGCGTTATGAAATTTCCTCTGAATTCCTGAAGGTCTGGCGCGGCGCCTTGTCTGGCGAAGGCGGCGACGCCGGCTACAACTTCATCGGCAAGCACATCAAGGTCAAAGGCGCGAAGACACTGTACCCGCCGGTGCAGAAGCCGTATCCGCCTTTATATTTCGGCGGTTCTTCGGAGCCGGCGCATGCGCTGGCGGCGGAGCAGGTCGATGTCTACCTGACCTGGGGCGAACCGCCGGCAGCGGTCGCTGAAAAGATTGCCGACATCCGCGCCCGCGCCGCCAGGCATGGCCGCACCGTCCGTTTCGGGATCCGGCTGCACGTGATCGTGCGCGAAACCAGCCAGGCCGCATGGGCTGCGGCCGAGGAACTGATCAGCCATGTCGACGACGACGTGATCGCCCGGGCCCAGGCAGCATTTTCCAAGATGGATTCGGAAGGGCAGCGGCGCATGGCGGCCTTGCACGGCGGCCGCCGCGACAAGCTGGAAGTGTCGCCCAACCTGTGGGCCGGGGTCGGCCTGGTGCGCGGCGGCGCCGGCACCGCGCTGGTGGGCGATCCGGAAACCGTGGCGGAACGGATGCAGGAATATGCGGCATTGGGCATAGATACATTCATCCTCTCCGGTTATCCGCACCTGGAAGAATCCTATCGTTTTGCCGAACTGGTTTTTCCTTTGCTGGGCAAGGGCCGCGCCGCCTCTGGCGAGCAAGCACTGACCGGGCCGTTCGGCGAAGTGATCGCCAACGGCCTGCTGCCGAAGGCAACGCAAAGTTGATGGAGGCGACATGAGTGCAATCAGTAGCGCGGCAACCGCAGCTGCGCGGCCGCAAGCCGGTAAAACAGGGAAGGTCCGCAAGCTTCAGGCTGCGCGCATCTGGCAAGAACGCCTGCTGCCCTGGCTGCTGCCGGCGGCCCTGATCCTGGGCTGGGAATTTGCTGCCAAGGTGGGCTGGCTGTCGAGCCGGATCTTGCCTGAGCCGTGGGCGGTGGCGCGCGCGGCGTGGTCGCTGACGCTGTCCGGTGAACTGTGGACACATGTGCGGGTCAGCGCCTGGCGCGCGATTTCAGGTTTTGCCGTGGGCGGCGGCCTGGGCCTGCTGCTGGGTTTGCTGACCGGGACTTTCAAGCGGGCGGAAACTTTGCTCGACACCAGCATCCAGATGATCCGCAACATCCCGGCGCTGGCCCTGATCCCGCTGGTGATCCTGTGGTTCGGCATCGATGAGTCGTCGAAACTGTTCCTGGTGTCGATCGGGGTATTTTTCCCGGTGTACCTGAACACTTTCCATGGCATCCGCTCGGTCGACAAAGGCTTGATCGAAATGGCCAGGAGCTACGGCTTGTCCGGCTGGCCCTTGTACCGCGATGTGATCCTGCCGGGAGCCTTGCCGTCGATACTGGTCGGCGTGCGTTTTGCGCTGGGCCTGGTGTGGGTCTTGCTGATCGTCGCCGAGACCATCTCGGCGCAGGCCGGGATCGGTTACATGACCATGAATGCGCGCGAATTCCTGCAGACCGATGTGGTGCTGGTAGGCATCCTGCTGTATGCCTTGCTGGGCAAGCTGGCCGATATCCTGGCGCGTGTGCTGGAACGTTACTGGCTGCGCTGGCATCCCGGTTATCAATAAGTGTGCAGTACAAGTTAATCAAGGTGGAAACGCGATGCAGAATGATCCAGTCGAAAATGCCGAAGTAAAAGCCGCGGGCCAGCTTGGCGCCGGCCGCGGCGTCGGCATCCGGGTGCGCTCGGTGTCGAAGTCGTACGCCGGGCGGGAAGTGCTGAAGACGCTCGATGTCGAAGTGGCCGCCGGTGAATTCGTCGCGGTTGTCGGCCGCAGCGGTTGCGGCAAGAGCACCCTGCTGCGGCTGATCGCCGGGCTGGAGCAGGCCAGCGGCGGCAGCATCGGCTTCGGTGCGCACGGCGAGAAGGCGGAAATCCGCATCATGTTCCAGGATTCCCGGCTGCTGCCGTGGAAGCGGGTGCTCGGCAATGTCGGCCTCGGCTTGCCGAAAGCCTCGCTGGCTTCGGCCAAAGCACTGGCGCAGGTCGGCCTGGAAGACCGGGCCGATGAATGGCCGGCGGTATTGTCCGGCGGCCAGCGGCAGCGGGTAGCGCTGGCGCGGGCGCTGGTGCACGACCCCGAACTGCTGCTGCTGGATGAGCCGCTCGGTGCGCTGGACGCCTTGACCCGCATCGAGATGCAGCAGCTGATCGAATCGCTGTGGAAGGAACGCGGATTTACCGCCGTGCTGGTGACGCATGACGTGCAGGAGGCGATTGCGCTGGCGGACCGCGTGCTGCTGATCGAAGACGGCGACATCACGCTGGACGAACGGATCAGCCTGCCGCGTCCGCGCGCACGCGGCAACCTGGCTTTTGCGCAGCTGGAAGAACGGATACTGGCGCGCGTATTGAAACACCCCGCGGCACAGCTTGATTCGGCGCTAGGCGATGTTTCGCTGCAGCGTACGGTAAGCCAGGTCGGCTGGGCCATCTGATGTCTGACGCAATTTTTGACGCATTTTTTTGAAGCAGCCGCATTACCAAAGGAGAACCAATGAGTATCCAGGCAATTAACGTCCGCAACCAGTTCCGCGGCAAGATCCACAGCATTACCGAGGATGACGTGTTATCCGCGCTCGATATCGAAACGCCTTCGGGCATCGTTTCCTCGGTCATCACCACCCGTTCCGTGCGCGACCTCGGCCTGGTGGTCGGATCTGAAGTGGTGGCGCTGGTGAAAGCTACCGAAGTATCGCTCGCCAAGCTGTAATTTTTTACCGCTGGAAAATCCCATCCAATCGTATCTGTTCAGGAAAATATCATGACTATCCAAGCCATCAATGTACGCAACCAGTTCAAGGGCAAGATCAAGGCCATCATCGAAGGCACGGTCGTCTCGGAAGTCGACGTCGAGACGCCGGCCGGCATCGTCACTTCGGTGATCACCACCCGTTCGGTCAAGGACCTGGGCCTGGTGATCGGTACCGAAGTGGTGGCGCTGGTGAAGGCTACCGAAGTATCGATCGCCAAGATCTGATTGCCATCCTTTCTTGTATCGACCACATCGAGGTAAGCACATGTCCTTTCCCGCCCTGGAACAGTATCTGGCCCGCCTGAACGGCGCCAGGGATGACCCGGCCCGCGACGCTGCCCGCAGCGATTGCCGGGTCTGGCTGGACGGCGACGGGCGCGCCCAGGGGCGTTATTTCAACACCACCCTGACCAGCGTATTCCAGCCTTTGCGCCGGATCGAGGCTGGGACAGGCAAGGGCGCCATCGTCGGCCATGAAGGTTTTGCCCACAGCTATTCGGCCAGCGACAACGGCCTGTACCTGTGGAAACTGCTGGACCATGCGGCCAGCGACGACGAATCGATCGAACTCGACCGCCTGTGCCGCATGCTGCATTCAATCAATTTCTACCGCCAGGCAGAAGCCACCGCGGGCGATCTCTACCTGAGCGTGCATGCGCGCCTGCTGGCGGCGGTCGACAGCAACCACGGCATGGCGTTCCGGCGGATCCTGACGCTGCTCGGCCTGCCGCACGAGCGGATCGTGCTGCAGCTGCCGACCATTACCGAAAACCAGGGCTGGCTGCTAAACTATGTGCTGGACAATTACCGGCGCAATCATTTCCGGCTGGCGGTGAATGCCGACGACGTGGCGCAGGCGGCAAGCCTGCTGGAACGGGTGCGGCCGGATGTGATCAAGATCGATGCGCGCGGCGTCGCGCACGACGAGCAGGCCACGCGCCTGCTGGAAGACTGCGCCAAGCGCGGGATCCAGGTGATTTTCAAGCGGCTGGAAAAGGCGCGCGACCTGGAAGTGCTGCAGCAGCTGGCGAGGATTGCCGCGCTGCCTCTGCATGCGCAAGGTTTTCTGTGGGACTTGCCGCAAGCCGCGCTGCATGCATTCACGGCGCCCGGCACGCTGCAGGACGGCCTCTCTACGGCGGAACTCGATACTGGAGGAAGTTGATCATGGCGACGCTGTCATCGTTCCGCGTGCTGGTGGTGCCCGGGCTGTACAACAGCGGCCCGCAGCACTGGCAATCGCGCTGGCAGCGGCTGTACCCCAGTTTCGAGCGCGTCGAGCAAGCCAGCTGGGATGCGCCGGTGCTGGAAGTCTGGTCGGAGCGTTTGCGGCAGCAGCTGCTGAAATCGGAACAGCCGGCGCTGGCGATAGCGCACAGTTTCGGCTGCCTGACCACGGTGCACAGCGCCTTGAACGAAGTTCCCAACCTGGCCGGTGCGTTGCTGGTAGCGCCGGCCGATCCCGACAAGTTCGATGTCGGCGCGGCCGTCAACGGCCGCCTGCCGGTGCCGGCGATCGTGGTCGGCAGCCTGAACGACCCATGGATGGAAAGCCGGCGCGCGCGCCATTGGGCGAAAACCTGGGGCGCCGAATACATCGACGCCGGCGCGCTCGGGCACATCAACGCCGAATCCAACCTGGGGGACTGGCTGTACGGCCAGTCCTTGCTGCAGCGGCTGGTGGCGATGTCGGCCGAGCGTCCGCAGGAAGCGCGGCCCGCGGCTGCCCGCTAGTCAAGCGCGGCGCGCTTCGGGAGCGACATGCATGGAATTTTCCCGTGTCCGATTGCCGAGATAGACGGCCCGATAGCGCAGGTAACCTTCAAATTCAACCTGCTTGCGCAAAAATTCGCCGCCTAATTTTTCGATGAAACCGGCATAGGAATCATGCACCATCTCATCGTAAAATGCGCCCACCTCAGGAGGCACTTTGATCGTCTGGATCACGTTATAAATCTCAGTGACATTTTTATTATAGTTATGCCGCGCAGACCGGTCCTCTGGATCAACAATGGGAAGATATCGAGATACCAGCTCGATCTGCTTGGCGAACACTTCTTGCCCCTTTCGATAATAGAACAGGCTATTTCGCTCTTTCATATTGCCCAAATTGTCGCGGTATTTAATGATTCCAGCTGCCTGTGCATACCTCACGCTATACAGGCGCTCAAAACCTTCAGCCGTATTTACCATGTGGCGCCAGGCCAAATACATCAAGCCGTGCGCACGTAATTGCCGATCAATGGGGAGATCCTTGACGATGCGGCAGTTGGTGAAATAGCCGGCTACCGCCTTGCGGACTTCGGGATCCAGCGCGAATTGTGCAATCAATGGATTCTCGTCAGTCTCGGACTCCGGCGTCACCTCTAGCCATGGCTGACCGGCGGAATGATATTCACAGGCTTTTCTTGCGGCCTGATACATATCGTTGAGTGGGAGTTGCGACAGCTTTTTGCTATCGTCCGGGACCGGCACGCCATCAACGATTCGTACCGCCTTGCCTTGAGCGCCGGGGGCATAGCCGCCGCCGACATCGGCATGTGCGCCGGGATAATAATGTTCGTAACAATTTGATGGCAAGACATCGCCTTGACATGTGCTATCGAGGGGGAAGACAGTGCGAAACTCATGCAGGGCCACGTAATGAACGCAGTTCCTGACCTCCGGATGAATGCGCAAATTCTCCACCGTAGCCCAGTCCCAGTGACCCTCACCATTGTTTGCATTGGTAACGCCCACCGACGCAACCGTATCCATGAGGCCCAGCATACGGACATAGGCGGGAATACCAAACAGTTTACCGTCAATCAGGAAATATTGATGCAGCCAATTGGTGAACACGCGCGCCTGGGCTGCGCCACGGGAAAATCCGAATACATCGAGATAAATTCCCGCCAGTCGCGGCAAGGTCTTCGGCGCCTTGAGCTGGATGCTCAGCTTGAGGGCACATTGTTTCAAGAAGTCCTCTCGCGTCTTTTCGTAATCGACCAGACCGGATTTTAAACCGAGCGCTTTGAGTATCTGGTCTTCCTCGGACGGAATGGGTATTGGCCATTCACGTCGATCTTCAGGCTTTACCCAGTGATCGCTGCACAAAGCTTTCATTTGCTTATCATCAAACATTGGATCATCACGATTCACAAAACTATGTACCGAATTCAGGACTTGAAGCAGTCCCCATATGATGCGCGGCTCACCGCCCTTGCCGGCCGCTGCTTCTCGTATGTCTTCGCCATCGGTGCCGAGTTCTTCAAACGGTGTCGCGACACCCGGAATGTAGTGTGAAAAAAAACCTTCCTGCCATTCATCTCGGTATGCCGAAAATAAGCGAGCAATATTGCTTTGGGAAAGGGATGGGGTATCGCGTTCCATATTGTTGTCGGTACCATCAAAAAAAATGCCGATACTCAAATTGAAGTCGCAATATGTTCCACAGTCCATCGGCAACGCGCGTGGACAGACTACTTCGGCCTGTTCAAGGCCGGATTTTGCATTCGCCATGTTTATTTCCCCTGTGCCGGTTCAGGTTTTTCATCGGGGAGTGGCACATAGTCAGGAGCAGGCCCGCGCGGATACGAGGGGCCAGGGTAGTCAGGATTCGCTACCCCGGCACGCGCATACCATACTTCGACTTGATGTCCCGGCAAGAAATGAACTTTCAAACCATAGCCATCCCCTGGGGGAACAGCAAAATGCACTGGCACGGTAGCCTCATGCCAGCGTTTCTCAGCGACTCTCGTGCGATAGGTTTCCCATTTCACGGTCACCATGGTGGGAGTGCTGGTCGGCCGTGACAGACTTACGCAGCACACCGTCTTTCCACCACCGCCCCAACCGTTATACTGCACGCCACCCCAGCTGCCGTTGACATAGAAGTTACCAATACCTATCCCTTTGCCGTAATGCGACACAGACGAAATGGTGGTGCCAATCTTCTCTTCTGCCACCAACCGGTTTGAACCGGCGCCAGCACAGGCGCTTAACATCAATGCCAGGAGTGCTGGCAACAACCAACGCAATAACGCAAATTTAGAGAAACTGTTTTTCACCTGGTTTTCCTTGAAAAAATGCTAGTGTTTAAATTGAAATCACAATGTTTTTCGCAATCCATTGGCAACGCACATGGAGAGACTACTTGGGCAGGCTCGATGCAGGACTTTGCATTCGTCATGTTTATTTCCCCTTGGCCGGTTCAGATTTCGTCGGAGAGAGGAACATAATCCGGAGCGGGAGGGCGGGGGTAGGGAGGTCCAGGATATTCTGTTGATTCCGGATACTGCCTAGTTACCCAAATCTCAACTCGATGCCCGGGCAGAAAATGGACATACATACCGGAGCTCTTTCCTACTGGGACGGCAAAATTGACCGGAACAGTCGCCTCATGCCATCGCTCCTCTGTGCCCCCCGTACGATAGGTCTCCCATTTCACCGTCACCATGGTGGGCACGTTGGTAGCACTCGGCATGGTCACGCAACACACCGTCGCACCTCCGCCACCCCAACCATCATATAAAACTCCGCCCCATTTACCGTTGATATAGAAGTCTCCAATTCCGATACCCTTGCCATAGTGCGACACTGCCGAAACGGAGGTGGCAATCTTTCCTTCCGCCACCAATCGGTTTGATCCCGCACCAGCACAAGCGCTTAACAGCAATGCCAGGAGTGCCGGCAACAACCAACGCAATAATGCAGATTTAAAGAAATTATTCGTCATCTGATTTCCCTTAAAAAATACCGACACTCAAATTGAAGTCGCAATGTTTTCCGCAATCCGTCGGCAACGGGCGTGGACAGATTATTTCGGCCTACTCAAGGCCGGATTTTGCATTCGCCATGTTTATTTCCCCTGTGCCGGTTCAGGTTTTTCGTCGGGGAGAGGAATATAATTTGGGGCCGGGCCGCGCGGATAAGCTGGCCCGGGATAGTTGGGGCTTCCAATTCCTTCATCTGCGATCCAAATTTCGACTTTATGACCAGGTAGGAAATGCACAACCGCGCCATAACCTGTTCCTGGTTTCGCTTCTGATATATGTAGCGGTACGGTAGCTTCATGCCAGCGTTTCTCAGTAACCGCCGTGCGATAGGTTTCCCATTTCACGGTCACCATGGTGGGGATGCTGGTCTTGTACGGCAGACTTACGCAGCACACCGTTTTTCCACCACCACCCCAACCGTTATACTGGACTCCGCCCCAGCTACCATTGACATAGAAGTTGCCAATGCCAATCCCTTTGCCGTAATGCGATACAGACGAAATCGAGGTGGCAATCTTTCCTTCCGCTACCAATCGGTTTGATCCCGCACCAGCACAGGCGCTTAACAGCAATGCCAGGAGTGACGGCAGCAACCATCGCAATAATGCAGATTTAAAGAAATTATTCGTCATCTAATTTCCCTTGGTGGTGATTTTCCATAAACTTCCCCTGCACTTGGTTTTGGTGCGGGGAATTCTGGCACAGGGAAATAATATTATCAAATGAACATTTAATGTTATTTAAGTAACATAACAGTGATGAGTATTTCAGAGGCTGCCACCGGCAAGCCATGGCCTGAATGAATCGATAAAGCATCCGCGCATAAAAAAAGGAGCCGAAGCTCCTTTTGCGCATTTGGATTTGCCTGAATCAGGCAAATGCACCAATCTTCTCAACCACCGCATTACGCACCGACCCGCTCACCACAAACGACTGCGCCACCGCGA